>JAZSBQ010000109.1:0-15442 GCA_045602485.1 Clostridia bacterium
AGGATATGAAGAAGAACAGGCAGAATTAAAAGCCGAAGCATCAAGAATAGAAGGTGAGCTTAACAAATACCACAAGTCAAAGGATAATGCCATAGACTTTGTAAACTTAATTGAAAAGTACATTGGAATTAAAGAACTCAACTATGAGATTCTTCATGAGCTTATAGACAGAATTGAAGTCGGTGAAAAGTATGAATATCAGGGCGAAACTTATCAGGATATAAATATTTATTATAAGTTTGTCGGAACGGTAGAGTTTAACAACGAATTTAATATAGAAAAAGCAGGTTAATAGTGCGATACAGGGCACTCCCTTAAAAAGAGTAACAGTCCTGTCATCCGCACCAGAAAAAACGACAAGTTTCGACTTGTCGCTTTTTCATCGATATAAATCTCTGCGAGATTTTCGATATGTTCCGTTGGAACTCGATATGCCTGACGGCTCGATATGTTGCCTTACGGCAACGAGATTTATATCATATCGAGTTTTGAGGATAAATGCTTATATTGACCGCCTAAAACCCTTGATTTTACTGCATTTACGCACAAATCCTATAAGAACATCCGCACCAAAAAACAGGTTTCCTGAAAGGAAACCTGTTTTTCTTATCTTATTCCGTAGTTTTCTATGATAAAGTCCATATCTTTATCGCCTCTGCCCGAGAGATTTATAAGGATAGAACCCTTATCCATCGTCTTTGCAAGTTTGATGCCATATGCAACTGCGTGTGCACTCTCAATCGCAGGAATAATACCCTCAAGTCTTGACAGTGTAAAGAACGCATCAATAGTCTCATCGTCGTTTATGCCGTCATACTTTACTCTGCCGATCTCCTGCAGGAATGCATGCTCAGGGCCTGATGACGGATAGTCAAGACCGCTTGCAACAGAATATACAGGTGCAGGCTCGCCATTTTCATCTTTCAGCATAATGCTGTTAAACCCATGCATTATTCCCTCTGTGCCATACTTAAGGCTTGCCGCGTGGTCGCCTAACTTTTCACCCTTGCCGAACGGCTCGATACCGTATATATCAACAGGGTCATTCAAAAATCCTGCAAAGAGCCCTGCTGCATTTGAACCGCCGCCGACGCAGGCAACTATTGCATTTGGCAAATGTCCTGTCATATCAATGAACTGTTCTCTTGCCTCTATACCCACAACGCTCTGGAAATCACGCACCATCATCGGGAAGGGGTGAGGGCCCATAACCGAACCGATACAATATATCGCATCGTTGTATTCTTTGCTATACGCATCAAAAGCAGCATCAACAGATTCTTTAAGGGTCTGCAATCCGTGTGTAACCTCAATTACATTTGCACCGAGAATCTTCATCCTCGCTACATTTGGCGCCTGCTTCTTTATGTCAACGCTTCCCATATAGATGTCACATTCAAGGCCAAAATATGCAGCCGCAGTTGCAAGAGCAACGCCGTGCTGACCTGCTCCCGTCTCGGCAATAACCTTCTTTTTGCCCATATACTTTGCAAGAAGAGCCTCACCCATGCAGTGATTGAGTTTGTGTGCGCCTGAGTGGTTTAAATCCTCTCTCTTTGCATAAAGTTGCACGCCTGTACCAATACTGTCAGAGAGCCTTTCAAGATGTGAAATCGGAGTAGGTCTGCCCTGAAACTCCATTCTGATTCTGCGAAGTTCCGCAATAAATTTTCTTGACTGACAGATTGAAAAATATGCATCTGTAATCTCTGCCATTGCGACTTTGAGTTTTTCGTCGATATACACTCCGCCGTACTTACCGAAGTATCCGTTTTTATCAGGATAGTTGTTAAAATAGGTATCAAAATCAACATTATTAAATATCATCTTTATATTCCTCCAAGAATTATTTTCTTATATATTCTCATTAAGTAAAGCACAAATTCGCCATCATTTTGTCATTTTCATAAGGTTTCCTCCTGTTTTGCACTTCCGTCACGCCTTACAAAATAAAAACGCCCCCGACAGAAATACATATTTCCTGCCAAGGACGAATAACAACATTATCCACGGTGCCACCTTGTTTCACAGTTCATCCTGTGCACTTGCGAAGTACAAATATACCCCCGACTTCTTACGCGAGCCTTGCGTCCGTGCATTTAACACAGCCCTCAACAGTCCATATTACGCAGGAGACCTTTGTGGAACTCTCACCACCATCCACTCGCTCTTAAAGTTCTTTATCTGCCTTTTTTCTGCCTCAACGGTTTGTTTTTAATTTAGTACATTATACACCCGAAGCCCACATTTGTCAACACCTTTTTGCAAGCCAGCCTCCTCTTTAAGTTCTTCATTATGTTTGATTTTTTATACTTTATTCGCGTTATCCATTGATTTATACAGAAATTTATGTTATATTATAAAAAAATACTGAATTCACACAAAGTGTCGGCTACGCTGTAAAAGGCTTTTTGTCAAGGCATAGTCGGTGGAAAGGGAATGAGGTGAGAATCCTCTGCGATACCTGTCGGTGTGTGCGCCAAATGTCTTTATGCCCGTCGGCGAAAGCCGGTCATTGGGAAACCGAGAAGGCAGAGTATAAAGATGCGGACTATCCATATGGCGTAAGTCACAAGACCTGCTTTGGTGTTATCTTGGAAATTTATCTGTATAAGATAACATTTTTATCTGTAATTTTGGGCAGATAATTTGTGATGCGGCACAGAAAAACTCAGCTGTGGTAATTTTTATAATTATCGCAGCTTTTTTGTTATACGAAAGGAGGGCCGGATATGAAGACAACAGAATTTAAAACATACCATCCCATAGTACGATTTGTTTATTTTGTACTTGTGATTGGTTTTTCGTGCTTTTTTATGCATCCCGTCTCTCTTTCTATATCTCTCTTATGCTCCTTTACATATCTGTTATTGCTCAAAGGCAGAGACGCATTGAAGTTTGCCCTTACTATTTTACTGCCGATGGCGGTTATTATGACAATTATCAACCCTCTCTTTAATCATCAGGGCACAACAATTATCACATACTTGCCCGAAGGAAACCCCCTGACTTTTGAATCTGCAGTTTACGGGCTCTCGGCATCGGCAATGATTATAAGTGTGATATGCTGTTTTTCGTGCTTTAACGAGGTAATGACGAGTGATGCGCTTATGTACTTGTTTGGCAGAATCATTCCCTCGCTTTCATTGATTTTCTCGATGACGCTGAGGTTTATCCCAAAGTTTTTAAAAGACTTTAAGGATATTACAAAGACACAAAAATGCCAGGGCATTGCCGTCCCATCAGGCAGTATACTGCAGAGAGCAAAGAGCGGCCTTACTATTTTGTCAATCGGGATAACTAAGGCACTTGAAAACTCTGTAGAAACATCAGACAGTATGAAAGCCCGTGGCTACGGGCTGCCCGGGCGGACAAGTTTTTCGATATTTACTTTTACAAAAAAAGACGCTATATCCCTTATATACTTTTTGTTGCTTGGTGCATATGTCTTGCTCGGTGCCATAACGGGCGGAATGGACTATACATACTTTCCGTCAATTGCCGGCAGCAAACTTACGGCATTTAGCATAAGCGTTTTTGCTTCGTATTTTGCACTTTGCGTTTACCCTGTTATAACTGAACTATGGGAGGTGATAAGATGGAAATCTATAAAATCCAGAATTTAAGTTTTACATATCCAAACCGCAACCGCAAGGCCATTGACGACATAAGTCTTACCATAAACCACGGGGAGTTTATAACACTTTGCGGCAAATCAGGATGTGGTAAGACAACTCTTCTTCGTCTCTTAAAGCCGTCTTTGTCACCATATGGCAACAAAACAGGCAAAGTTCTGTTTTGCGACCTACCCCTGAACAAAATTGACCCACGAGTGGACGCAACCAAAATTGGCTTTGTTATGCAAAACCCTGATAATCAACTGGTCTGCGACAAGGTATGGCACGAACTGGCTTTTGGTCTTGAAAGTCTTGGATACTCCACTGCCGAAATAAGAGCAAGAGTCTCGGAAATGGCAACATTCTTTGGTATACAAAACTGGTTTCATAAAAAAACGTCCGACCTGTCAGGCGGACAAAAGCAACTTTTAAATCTGGCATCGATTATGGTTATGCAGCCCGAAATTCTTATACTTGACGAGCCCACAAGCCAACTTGACCCAATTGCAACGGCGGATTTTTTTAACATTGTCAAAAGAGTAAATCAGGACCTTGGCACAACCGTAATCTTAACCGAGCATCGTTTAGAGGATGTCATTTTAATATCCGACAGAGTTGTTGTAATGGATAACGGAAAAATAATTGCCGATTGTCCGCCAAGCCAAATTGGGAACGAACTGAAAGAGTCACAAAGTGAGATGTTTAGCGCCCTGCCTACACCTATACAGGCCCACAGTATGGTAAACAATGATTTGCCCTGCCCCCTTACAATTCGTGATGGCAGACTCTGGCTTGACGAATACTCAAAATTAACCCCTTTAAACCCGACGATTATTCCAAAGCAACAACATTTAAATATAGAAAACAGAGAAGTTGTTATTAAGATAAAGGATGTGTTCTTCCGTTACGATAAAAACTTGCCCGATGTAATATCCAATCTCAGTCTTGAGGTATTAAAAGGCGAAATTTATACTATTATGGGTGGAAACGCTGCAGGCAAAACAACTGCGCTATCGCTGATTGCAGGTCTCATTATGCCATACAGAGGCAAAATATACATAAAGGGCGTTCCTCTTGAAAAGGTGCCTGATTTATATGGCAAAGTTCTCGGTGTTGTGCCTCAGAACCCACAGACACTATTTACACAATCGACTGTTTATCTTGACCTTTTAGATGCCCTGTCAACCTCTGACCTCTCAGAAGAAGAAAAAGCAGACAAAGTAAAGAACGCCTCTTCTCTTTGTCACATTGACGCTCTGCTTGACTACCACCCCTATGATCTATCGGGGGGTGAGCAACAAAGAGCGGCCATTGCAAAGGTACTTCTTAAATCTCCTGAAATCATCTTAATGGACGAGCCGACAAAAGGTCAGGACACAGTATTCAAACAGGAGTTTGCGCAGGTTATAAATGACCTTAAATCAAAGGGCACTACCATTGTTATGGTGTCTCACGATACTGAATTCTGCGCGAGATATGCAGACAGATGCACACTGTTTTTCGATGGCAATATTACATCTATCGGCAGCCCGAGAGAGTTCTTCTGCGGTAAAAGTTTTTACACCACCGCTGCAAATAAAATGGCAAGGCATATTCTTCCTGACGCAATTTTAACCGAGGATATAATACTTGCCTGCGGAGGAAGTTTGCAAAAAACTCAACATCCGCCCGCAAAACCCGACAACCACCCTGAAACAAATGAGAAAGACTACGGGGATTTTAAATCCGATAACTCAGAAAAACAGTTGAAAAAAGAAAAAAGGACTATAAAAAAAGCACTTATCGCCACTCTGCTTATTTTGCTTGCGATTCCGCTTACAATTTTTGCAGGAAGCGCTTTTTCGCATGACAGAAAATATTACTTTATAAGCATAATGATTATCTTAGAAACCATTGGTGCATTTTTTCTTTCATTTGAGTCGGGCAAGCCAAAGGCAAGAGAACTCGTAGTCATCAGTGTTCTTTGCGCCATTGCGGTAGCAGGCAGAAGTGTTTTTTATATGGTGCCCCAATTTAAACCCGTTGCGGCAATTGTTATTGTGGCAGGGATATGCCTTGGGGGAGAGGCAGGCTTTCTGGTAGGTGCCGCCTCTGCCTTTGTATCCAATTTCTTTTTTGGGCAAGGACCATGGGCCCCGTGGCAGATGGTTGCCTTTGGGCTTATCGGCTTTATATCGGGGCTACTCTTCAAAAAGAGTAAGTCCGTAAATATCCCATTGCTTTGCATCTTTGGATTTCTCGCCACTCTTGTTATATACGGAGGAATCACAAACCCTGCATCGGTGATAATGATGCAGACAAAGTCGACTTTTAGTATGATAATTGCTTCATATATAGCAGGGTTTCCCCTTGATATAATACACAGTTTGTCAACGACAGTTTTCCTCACCCTTATCGGCAAACCTATGATAGAAAAACTCAACAGAATAAAAACAAAATTTGGCTTCATGACATAACAAAAGCCTGTTCATACGAACAGGCTTTTGTTATGCTTTTAGGTTCAATGCAGATACTCCTTCGCATTTTATGCTACTTACTCATTTTTTCAAAAACTTTCTTTTCTTCGTTGGAAAATTCATCGTAGGAATTCAGATATAGAATTTTCTCAAACTCAATTTTTTGAGATATTTGTTCTCCCTCTCCCACACACACCTTACATATATTTTCTGTGTCAATTGTTGCATACCCCTCGTCCGATATTACATAGAGTTTATCTCCTTTGACCTTATGGTCCTTTATGTTTTCTAAAATACAACCACTTACATTTTGTCCCTCAAGGGTTAAATCATTACCATCATAATAATGTCCAATTTCATATAAGTTTCCCCAAATAAGAATGGTATCTCTTCCGCGCACAAGCTCACCATTTGACGTTTTGCGCTCTCTTTCCGCCTCTTCTCTATTCAATTGCTCGCAGACAATATCCCAAAATAATTCTGATGTATAATGCAAAATTGGTTTGATATTACAAGCTATGACAAGAATAAGAATACTGCTCACAATAATCAATATATACTTCTTTTTCATATTATCTCACCGCATAAGCATGATTGCAGATTAAATTTTTTTAAACCTTGATATAATACTTCTTATAACTATTCCGACGAAAGAAAGAATAAGATTTAAAATAGCAGTAATTATAATTATCAATTGTCCTACTGCAGACGTCCCGGGATCGCCGGATATAAAGTTATAATGAAGAAATACTTGTATAAATATACCTAGTATCTGCATCCCTGCAGATACGATATACAATAATGAAAGTTTATTAATTTTCTTTTCTGTGAATGTGTTAAAAACAAACATACCTATTGGTATTGCAATCCATAAAAAGATGTATACATCTCCATAATCTATTCCAAACACTTCATCCTTTGAGAAGAAAAACAATATAATCCACAAAACAGGTATTAACATATTTGTAACGAAATTTATCTTCTTCATAACTTCACCTCAAACAAAGTATATTATAAACTTGTAATACATTCAAGCAATATTTTGACTTTGCAGATTAATCCGTATCCCTAATCACTCCATGATTGATTCTCCCAATATGTTTTATTGTCTTTAAACAATTCATACGAATTATTAGGCTTTAACTTCTGCTCGTATTCAATTCCGCCTGCTAATAAAATCAGCGAAACAACGTAATCACATTGTTTTCCCCATATCTTGAACAACGCATTATGCCCATTATTGATGGCGCCCTGACGATTGTTCATCACAATAACGTCGGTAATGTTTGTGTCAGTCACTCTTAATGTAGCCGCTAAATGGGCTATTCGTTCCTTATCGCCCGACCAATGTCCATACGTGTTTGCTCTTTCATATGCTGTGTTTAACCCTGTAAGCATTTTATATTCAGGTGAATCTGTTCCATATCTTTCTGCATCCCAATCGTGCCATACAACATTAATCGGGCAACTTTTATAACAAAAGCCTGTTCATACAAACAGGCTTTTTATCTATACTAAAATATTTACATTATACAAAAACAGAAATATTGTCGGTGCTACAAGGATTATACTGTCGCATCTGTCAAGCATACCGCCGTGTCCGGGGAAGACATCGCCAAAATCCTTGATTCCAAACTGTCTCTTTATCGAGGACGCCACAAGGTCACCAATCTCTGACGCAAGTGCCGCAATCAGGCCAAGCACAAACAACATTGTCAGGCTGAGGGTCTTTCCTCCAAGCGCCTGAGTAAAGAAGCAGTTTATTATGGCTCCGTATGCCACAAATGAAAGTCCGCCGCCGAGGAGGCCGCCGACCGCTCCCTCTATTGTTTTCTTCGGGCTGATTGTGGGGCAAAGTTTATGCCGCCCCATAAGGCAACCTACAAAGTATGCACACGTGTCTGTTAAAAACGCACCTACAAACACAAGCCAGACATAAAAGTTACCATATTCCATTGATCTTATGTATATTATATGAGACATCATATAAGGAATATATACAAGGCCAAACAGCAACATTCCGATATGGACCATTCCTATGCCCTGCTTATTCTCTGCAAGCATTAAAACAAATAATGCAACAATAAATACATATACAAGGATAAGAGACACAGATGCGGGCAAAGTCAGTGCCGAAGAAATTACAATTGCAGCAACGCATCCTGTTGCGCACAGCGTCTTATGCTTTAAAAGACCTACTGCCCTGTAATATTCATAAAGTCCAATAAGGGATGCCGCCATTACAAACAAAGTCATCATAAGTTTTGAGCCAAGCAGCACAAGTATTATGAGCGGCACACCAATAAGTGCCGTCAAGAGTCTCTTTTTAAAAGACGCCCCCATCATTATACCTCCTTACCAAACAATTCTTCTATACTCCGCCAAATCTTCTGTTGCGCTTCTGAAAATCAATAATTGCAGAGCGCATATCTGCTTCACCAAAATCAGGCCAGCAAACATCACTGTACCAGAACTCAGCGTACGCCGCCTGCCAAAGCAAAAAGTTTGACAATCTCTGCTCTCCGCTTGGACGTATTATCAAATCGACCTCGGGCAAATCAGCAGTATCAAGATAACCGTCAAATACCTTCTCGTCAATTTTTTCAATATCTTTGCTGCCCGACACAACATCTCTGCACAACGCCTTTGTCGCACGGACAATCTCGTCTCTGCCACCATAGTTAAGGGCAAGATTTATAGTTATCTTACTGCCGTCTTTGGTGACATCCATTGCTTCTTTCATAGCAGTTCTGATTTTATCGCTGAATCTCGACATATCTCCGCTGATTAAGAGTCTGCAGTTTTTATCTGCAAATCTGGTCTTTGCCTGAGACAAATAGTCATAGAGCAAATCCATCAGGGCATTGACCTCTTCTTCAGGACGGCACCAGTTCTCTGTTGAGAATGCATATGCAGTGATTACCTCAACGCCGATACTGCCACAATAGCCTGCAATCATCTCAAGAGTTTTTGCACCCTGTCTGTGACCTGCACTTCTTGGCAGACCGTGGCGTTTAGCCCATCTGCCGTTGCCGTCCATAATTATCCCGATATGCTTCGGCATACAGGTCAAATCAAGCGTTTCTGTAATTTTTTCTTTTTTTCTGAAGAACACAATATCACACCCAAACCAAAAGATTATAAAAGATCAGACCTCCATAATCTCCTTTTCTTTAGCAGATGTGAGTTCATCAATCTTCTTAACAAACTTATCAGTAAGTTTCTGAATCTGTTCCTCAAGACCTTTTAAATCGTCCTCAGTAATTTCGTTATCTTTCTTCTGCTTTTTAAAGCCTTCGATTGCATCACGTCTGATATTTCTGATAGCAACCTTACACTCTTCGCCTCTTTTTGAAATACCCTTGCTGAGTTCTTTTCTTCGCTCTTCTGTAAGAGGCGGGAAGTTAAGACGGATAACTTTACCGTCGTTATTGGGGTTTATACCGATATCAGATGTCTGAATAGCCTTTTCAATCTCTTTAAGGAGTGTTGCATCCCATGGCTGAATAACTATAGATCTTGCCTCGGGCACAGAAACTGTACCAACCTGTGCAAGAGGTGTTGCAACACCATAATATTCTACTGTAATTTTATCAAGTATAGCAGGGTTTGCACGACCCGCTCTGATAGATGCATAGTCTGCCTCCATTGCTGCTATTGCTTTGTTCATTTTATTTTCTGCATTCTGCATATATATACTCCCTTCTGCCACCTCTGGCATAACTGATTTTATACTGTTTATTTACCAACGTAAGTTCCGATTTCCTCGCCCATTACCGCGCGCTTTATATTCTCGGGGTCATCAAGGCCGAATACAACAATCGGAATATTGTTGTCCATACAAAGTGATGTTGCGGTTGAGTCCATAACCCCAAGTTTGCGGTTGAGAACCTCCATAAAACTGAGTTCTTTGAACTTGGTAGCATTAGGATTAACATTTGGGTCGCTGTCATATACGCCGTCAACCTTTTTAGCAAGAAGAATTACCTCTGCATCAATTTCTGCCGCTCTGAGCGCCGCAGTTGTATCTGTTGAGAAGAAAGCGTTACCTGTTCCGCAGGCAAAGATAACAACTCTGCCTTTCTTAAGATGTGCTCCTGCTTTGAGTCTGATATATGGCTCTGCAATCTGTCTCATCTCAATTGCTGTCTGCACTCTGCCCTCTACTCCAAGATGCTCAAGAGCATCAAGCAGCGCCAGAGAATTTATTACAGTTGCAAGCATACCCATATGGTCAGCACGTGAACGGTCCATGCCCTCACCTGTGCGGCCTCTCCAGAAGTTTCCGCCGCCAACAACAATGGCAATCTGTACTCCCATATCGTAGCACTCTTTTATTTTTACTGCAATAGCATCGATTGTTGCCTGTTCAAGGCCAAATCCCTTGTCTCCCGCAAGCGCCTCTCCGCTGATTTTTAGCATTATTCTTTTGTATTTCGGTTCCATATAAATTCTCCCTTTCTTTATACATTCACTTACTTTATTATCATATTTGTACTTAGTCCTGATATCCTATGCTGTTAGAACCTGAAGACCCTGATGAGCCCGATGTCTTTGAAGAGCCCGACGAACCGGATGATTTTGATGAACCCGATGAACTTGATGAACCCGATAAACTTGACGAACTCGATGAACTTGATGAACTTTTCGAACTTGATGAGCCTGATGAGTTTGACGAGCCCGATGTACCCGAAGAGCCTGATGTACTTGACATAGTCGGAATACTTGTTGAAGACCCTCCGCCCATCAGAATCTCATTCTCTTCTTCAAGGCGTCTGATGTCTTCCTCAAGTTCTGCATTCTCTTTCTCAAGACGCTCAATCTGTGCCTCAGGGCTGTTGCCGTCTGTGGCATTCTTTTCGGGTAACGTCATAATTTTAAAAGAAAGTCCAAATGCCAGCAAAAATATGCCTGCTGCAACAAAAATTATGCCAAATACAGACAGCGCCTTTCTTCTTCCTGATGCCTTTTTCTTACTTTGTATCTCTGCCATAGTTTCTACATCCTTTCACTATGGTTGCATACGCAAACCTTATTGTAAGTATAACATAGCGGTACTCTTTTTTCAAGATAAATTTTATTGCTTTTATATAATTTACGCACTATATTAAAGGGCAACCATAACAGTTGCCCCCTATATTACCTTATTCTCTTTTTTCTGCGTTGTTTCGCCTTTTTGATATTTGTATAAAGCCCATATACAAAGGTTATTACAAACAATATAGCACCTGCTATTACAACATACGAAACCACACGGACAAGAGGTTTGCTCCAGAGCCATTCGCCAAGCGCCATAACGGGCCAGAATATACTGCGCTTTATCTCAGCGGTAGCAAAGAGTTCTCCGCCGCCGATTTCCTCTCCGTTTAGCATAACAGATACAGTACCGATTTTATCTCCTGCGTGAATTGGTGCATAAACCGCATCAGGCACATTTAATTTAAGTTCAAGAGCATCGCTGCCTACCCCATTTGGAACGATTGCTTTAACCGCACCCTGTACATACAATGTAAGAGAGTCTGCACCTCTGCCCTGCTTAACTCGGATTTCTCCCGGCATATCGTTTTTCTGAAGCACAGTTACAGAAGTATAGTTTTCAAATCCCCAGTCAAGCATTTCTGTGCTGTCCCTGTGGGAATCCGTAACGGTCTTTCCTCCAAAAACAACCCCTATCAGGTCTACGCCGTCCCTTGATGCACTTGACACAAGACAATTGCCTGCTTTGCCTGTATAGCCTGTCTTTATGCCCGTTGCACCTTTATAATAATAATCGGTATATCTCATATAAGAGAGCAATCCGTTTGTGCTTATGTAGTATCTCTCCTGCTCTGTCTTGTTAGTCGGTGGAATTTTTATATGAACAATATCAACTATGTTGCGAAACTTTTCGAGTTTCATTGCCGCATGGGCAATCTTTGCCATATCTGCCGCAGTTGTATAATGGTCATCATCGTGAAGCCCGTGTGGATTCACAAAATGCGTCCCGGTTGCTCCGAGTTCCTCGGCTCTTTTATTCATCATATCAACGAATGCCGGTATACTGCCGCCTATATGAGTCGCAATAACACACGCCGCATCATTACCCGACGGTATCATAAGTCCGTGGAGCAATCTTTCAAGAGACATAATCTCTCCCTCAACAAGGGCAATATTTGTTCCGTCAGGGTCAAGCCCGTCAAGCATCTCTTTGGTCACCTCAATCGGGGTGTCCATATATGTCTCGCCTCTCTCAATCGCCTCGATTGCCAGAAGAGCCGTCATAACCTTGGTGGTACTTGCAGGGTACATTTTTTGGGTGCCGTCCTTTTCAAAAAGTATACGGCCGCTTACTCCGTCCACAAGCACTCCCGTCTCTCCTTCACCCAGGACAGGCTTTCCACCATTCTTTTTCTTCTCGGTTTTTTCTTCATCCTGCTCTTTTTTGTCCGCAGAGTCAACCTTTTCTTCTGTTTGCTGATTTGTAGAGAGGTCATTTACGGCAAGTGCAGGAGCAACCGTGCAAAAGCACATCATTATTACGGCAATAATGCATATCAGTTGCTTTTTAAAGATTTCCGCTTTTTTCATTTTGCACTCTCCTCTCTCTCCATCCTCTCCCTCTCTGCCTGAGAAAGACGCAAATACTCAGGCACAAAGTCTGAATATTTACAAGTCTCGCCTTTTTGCATCTTCTGGTAGCCTATCTCCGCAACCGATGCAGCAAGGTTCATTCTGTCCATTCTCTGGGCAAACACCGCTCTCTCTCCGAGGGTCTCTTTAATATATTCACCAAAAGCCGCCACTCCGTCGCCAAGGAAGATAATATCATCATGGGACGTCTTAAGTTCTGTGCACAATTCTTCTATTGAGCAGGCCCTGTCATCGCAGATTCTTTCAAGACTTCTGCCACGGAACAGAGCATTATATACCTGACCTCGTCTTGCATCAAGTATCGGACAAATTATCCCGTCAAACTCTGACACGTTATTGGCAAGAGCGTGCAGCGTAGATACCGCCACACAAGGCTTTTCACTTGCGTGAGCAAGAGCCTTGGCAGTCGCCACACCTATTCTGACCCCCGTAAAAGAACCGGGGCCAACCGCTGCTGCAAAGCAGTCGATATCAGAAATAGAAATATCCGCCTGATTTGCCATAAACTCTATCATCGGCATAATCTTTTGCGAATGTGTCTTTTTATTATTTATCATAATCTGCGTTGCAAGATGCTCGTCCGACATAATTGCCGCCGTCGCAGCCATACAACATGTATCTATTCCAAAAACTATCATTTTATATATCTCCCGTTTACTCTACCGTTATCTCTCTGTAATCGTAACCCTGTTCTGTATTTTTAGCAAATCTCACCCACACAGTTTCTTTCGGCAATACCGCTTTTATGTTGTCCGCCCATTCAATAAGGCAAATTCCGTCACCGAAGAGATAGTCATCCATCCAGTCGCACTCATCGATGCTTATATTTTCAAGGCGGTATACGTCAAAATGGTAAACACTCAAATCACCCTCGTACTCGTTCACAAGAGTAAATGTAGGGCTTGTTACATCACCGCTGTATCCAAAGTGCGCCGCAACCCCTTTTACAAAAGCGGTCTTTCCGCATCCGAGGTCACCCGACAGGGCAACCACTGCACCGGCCATAAGCTTTTTTGCAATTTCTCTGCCAAGACACCTAGTCTCTTCTTCGCATTTGGTCACAAATTTCTTCAATTCGGGCTCCTCCTTTTTTATTTATCTCTACCATAATATTATATAAATACCACGACCATAAGTCAACCTTGAAATATCTGTAAAAACAAAAAATATATAAATTTTTATAAAAACCCTTGACAAGCCTTTTAAAATATGTTATCCTATTGCTTGTCGATGTTGGTTAAACTTTGAATGCTGGTGTAGCTCAATTGGCAGAGCAGCTGATTTGTAATCAGCAGGTTGCGGGTTCGAGTCCCATCACCAGCTCCAAAAAAAAGCACTTGCAATTGCAAGTGCTTTTTTTCTAAAATTCTTTTACTATTTCTTTAAACGTATCGCCACGTACCTCAAAGTTTTTAAAGAGGTCAAAACTTGCGCAGGCAGGGGATAGAATAACTATGTCTCCCTTATCTGCGATTTCTCTCGCTTTTTCTACCGCCTCTTTAAACTCTGTACATCTGTATATCGGCAGATTATCGTAGTTGTCTGCCAAGGTTACTGCGCTTTCTATCTTCTCCGATGTTGCGCCGACAAGGACAAGTTTTGACACATGGTCATTTATCACGCCGCCAAAATCATCAAAGGGGATTTTCTTGTCATAACCGCCGGCAATTAAAATCACTTTTTTGTCTCCAAAAGACACAAGTCCGGCCGTTGTCCTTGCAGGGCTGCTTGCAATAGAGTCGTTGTAGTATTTTACTCCATCAAATTCCCTTACAAACTCAATCCTGTGGGGCACTCCTTTAAATTCAACAGCAGTCTCTCTTACAACCTCATCACCTATCAGGCCCTCGGTTGCCGCAATTGCCGCCATGTAATTTTCCACGTTGTGCATACCTGGAATATATATAGTGTTTATATCAAGGACTTCTCTTATCACTTTTCCCTCTTTAAACTTCACAATCATATTACCGCTGAGTCCGTATCCGTTTTCTATCTGTTCTTTTGAACTGAAGTAAACTGCGCCTGATTTGTCTTTTCCAAATCCACGGGTAATATCATTATCAAAGTTAAGTACAACTCTGCCGTTCTCTCCCTGATATTCAAAGACCGCACGTTTCGCATCCGAGTACTCCTCAAAATCGGTGTGCCAGTCAAGGTGATTGGGTGTTACGTTTGTAACAACAGCAATGTCTACGCTCTTCTTCATTGTGTGAAGCTGAAAACTCGAAAGTTCAACAACTGATATATCATCGCTTTTGATATTTTCAACCTCAGCCACAAGAGGATGACCGATGTTGCCTCCAAGGTGGCAGGTATATCCGCCGCGCTTTAACATATCATATATAAGGCTTGTGGTTGTGGTCTTGCCGTCGCTTCCGGTTACTGCTATTATCTTTGAGGGACAAGTCTCAAAAAACAGTTCCATCTCAGAGGTTATAACCGCACCGTTTTTTGCCGCCTCAATGAGGGCCGGCACATCGTATCTTACGCCGGGCGTTTTAAAAACCATTTCTGTGCCGTCGGCAATTTTATCAAGATAGTTATCGCCAAGCACCATCTGCGCTCCCATTGCGACAAGTTCGTCATAGACATCCCCGAGTTTATCCTTTGTTCTTTTATCGTGGATGCAAAGTATTGCACCGCATTCGCTGAGCATTCTCACAAGAGGCAGATTGCTGACACCAATGCCCACAACCGCTATTTTCTTATTCTTAACGCTTTCTTTAAATTCCTGAATTT
>JAZSBQ010000110.1:0-12171 GCA_045602485.1 Clostridia bacterium
TGTAACTCAAATGGTGTTCTCGCATATCCATTATAACAGATATTTTAAATTCTGGCGAGTATGTTTTGAGTTTTTGTCCTTTTTTTGCCATAAAAAATATGCACCTCCAAAAGTGTCTAACTTTTGGGGTGCATATCAAATCACTGCGGTTTTTAATTATCACAATACAAATAATCCATTTTCCATTTCAAAGGATTAATATCAATATATTCCCATATTTTTCTATAATCCTCTTCATCACGGATAATATGGTCATAAAATGATTTTTGCCATATAGGAAACCCTATTTCTTTTGAAACCTTTCTTTTCATTTGCCCGACAACACGCATTATCGTAGGGGCGGCAACCTGCCACCCGTTTACATTATCATTACATATAATCATAATCATATGAATATGATTTGGCATAATTACATATTTGTCAATTTTTATTTCATAATAATACGATGGAATTGCATCTATTGCCTTGTCAACAACATTACCATATTGTGTTAATTTCGGGCGAATGTTATCCGTCCCTACGGCATCATTAAAATTTATTTCAGACAATAACCGTCTTCGATCTTTTGTACAAATCGTCACAAAATACATTCCCGGTGCGCCGTAATCGTAATCCTTTAGCCTTGCCGGCTTTCGCTTTGGCAATTCCATATTATTTCATCTCCAAAAACTTCACTGCGGTTTTAAATTTTAATTAAACACTCCGCCGAGTTGTTCCATCTCTTTGTTGATTCGGTTTTTCAACTCCTGATTTTCGGAATCTGCCAATGTTGGGTCGCACGCTAAAATCTCCTGTGCCGCATCGTGGGCATCTCTTAAAATCTGCATATCACTTAAAAGGTTTCCTACCTTCATCGCAGGCAGACCATGCTGTCGCGTACCGAGGAACTCACCGGGGCCTCTCAGTTCCAAATCCTTTTCGGATATCTTAAAACCATCATTGGTCTCACACATTATCTTCATACGTTCCATAGCGGTTTCACCTGAACTTTTGTATGTCATAACGCAATAGGATTGATGCTCTCCTCTGCCAACTCTGCCTCTTAACTGATGAAGCTGCGATAGACCAAACCTCTCGGCGTTTTCTATAACCATTACAGTTGCGTTTGGCACGTCCACACCAACCTCTACAACCGTTGTGGCAACTAAAACCTCAATCTCGCCCGATGCAAACTTTTGCATTACATCATCCTTTTCGGCAGGCTTCATTTTGCCGTGCAGGGCTGCAATTTTTCTGTTTTTATACACGCCTGCTTTGAGTTCAGCAAGATACTCACTCACCGCATTGGCATCAATTGCCTCTGACTCTTCTGCAAGTGGGCATATAAAGTATGCCTGTCTGCCCTCGTCAAGTTTTTTAAGGACAAACTGCTCTACCTTGTTTCTTTGACTCTCCGAAACCGCAACGGTAGAAACCGGCTTTCTGCCGGGTGGCAACTCATCTATAATCGAAATATCCAATTTACCGTACATAATCAGGGACAAAGTTCTCGGTATGGGGGTTGCCGTCATAACAAGTGTATGTACTCCCCCTCCACCGCCGAGTGATGTCCTCTGCCTTACACCAAAGCGGTGTTGCTCGTCGGTTATGGCAAGATTGAGATTTGGAATACTCACCTTGCCCGTAATCAGGGCGTGGGTACCTACAACAACCTTTGCCTCTCCGCTCTGTATAAGTTCCATATTGTGTTTTCTCTCAGCCGCCTTCTGGCTACCGCTCAAAAAGGCTGTTTTTATCCCAAGAGGCTCAAAAATCTGTGACAGACCATTCATATGCTGCTTTGCCAAAACTTCTGTCGGCGCCATCAGAACAGACGCATACCCCTCTTTTGCCGCCGCATACATAGCCGACGCCGCAACAATCGTCTTTCCCGAGCCAACGTCTCCCTGAACAAGTCTGTTCATCGGGACGGACTTTTTCAAATCCGATGCAATTTCGTTTATCGTCCTCTTCTGGGCGTTTGTCAGTTCAAATGGCAGGCTTTTGGCAAAATCTGCTATACATTTTACATCCGATACAGGAGATGCAAGTTTTTGCATATTATATTGTTTGGCAGTTGCAACACCTGCCTGAAGGATAAGGAACTCCTCAAATGCAAGAGTACGCCTTGCCTCATCAAAACTGTCAAAGTCTACAGGGTTATGGATTTTCTCTATTGCCTCCCATGCTGATAAGAGCATATACTTATCACGCACATCCTTCGGAACTACATCAGATACAGGCTCTCCAAGATTTTCAAGAGCACTGCTTACTGCACCTCTGATATTTTGTTGGGTCAGCCCCTTTGTGCACGGATATATGGGGACGATTTTCCCTGTCTTTTGCCCTGCTGAGATTTCTGCCTCTATCAGGGGGTTTATCATTTCAAACATTGCTCCACGTCTTGACACCTTGCCGAAAAAGACAAAACTGTCATCCCCCCTCAGGGCTTTTTCTGTATAAGGGGCATTAAACCACGTAAGGTTCATAACCCCTGTACCGTCACTTACCCTTGTCTGAATAACACGGGCGCCGGTCCTTGCCCTGAAAGAACGAATCCCACCCGCAAGTGTTGCTCTTATGCATACACTCTCTCCGTCCTCTACATCACATATATCACGGATATCGGTGCGGTCCTCATAGCCTCTTGGCAGATACCTGAGCAAATCGCCCACATTAAACACGCCTAGCTTATTAAAAAGCTCGGCGCGTTTTTCTCCTATTCCTTTGAGATAGCGTATATCTGTACTTTGCAGTATCATCACAGCATCGCTCCTCTGTGCGGCATTTACTCTACCGCAATCATATAATAATATACAGGCTGACCACCATATACGACAGTTACGTCAACATCACCGTTTGCCTCGCTGACTTTATCCGCAAGCGCCCGAGCGGTCTCTTCGTCTACGTCTGCACCATAGTATACAGTTACAACCTCTGATGTATCATCTATCATTCTCATTGTCAAATCAAATGATACCTGATTCAAGTCGTTTCCAAGGTCTGTTATGTCGCTGCCAACCATACCCATTACGTCACCCTCGTGGATTTCAAGGCCGTAGGCTGCAGAATCTCTTGCCGCAAAGGTAACCTGTCCGCATTTAACGGTGTCAAGCATCTCTTTCATAGCCTCTGTGTTGGCTTCTTCGTCACAATCTTCATCAAAGGCAAGCATTGCCGAAATACCCTGAGGGATGTTCTTTGTTGGTATAACTATTACCTTTTTATCATCGATAATATCACATACCTGCTCCGCGGCAAGTATAATATTTTTGTTGTTCGGGAGAATATAAACAACTTCAGCAGGAATTCTCGATGCCGCATCTGCCAGATCCTGAGTGCTGGGGTTCATAGTCTGTCCACCCTCAACAATCATATCAACGCCAACGCTTTTAAACACCTCAGTCAGTCCACTGCCTGCAGAAACTGCAACAATGCCGTACTTTTTAAGTTCAACAAGTTCTTCCTCTGTCTGTGCTGCGGCGCTTTCTGCATTCTCGCTGTGCTGATACTTCATATTATCAATCTTGATGTTTATAAGTTCACCAAGTTTAAGTGCCTGCTCGATTACAAAGCCCGGATGATTTGTGTGAATATGTACCTTCACAATATCTTCATCCGCAATAACAAGCATACAGTCGCCCTTTGGTGAAATCGCCGCTTCAAACTGATTTGTCTGTCTGTCGGGCGAAGATTTCTGAATAATAAACTCAGTACAGTACTGGAACTTTATATTGGCAGTATCAATTTCAGCAGAAGCAGCCGCTCCGCCCGCCGCACCTGATGTCAAAGATACAGCGCCCTCTTTTGCCTCTATCGCCTTGCCGTCTTTAAGTGCCACCGCCGCACCCTCAAGGAGTGTAACAACGCCGCAACCGCCGGCGTCCACAACGCCTGCCTGCTTGAGCACGGGCAAGATTTCCGGCGTTCTGTCAAGACTTTCCTTGCACGCCTTAATCACTGCATAGAAAAACTCTGCAGCATCGTCAAAGTTTTCATAATTCTGTTCTGCAAACTCTGCGCCCTCACGCACTACGGTAAGGATTGTACCCTCTGTGGGCTTCATAACTGCACGGTATGCAGTATCGCGTCCGCCGCAGGCTGCATTTTTTATATCCTCAACCGTCAGTTCTTCCTTGCCGGAGAGTGCACCTGATACACCTCTTAAAATCTGTGACAAGATAACGCCTGAGTTACCTCTTGCGTTTCTGAGTGATGCCTTTGCAAGAATGCCGATTACGTTGCCCACATTCTTCTCTCCTGAAGATAATGCCGCAGCAGCCGCACCGCTGAATGTAAGACCCATATTTGTACCTGTATCACCATCGGGAACAGGGAACACATTGAGGTCATTAATTGCTTTTTTGTTATTCTGAAGATTATTGGATGCTGATTCAATCATCAGCAAAATCTCACTTATGCTTATACTTCTCACCGTTTTTCCTCCTAATATATCATAGCCCTGAAATCAGCCTAGTTATTAACGCGTATGCTTTCTACGTTTACAGTAACAGAACCTACCTTAAGGCCTGTTACATCTTCTATCTCATACTTTACGTTACTCTTTATTATGTCACCAACTGTGCTTATATTTACGCCGTATTCTACTATAACATAAAGGGCAATGTCAACAACCTCGCCTGTAACCTTTACTTTTATACCCTTGTCCATATTCTCTTTTTTAAGCAGCATAGCAATGCCATCCTTACCGGATCTTGCCGCCATACCAACAACACCATAGCACTTTGTAGCCGCATAACCTGCAAGCTTGGCAAGTACAGTGTTAGAAATTCTTACCATACCTTTTTCGTTTTTAATTTCTGCTGACATATTATTTCTCCTTTCTTATTTACCATACTCTATTATGTTTATATATTTATTATGTTTGCACCAAACTGCGTTGCCTTTTCCTTGTCTGAGCCCCGACAGGTAAACAAAAATACCTGCCAGTCCGCCGTCAGACTGCCTAAAAGTCTCAGCGCCGCTTCGGTGCGTTCATCATCATACGAAGTGAGTATATCATCAAGGAAGAAAATTCTTCCTCTGCACAAGAGTTCTGCAATAGAGAGCCTGAGTGCCAGATACATTTGTTCGTAAGTTCCATAACTTAAATACTCTGCATCAAACAAATCGCTCCCTGAATTAATTCTGACTCTGTAATCATCAGTCACTCTGGTGCCCATATATTTATTGTTTGTAAGTACACCAATGAATTTATTAACCTTTTCGCTAAGTTGTGGCAGATTACCTGACTTCCATGTTTCCCCTGCCTCTTTTATAGACTTCTCCGCTTCAGAAAGAACCAACAGTCTTCTTTGATATTTTGAAATTTCGGCATTTATGCCCGCAATCTCTGTGTCAATGTCTGACGGAAGAGCCTTAATCTTAACATCGTACGCCATCTTGCTGTCAAGGTCTCTGACCTTTGTCAGAAGTTCTATCTGTAAATTGCGCTGATTCTTTAAAAGTTCATCTATCTCTGCAACAGGTCTTGTCTCTTCATCTGTTTTTATATCCGCCATTTTGCTGAGTTCTTCGTAGGTGTCATCCCCAAGGAATGTAAGTTTTGCCGATTTAAGGCTTTCTATACTCTCTGCCATACCAACACAACTTGTATAAAGGTCTGAAAGAGCAGACACATCAGCCACACCGAAGGAACTGAGGATTTCTTTGAGTTTATCACCTTTTGCCCTGATTTCTGTCTCGAGTTTTCGTCTTATATTATCGGCATCACTCCACTCCATGCGTGCTTTTCTCATCATCTGCTTTGCAACCTCCGAGAGTTTGATTCCTGTAATCAATGCAATTATGCCACATATAAAAAGCACCAAAAAAATCCCCATTGCAACAAACATTGCTGATACACCAAAGGCTATTGCACCTACAAGCCCCATCAGGATAAGGCCCGCTCCTACACCTGTAATTATACTGCCCTTTTGTTGTTTGTCAACAAATTCATCTTCTGCGTCTTTATCTGCAGTAAATGCCGCAAGTTCGCTTTCCATAACGGAAATTTTTCTCTCAAGTTCTGCTGCCTCTTTAACCTTTGTCCCGGTTAAATCTTTTCCTTTTTGATAACTACTATTATTATATATTAAATTTAATTTTTTATCACATTCGTCTATCTGCGAAAGCCGTCCTCTTATTGCAAAAGTGCGCTCTTTATCAAAACTCTTTTTGTGTTCTTCTTCAAGAGCCAAGATATTTGCTTCGGTTTTTTCAAGTTCTGACTTTGCCGCAATCAACTGCTGCTTTGTGCTCTCTGTCTGTGCAAGCTGAGTTGATAAATCATAACGCTCTGCTCTGCATTTATTAAGACGCTCCTTAAGGATATCAAGTTTTCCTTTAAGATTTCTCTTGTCCTTTGCCTCTATGGAGCGTTTCTCCGTTTCAATCTTTGTAAGTGCGGCCGAAACAGAAACCGTCTCATCCCCACCAGTCTGAAGATTAAGTAGGCGTTTTGACAAGTCATCATCCTTACCGCCCATAAAAGCACCACTTTGAGAAATCCATAAGGTTTTTTCAAACAATCCCTCAGAAACACCCAGAAGGCTCTCCCCAAGTGTATCTTCTGTATAATCATCAAGAACCTGTCCGCTTACTGCATCGCAGACTTCAAATTTGTCTCCTGCAGATGTTTTGCCAAACTTTCGTCTTATTTCAATATCTCTGCCGTTTATACACAGGATAAGAACACCCTCTGCCTTGCCACCGCTCCAGGGGATTGCCCTATCGCGCTCTTTCAGTGCCTCTCCGCTTTTTTTTCTTGTAGCCATCCCAAAAAGCATAGCCTTTAAGAAAAGTTGTATAGTCGATTTGCCCGACTCATTCTCTCCATAGATTACATTTATGCCGTCTGCGGGCTTTATAACAAGGTCCCGGAGTTTTCCGAATCTTATAATGTTTATTTCTTTTATTATAATTTCTTTTGCAGGCAACATTATTTGTCACCTCCAAGCAATGCTTCTATGCCAGTATGCATAGCTTCTTCAAGTATATCCTTTTCGCTTTCATCTGCGACAGATATCTTCTGCTTCATAAGTCTTACAAACTCACCACACAGAGTATTCTGCTTTGAGAGTTCGTCTACATTATAGTTCATACGGGTTTCGTCATAGAGTTCTGTATAATAAACCTCTCCTGCAAGTTCTTCTTTGATGATATCAGGGTTTATAAGCCCCGATTCTACTCTGCCTGTAAGGGTTATTTTATAAAAGTCATCCTTGGTGCCAACCTCGTTTATCTTTGCTTTGACAAGACCGGCCACGCCAAGAGTATCTTCTGCGCCGCTTACATCTGCATCTATGTGGAACATTCTGCGCTTTGAAGTTTTTTCAAATTTAACATCTACAACGCCGTCTTCTATGTTTACTATATAGCACCCCATATCTCCGCACTCATCAAAACCGCGTCCCTCAGGCGGGCCCGGATAAGCATAATATGTATTACCAATACACTCTGCCTCTGTGCGCTTGTGTATATGGCCAAGCGCAAGATAGTCTGCGCCACAGTTTTTTATAAACTCCTTATCAATTGGGTTATACTGACTCTCGCCACCAACCGCAACCAGGTCGCCATGCAAGAGAATAATATCTGTAACCCCGTCCCTTTTTTCTATACGTGGGACATACATCCTCTTCTCCTGATAAGCGCCATCAAAACTTACGCCCCAGACACGGGCCTTAATCCCGGGTAACTCTACACATTCAACCTCTGTGCCAAACACGTGAACGTTACTTCCAAAATTCTCTCGGGCATAGACAGAACCCTGTGTATACGGGTCGTGGTTTCCTGCAACGATAAAAACTTTAGTATCGGGGATTTCGGCAAACTTTCTCCTTAAAAAAGCAACTGTGTCAGGCGAAACTGAACCACCGTCAAATAAATCTCCTGCAATCAGCAAAAGGTCAAGGTCTTTTGCCTTGTCTATCATATCAGAAACACAACGAAGTATCTCACTTCTGCGGAGAGCCGCTCCCTTTGCATCAAAATGTGCAGAAAAAGGAGAGTCTAAATGTATATCTGCAGTATGCAAAAACTTTGGCATCAGGGGCTCACCTCCGCAAAAATCATAATTCCACTTATACATAATATAGTATAACATAAGGGTTTTATTTTGTCTATCTTTTTATGTTGTATTTTTTACAAAAAATCGCTTTATTAGGATGAAATTGGTAAAAATATTTCCAAACCAAACAGAGAGAAAGAGTTTGAGATTGCAGAAAAAAACGTTACTATTCTAAGCAAATTACTTGATATGCTAGAGGAATAAATTTTTATTCATTATTTAGAAGTAATATGATAAAATAAATGTAAGGAAGTGATTTTGTGAGTGAACAAGAAATGTTTAGATATCAAGAGGCTTTAGATAATGCAGTTGCATCCGTAGAGATGGAAGGCTATAGAATTACCAATGAGCAAAAAGCACAATGCTTTGATTTTCTTTCTGGCAAAATCGATAAGGATACATTTATACAAATGGTCTTGAAAGGGTGCGAAGCATAAATGCCATATTCATTAGATTCCTTACCAGACGGCTGTTATGAAAATACTTCTGTTTTAATTAACAAACTTGACATTCGTGACGAAAATCAGTTAGATGCTTTAGAACAAAGCATAACTTCAGTTTTAATCGCTAAAGCATCAATTGAAATTCCTTTTAAAAATGTTGATTTTGAATTTTACAAATCTTTACACAAATATGTTTTCTCGGATATCTACGAATGGGCAGGAGAGATAAGAAAAGTAAACATCAGTAAAAAAGGCACAAACTTTTGTCTTGTTGAGAAAATTGAGGAAAATGGTTTGCGTATTTTCAATAACTTGCATAAATCAAATTTCCTTAAAGCTTTCAAATGCGATGAATTTACAGACAAATTTGTTGAACTGTACTGCGAGTTAAACCACCTTCACCCATTTAGAGAAGGTAATGGAAGAATACAAAGGCTATTTCTCTCTATGCTCCCGAAACATAATGGAAAAAAATTAACTTTACCGAGATAGACGAGGATTTATTTATGATTGCAACCATCAAATCTGTAAGCGGTGATATCTTTATGCTTAAAGATATTTTCAAAGAACATATTAAAGCATTATAGGCAAAATTATAACAAGGCATCTTCTCATTACAGAGAAGATGCCTTATCCATTAACTAATTAACCAAAAATCGAGGCGGTCGGAGCCTTTGGTTCCGGCTTCGCCGAAGCAAGACTCTTCCCTTACCCTATAATATAAAGAATAGTTTGTTATCTTTCCCTATAAATATACGCACGGCTATTTAACGAAATGTTCGATCCTTTAATCATTATAACATAACCATTGTACTTGTAAACCCAACACCATTCTTTTGTGCATTCATCAATAAAGAATGTATCATAAGCGAAAACTTTTCTCAATCCATATGTAATATTACTATATCCTTTGCTTCATCATATGTAATTTGCGATGCGTTTATATCATTGTAAATACCATTTGCAATAGCATTAGACACAACGCCTGTTTTCCAAAGAACGCCGATACCAAGAATTAGAACAATAACAATAGCTGTTGTAACTATATTCTTTTTTTAGTAAAAGAATATGGAGTTCATCACCTTATTCTTTATAAGCAGAAATAAATCTTTTACCTTATTCTTCTTAGGAACCTCTTCGTTTAACAACATACTCTCTAAATTGGTCGAAACATCCTTGTTCCCGACATCAGCCTCGCTTACGTCTATAACGATTTCATTTCCACAATTTTTGCAGTATTTAGAATCAGCATCATTTTCTGTTTTACAAATATGACAAATATTCACGATTCTATCCCTCCTTAAAATCTTTGTAGTTCCTTTATTATACACTTAATTCCACTATTAGTCAATAATATTCCACATAAATCGTTGTATTTTATTGTAAAATGTATACATATAGTGGAAAGGGGTGCGAGATGTGACATATAGATTTGCCGAGAATTTAAAGAAACTAAGGACAAATAAGGGGTTAACCCAAACACAGCTTGCCAAAAGATTATGGCTTAATAAGTCTATCATAAGTGCGTACGAGAACGAAACAAGAACCCCAAGCCTTGAAGTTCTAATCAAACTTTCAAACGAGTTCAATGTGAGTATAGAATATTTGCTTGGAATAGAGCGAGAAAAAACAATTAATGTAACAGGATTAAATGAAGAACAAATTACGATAGTCAGCTCTCTTGTTGATTTGCTTAGAAAAGAGAATGGTAATTAATTAAAAAGTTCGGTGTCGAGGGCCCTATTTTTCCCAAGGGTTTCACCTTTAACAAAACAAAAGCAAGCAACTCACAGTCATCAGGAAAGAAAATAGCATAAAATAGCTCTGCATCCTATGCGACTGCATCGTTGCTTGCTTTTGTTTTAAAGCGAAAATTTGGGGTTTAATCTGTATTCCGTTGGTTATAGCACTAGGCATACCAACTTCGACATCAATGTAGAATAAGCCAGAATTGTCCAGATTATCGCTACTGCTTATTAAGGTATATCTACTTACACCTTTTTAATTTCAATATTAACCCCTATTCTCTAAAATAAATATATTTAGTAAAATGGGGTTAGTTTTATAAATTCATCATATGTTTTAATGATTGTCTTTTTTTCCTTACCCCACGGGACTTTAACACAAGGATTAACAGCAATATACTCTTCGTTACAGGCATATTTAAAAAACGCCCGATAACACTTAAGCAACCCGTTTGTATATGTTACCTTTCTTCCATTTACCCATAGATATTTAAAGAATTCCTTAATTTGTTTAGCCGTAACTTCCTCTATATCAGTAGTTCCATACCTTTCTTCTAAATAGTTAAATAAGTATAAGGAGTTATTTCTATATCCTTTAATCGTTTTAGGACTATAATTTTTCACCTCACAATCAAATATAAATTCCTTTAACACATTGGTTAACTTCAACAAAAAAACCTCCTTTGATGCATGTGATGACATACATCAAAGAAGGTCGATATACAAACCTTTTAAATTTTATCTTTTTGGGGTATGTACGCCGTAGGAACGGCACATATATCACCACTCAAGAGAATTTTTCAAAAATTAAAATCTCTGAAACCCTTGATATATAAGGAAAAGTCTACTCCTCATCGGGCATTTCCCAAGTGTGATAAACGTTCTGTACATCGTCATTTTCTTCAAGCATATCTATAAGTTTTTCCATCTTCTTGATGTCTTCTTCGTTTTCAAGCACGGTTGTTGTCTGAGGAATGTAGTTAATCTCTGCCTGCGCAAACTCATAACCCGCTCCGTCCAGAGTATCACGCACAGAACTGAAGTCCTCAGGTGTGGTCATAATCTCGAAGCACTCTTCCTCTACATTAAAGTCCTCTGCGCCTGCCTCCAAGGCATCCATCATAAGGGTGTCCTCATCAATGGAATCTGTCTTTTCTATAACAATCATACCCTTGCGGTCAAACATAAAGCCGACACAACCATTCTGTCCGAGGTTGCCGCCGTTCTTATCAAAATAATGACGCAAGTCTCCGGCAGTTCTGTTTTTGTTATCTGTCAGTGTCCCAACCATTACAGCGATTCCGGCAGGGCCGTAACCCTCATATACCATTTCGAAATATTCGTTTGTGTTGCCCTCTCCTGATGCCTTCTTTATACTTCTTTGTATGTTGTCATTCGGCATATTGTTTGCCTTGGCTTTTGCAATAACGTCTCTGAGTTTTGAGTTGCTGTCGGGGTCAGGTCCGCCCTCTTTTACTGCAACCATAAGTTCACGTCCGATTTTTGTAAAAATCTTCCCTCTTTTGGCGTCAATTGCTCCCTTTTTTCTCTTTATTGTAGCCCATTTGGAATGTCCTGACATATTATAAAACCTCCTAATTTTTATCGGTGTACATTATTTCAGTGCGGCAAATATACCGCACTGAGGATATCACTTTTGTTTTTAGTATGAACGTTTATAGCCGCCGCTTCTTTTATTATCGTTACTGCGCTTTAAGTCCTGAAACTTTTCATCGCTGTCCTGTTTGAACTTTAAAAGCATATCATCAAAACTCATATCGGAATTTCTTCTGCCAAAAACAACCTCTTCAGGCGGCTTGCTGAAATCTGTCTTTGCAGGGCGTTTATCGGCAGGCTTCTTTTTGGGTTTTGGTTTGTCACTCTTCTCCGCTTGTGCCTCTACCTGTTTAATAAGTCGGATCGTAGCCATGTCGTT
>JAZSBQ010000111.1:0-7393 GCA_045602485.1 Clostridia bacterium
AAAAAAGCAAAGATACAAAAGGGAGAGAAAGAAAAGAGCCTTTGTGTGAGATGCGTACGGAATTTCAGCGTGATCGCGACAGAGTTATTCATTCCAAAGCATTCAGACGCCTTAAACATAAGACTCAGGTCTTTCTCTCTCCTGAGGGAGATCATTATAGAACCCGATTGACTCATACTCTTGAGGTGTCGCAGATTGCAAGAACAATATCAAGGGCGCTGGGCCTAAATGAAGATTTAACAGAAGCGATTTCTCTTGGTCACGATTTAGGTCATACACCGTTTGGGCATATGGGAGAAAGAGTTTTAGATGAAATATGTAAATTTGGATTTAAGCATAACGAACAAAGCCTAAGAATGGTTGATGTGCTTGAAAGAGATGGTGGACTTAATCTTACGTGGGAAGTCCGCGACGGTATTCTTTGCCATACAGGCGATGTTACGGCTTCTACACTTGAAGGACAAGTTGTAGCCTTGTCTGATAAGATAGCATACATAAATCACGATATTGACGATGCCTTGCGTGGTGAAGTTCTTCAAAGTTATGATATACCAAGCGAATTTTTTGATGTTTTAGGCGACAGACATTCAAAAAGAATTAATACTATGATTGAAGCGGTTATTTTATCCAGCGACGGAAAAGACAAGATATCTATGAGAGAAGATATATATGATGCTATGATGCGTCTGCGCAGGTTTATGTTTGATAATGTCTACGTTGCATCAGAGCCACAGGCAGAAGAACGTAAGGCTAAAGATGTTATTATAGGGCTGTATGAAATGTATATAAAGCATCCTGAGTTGCTTCCACGAAAGGAAAACAAATCTGCATCTGAAGAAGATACAGAGATTATGGTCCGTGATTATATTGCAGGAATGACTGATAGATATGCTGTGGCAAAGTTCACAGAGTTATATGTTCCGAAATTCTGGCAGTTATAATAAAAAGGAAAATTATCAATTTTGTCGAAATATATTAATTAGGATAGATTTTTTTAAGCGTAATCAGAGGAGGTGAATTTATTGCCGGAAGTTGATTTCCAGGATTTCATTGATGAAGTCATTGATAAAAATGATATTGTGGATGTAATAGGTGAGTATGCCAAAATGAAGCGTGTCGGCAATAGATTCGCGACGCTATGCCCACTCCACAATGATAAAAAATCACCATCGCTCTCCATTTCGCCCGATAAACAACTTTTTCACTGTTTTGGTTGCGGAGCAGGTGGAAACGTAATACACTTTATTATGGCGGCTGAGCATTTGGATTTTATGGATGCACTTAGATATCTTGCAGACCGTGCGAGAATCCCTATGCCAGAGTTTAAGAATCAGTCGGGTATTTCAAGCAGCGAAAAGGCGGATAAGAAACAGCTTATCTATAAGATTAATGGAGAGGCGGCGAGATATTTTTATTTACATCTTGTCGGCGAAGATGGAAAAGCAGCACTTGCATATCTTAAGGACAGAGGGATAAAAAACTCCACTATTAAGATGTTTGGCCTTGGATATGCGCCTGAGGGCTGGACAGGCCTTATTGATTATTTAAAAGAAAAGGGTTATAAGGAACATGACATATATGAAGCAGGGCTTGCCAAAATGCGTGATAATGGCACATATTATGATGCTTTTTACGATGGCAGGGTTATGTTCCCGATAATAAATGTTCAAGGCAATGTAATTGGTTTTGGCGGCAGAATAATAACAAATAAAAGCAATACCGGAAAGTATCTTAACTCCCCCGAGACCATTGTGTTTAAGAAAAAAGAAAACCTTTTTGGTTTAAATCTTGCGAAGAACAATAACTCGGGAAGGCTGTTGCTTATGGAGGGATATATGGATGTTATTTCTCTTCATCAGGAGGGGATAACAAATGCAGTTGCTTCTCTTGGTACTGCCTTCACTGATGAGCAGGCAAAAATTGTCAAACGATATGCAGGAAAGGCAGTTTTATGCTATGATTCTGATGATGCGGGTAAACTTGCAACTCTTCGTGCCGGAAAAATTCTGACGGCAAATGGCATAAAAACAAAAGTTTTGACACTTACTGATGGAAAAGACCCTGATGAATTTGTCAGAACAAAGGGCGGAGATATGTTTAATGTGTTGATAGATGCAGCAAAACCGCTTGTTGAGTATAGAATTGACGAAATAAAGAAACAATATAACGCAGGTGACGGGGATGATACGGTTTTTGCAAACTCGGATGATATGATTGAGTTTACTGAAGAAGCCGCAAAAGTTCTTGCAGAGATAACAAAGCCGGTTGAATATGAAATATATGCCAAAAAAGTTTCAGAAAGTTCGGGAGTATCATATGAAGCACTTGATGCCTCGGTGAAAAATTACAGGCGTATACTTCAAAAAGAGATTGATAAACAAGAAGAACAAGTAATGAAACGTCGCCTGAGAGATGACAAAAAAGAAGCCGAAAGCATTGATTTAAAAGTATTTAATGCAGAACAGTTGCTACTTAGTTTGTTATGCGACAGGGATGTTTATCTTATATGTCGCAGCAATAAGATTTCCTCTGATTATTTTTCAACGGATTTACACAAAAGATTGGCTGAGGTAATTTTTAAAATGTATGAAGAGTCGGGATTTGTGGAGATAACAAAAGTTCTTGAGAAGTTTGATGATGAACAAAGAGGTAAAGTTGCAAAAGTTTTATTAAATGATAAAAATTCAAAAGATGTAAAAAAAGCATGCTTGCAACCAATTCAGACGCTGATTTCTACGCAGGCAAAGAAAGAACAGAGCACAATGCTCGATAGCGGAGATTTAAGAAGTCTTGATGCTATGTTAAAGAAAAAGGCATCTAATAAATCAGGCCATGCAGGAGGTACAATTTAATGGAAGAAGAAAGGAAAGTTATTAAACAAAACAGAAAGACAGTATTACAGAGTCTTCTTGAGCAGGGAAAGAAAAAGGGCGTATTAGAGTACAAAGAGGTCAATGATAAACTGGAAGAACTTGAACTCGATGCTGAGCAAATTGAGAAAATGTTTGAGTATCTTGAGAAGCATGGAGTAGAGATTGCAGGAAGCATAGACGATGATGACGACATTGACCTTGACGATGACGATATGCAAATTTCCAGGGAAGAACTTGCTGATATGTCTGTACCAAGTGGCATCAGCATAGATGACCCTGTCCGTATGTATCTTAAAGGAATCGGTAAGGTTGACCTTCTTACAAGTGAAGAAGAGGCTGAACTTGCACAGAGAATGGCAGATGGAGACCGTCTTGCAAAGAAAAAACTTGCTGAGGCAAATTTGAGGCTTGTTGTAAGTATTGCAAAGAGATATGTAGGCAGAGGTATGCTTTTCCTTGATCTTATACAGGAGGGTAACCTTGGCCTTATAAAGGCTGTCGATAAGTTTGATTATACCAAGGGATATAAGTTCAGTACTTATGCGACATGGTGGATAAGACAGGCAATTACGAGGGCTATTGCCGATCAGGCAAGAACTATACGTATTCCTGTGCATATGGTAGAGACAATAAACAAACTTGTCCGCGCATCAAGACAACTTGTTCAGGAACTCGGTCGTGACCCGCTACCCGAAGAAATTGCTAAAGAGGTTAATATGCCAATAGATAAAGTTGGCGAGATTATGAAAATTGCTCAGGAGCCTGTTTCTTTTGAAACACCAATCGGTGAGGAAGAAGACAGCCATCTTGGAGATTTTATTCAGGATGAAGATGCTCCGGCTCCATCAGATGCAGCAACATTTACTCTTCTTAAAGAGCAACTTGTTGAGGTTCTCAGTACACTTACCCCAAGAGAAGAAAAAGTTTTGAGGCTTAGATTCGGTCTTGATGATGGCAGAGCAAGAACCCTTGAGGAAGTTGGTAAAGAATTTGATGTAACACGTGAGCGTATACGACAGATAGAAGCAAAGGCCCTCAGAAAACTGAGACATCCAAGCAGAAGCCGTAAATTAAAGGATTATCTCGAATAAACTTTGGCATTTACATAAATAAATGTTTAAATGTCATATAAAATATACTTGAAAGGATTTGATTTATCTTGGATTCGTTGCCCCCGCAACATACTTTACCTGTTTTGATATTTTTAATTGCTTTTTCAATCATTACATCGCTTGCAAAAACATCAGCGATTGTTGCAAATGATGCGTGGATTAAGCAAAAAGCGGAAGAAAATGATAAACGAGCAAAAAGAATATATTCAATGTTAAGTGGCAATTCATCAAATACGATGGACTGTCTGGAACTTGCTATGCATTTCTGTATCATAGCGATCAGCACTATAACCGTGTTGGTGTTATTTGCACCATTTTGTTTATGGATATCATCTTTGTTTATAGATGTTGATATGTTTGCAGTACATACAATCTCGCTTATATTATGCGTGGTTGTTACTTGTCTTGTATATGCAATTTTTATCAATCTGCTACCTAAACGTATTGCGTCAAAAAATCCCGAGAAAATACTGATACATTTATCGTTGTTTTCTAAAGTTGTATGCTATGTTTTCCGTCCGTTTCTGATTTTTAATTCTGCCGTTGCAAGGATTATATCAAGAGTTTTCGGCGTAAGAGATGAAGATATAAATGATGATGAAGTCACCGAAGAAGAAATTCGTATGATGGTCGATATCGGCTCTGAAAGCGGCGCTATTGATGATGATGAAAAGCAAATGATTCATAACATATTTGAGATGGATGATAAGCCTGTAGGTGAAATTATGACTCACAGAACCGAAGTAAATATTCTGTGGGCAGAAGACAGTATTGAAGAGTGGCGCAAAATTGTTGACGAAACAAACCACACAAGATATCCTGTCTGCGGTGAGAGCATAGATGATGTACTGGGTATCGTCAGAAGTCGTGATTTTTACAGACTTTTACTTTCAGGTAAAACGGATGCAATGTCTATTCTGCGTGGTGCATGGTTTATACCCGATACCATTAAAGCAGATGAATTATTCTCTAAAATGCAGAGAGAAAATGAGCATATGGGAATAGTTATGGACGAATATGGCGGTTTTCAGGGTATTGTTACTCAGGAGGATTTGATTGAAGAAATCGTAGGAGAACTATATGACGAATATGACGAACCGGAAACCGAGGAGAACGAAATAGTTCAAATTGATGATAATAGATGGGAAATATTAGGGTCTGCTGAGATAGATGATGTAGAAGAGGTACTTGCTGTAAAAATAGAAGAAGGAGATTATAATACATTTGCAGGCTTTGTTTTAAATGAACTACAAACTATTCCTGCGGATGGAGAAATCGTTGAGTTTGAAGCAAATAATATGCTTGTAAAGGTTACATCAGTTATAGAGCACAGGATTGAGAAAGCACAGGTAATCGTTGTGCGAGATGCAGGCGAAATAGCGGAAGAAGATGCGGAGAATGCAATTGTTGAAGAATAAAGGTATCATGGGGTGGCATAATGATTAGAAAATCGCTAATTGAATTTATTTTTGAGGCAGCATCAATCGAAAGATGGAATGACCATATCAGACCGTCCAGGGGATTTACAGAACTTGATAAGCAGTCTCATAAGATGATATTTGCATATGTATTATCAAAAATAAATGGAAACATTGACAGACTTAAACTTATAGAAGGTGGAATATTTGAGTTTTTACACAGACTTGTTTTAACAGATATAAAGCCTCCGGTTTTTCATAGGCTTATGGAAGAAAAGGGAGATGAACTTAATCGTCTTGCGTTATCGTCTGTCTATGATAATGTTGTTAATATTCCACACGATTTTTATAAAAAGATGGAGAAGTATTACACAGATCCATCATACTCTGCAAGAGAGAAGAAGATACTCGAGGCTGCACACTACCTTGCAACAAAGTGGGAATTTGACATTATATATGGAATGTGCCATAATTACTATGGCATTGACAAAACAAAAAAAGAGATTGGAGATAAACTTGAATCAGTTAAGGGACTTGAATGTCTCGAAAAGTATATGTCAGATGAAAACTACATAGGATTTACCAATCTTCTTGGTGAACTGAGGTTTCAACAAAGATGGTCACGCTCTCCGCGTATCCCCGAGACATCAGTATGCGGACATATGTTTATTGTTGCAATATTTGCTTATCTTTTCTCGTGTGAGACAAAAGCGTGTGAGGATAGAATATCGAATAATTTCTTTGGGGGCTTGTTCCATGATGTGCCCGAGGTTTTAACCAGAGATATTATTTCGCCCGTTAAGAATTCCGTTGAGGGGCTTGATGAACTTATTAAAAATATAGAACAAGACCAGATGGAAAACGTATTGTATCCGCTTATCCCAAAGCAGTGGCAAAACGAAATCGACTATTATACTAATGATGAATTTGCCAACAAAGCAGTTCTGGATGGAAAAACGATAATTGTATCATCTGATGAACTTGATGAAAAGTATAATTCATTGGAATATCAACCGCTTGATGGCGAGTTAATCAGAGGCTGTGATCATTTATCTGCATGCATAGAAACATACTTTTCACATATTTATGGAATCACTACTAATACATTACAGAGTGGAAACAGAGAACTTTGCAAAAAATACGAAAACCGCGTCATATGCGGCATTCACTTTGGATCCATATTTGATTATTTTAAAATTTAACATAAATCACCTCTTTGCATATTATGTAAAGAGGTGATTTTTATGGAACTATTTTTGTCAATTTTAGTTTGTTTTCTTACCGTATACGGGGCATTTCATATCCTATATAATATATCTTTAAAACTTTCTGCAGCAGATAGGATAAGACTTAGCAATTGCCACCGAACAGTAATTGTAAAAGGCGAAGAAGAAGACTTGGAAGCATACATCCGTGGGCTGGAAGCTACGTTGACGGGTAATGAATTTGTTATACTTGTCGATTGTTTGATGAGTGAAAGTATGACTATGTTGCTAGAGCAGTTTGAAAGAGTTTTTAATTTCGTAAAAGTCATGACGATAGATGAATATACTGATTATATAAAAGAACTTGCAAAGTCAGAACCGAATACATAGTATATAATAAAAAGTTGCTTCATAAAATGTTAATGAGGCAACCTTTCTTTTAAGGAGGAAAAATAATGTTACATAAATTCAGCGAACTGCGGTTAAAGGAAGCAATACATATTGCAGATGGCGAAAGACTTGGGTTTGTATCAGATATAGAGATAGATAGTGATACGGGCAAAATTATATCAATAAGCGTCCCCGGGGCTTACAAAGCATTTGGGCTGCTTGGTAAAGAACCTGACAGAATAATAAAGTGGGAAAACATAATAAAAATTGGCGATGACCTTGTTATGGTTGATAATAAATAAAAAAGTGCCCGAGTAAACTCGGGCAAGATTTCGAACAAGACACATATCTTGCTCGAAGGAAATGAAAAAAGAGTGTTAGTTAATTGTGGTATG
>JAZSBQ010000112.1:0-3514 GCA_045602485.1 Clostridia bacterium
CACGTCTGAGCGGAGATGAATGCGCAGATGAATTTGCCGAAAACACAAGGCAGTCAATCGGCTATATTATCTTTATAATCTCAATCGTGTGTGCACTCTTTCTTGCCCTGTCAGGCCCAATAATCAGCCTTGTGTTTGAAAGAGGAGCCTTTACCACAGATGCTGCAAAAATCACAGGAGAGACGTTGTTCTATTATTCGTTTGGTATGATAGGCTACGCAATATGCGAGGTTTTAAACAAAAGTTTTTACGCTCTGTCAGACGGAAAAACTCCTATGGTTACTTCGATTATCGGAATCATAGTAAACTTTATATCGGCGGCGCTGCTTGTTGGAGTATTTAAAATGGGGGTCGGCGGTCTTGCGCTTGCAGGGGCTATAAGTTCTTTAATAATCTCGCTTTGCCTTATGGTTGTGATAAATAAACGTCGCAGCGGAGTGATTACAAAAGTATTTATGATAAATACAGTCAAAACATTGATATGCGGAGCGGCAGCATTTATAGTTGCAAGAGTGGTTGATATATTTGCAGCAAATCTTGGCTCAGGTACAATTATGACATTTTTGCGTCTATGCGTTTGTTCGGTACCTGCGGCAGTTGTGTACTTTGGTTTGGCATATGTTTTTGGAGTATGTGAGATGCGTATAGCGGCAAGTAAACTTTTGAAGAAATAAAAGGGGGTTTATCGCGTGAAAAATAATATTGGATATTTTGAGGCGGTATGGCTTTTTATTTGGAATTTTATAAAAAACAGCGTGACATATAAAGTGCTGCGCAGAATATATGACAGTATTTCACAGGGTTGGCGAAACAGTGCGATTGGAGAGTTCTTTCGCCGAACACATTTTGGTGCAGATTCGATAAAAAAGAGCGTTGCGGGCAAAATTATTCGTAGTCCATTTACATTTGTTGAGTTTCTGCAGAAGAAATATGCAAAAAGATTGTCACTTGTCATTGATGAGAGTGTGTTCTTTAATATCTGTCGCGGATATTTAAATAACATTATGGCGATAAACTTAAGATTTATCGGCGTGACTACGGTTTTTGCGGCGGCAGGTCTTCTTGCGGGCGGAGGGTTCTCTGTTACTTTAATTGCAGTTGTGTTGATTGGGCTTGTGCTCTCTCTGTTTGATATAAATGTGACAGAATATTTAAAAGGCTCGGCGTTGATTTCTCTTGTGTGCAATTTGTTCGGTATAGAGGCCGACTTTAACTGGTTTGATGATAAATATACAACAGGCAAAGCCCGTCTTATAACAGGTGCAACAGCAGGCCTTGTGTTTGGGCTGGTGGGCGGAATTTTCTCGCCAATCCTTACTCCTCTTGCAATTTTAGGCGTTGCCGTGGTATTTCTTGTAATAGAGAAACCATCAGCTGGTGTCTTTCTCGTTGTTTTTGCGGCACCTATTGTGCCGACAATGGCGGCGGCGGGACTCGCTCTTTTATGCTTGTTCTCGTTGCTTTTACACGCAGTTACAACAGAGGGCTTTAAGTTTAAATATGACGGCGTTGGATTTTTTATCATTGTTTTTATGGCAATTTATTTGGTCGGGGCAATAACCTCATTTGCGCCTGTAAAGAGCCTTAGTATTTGGGCAATATATTTTGCATTTATGACGGTTTACTTTATAATAATAAATTCTGTAGATTCCAAAAAGATACTTATAAACCTTATAACAACATTTGTTATATCGGGATTTGCGGTTTGCCTTTATGGAATAATGCAGTATATGTTTGGATGGGATACTGCTCAGGCGTGGATGGATGAGGAAATGTTTGAAGACATAAAGATGCGCATTTATTCAACCCTTGGTAACCCCAATGTCCTTGGAGAATATATACTTCTTGTTCTGCCTGCATCAATTGGGCTTATGTGGACAAGCAAAAGGCCCTGCGCGAAAATTGTGTATGCAGGAATATCTGCTCTTATGTTTGGCGCATTGATACTGACATTCTCAAGAGGTTGCTGGATAGGAATCATGGTTGCGGCAGCAATATTTATAACATTTGCGGCAGGCAAACTCTGGGGGCTTGGACTTGTTGCCCTGCCTGTAATACCTATGGTTTTGCCCGAGAGTATAATTAACAGATTCTCAAGTATTGGTGATATGAAAGATTCGTCCACGTCATACAGAGTTTATATCTGGATGGGAACTCTCGCAATGATGAGAGATTTCTGGATATCGGGAATCGGAATGGGCCAGGAGGCGTTTACTCAGGTTTATCCATTTTATTCATACAACGGAATAGTTGCACCACACTCACACAATTTGTTCCTGCAAATTCTTGTTGAGACAGGCGTGACGGGTATTGCAGCCTTTGCAATAATCATATTCCTCTTTTTAAGAAAGATAATGACAGGATATACAATCGGCGGCAAGGGTGATAAGTTGTCAACTCTTATGACGGCAATAACCGCAGGTATATGCGGCTTCCTTGTTCAGGGAACGTTTGATAACTGTTTTTATAATTACAGAGTTATGCTCGTGTTCTGGTGCACTCTTGCAATAGCGAGGGCTTGCGTATATGTTGCAGAGCAAGGGAGGGTTACAAAACAATGATAAAGGTGATTGAGGTTACGTCCGACTCCAACATTGGCGGAGCGGGTAAGTGCATATTGACATTTTTAAAGACTTTTGACAGAAGAACCTTTGATGTAAGTGTTGTTCTGCCAAGGAACAGCCTTTTAAAGGCTGAGGCGGAAAAGTACAACGTAAAAATTTATGAGGTTGACCATATTGCGGAAAAATCCCTTGATGTCAAGGCGGTATCAGGGCTTAAAAAGCTTTTTAAAGAAATAAAGCCTGACATTGTTCACACCCACGCAAGTATGTCGGCGAGGATTGCGGCAAAAATGTGTGGCATAAAGACGATATACACACGCCACAGCGTTTTTCCGCCGTCAAAGACGATTTCAAGGGGACTTGGCAAGGTGATTAACGGTTTCGTTAACAACTGCACTGCCGACAGTATTATAGCGGTTGCAGAGGCGGCAAGACAGAATCTTACTGATACAGGGGTTTCTGCAAAGAAGATAGAGGTTGTGCTCAACGGTGTTGATGCCCTTGTCCCATACAGCGATGAAAGGGTTGCAGAACTTAAGAAAAGTTACGGAATAAAAGATGGCGAAAAAGTTGCAGTTATGGCGGCAAGGCTAAATATAGTAAAAGGACATAAATATTTTGTTGAGGCGGCTAAGATTTTAAAAGACCGCGGCGTTTCGGCTAAGTTCCTTATAGCCGGCACAGGTGAGGTTGAGGAAGACCTTAAAATACAGATTGAAGAAGAGAATCTTTCAGATAATGTGATTATGCTAGGATTTTTGCAGGATGTAGAGCCACTTATGAACATTATGGACGTGCAGGTAAACTGTTCCTTTGGTACAGAGGCGACAAGTCTTGCCCTCCTTGAGGGTATGAGCCTTGGAAAGCCTGCGGTGGTTACTGATTTTGGCGGAAACCCAGGGGTAATAAAAGAAGGAATAAACGGATTTTTAACCCCGACTCATGATGCG
>JAZSBQ010000113.1:0-9419 GCA_045602485.1 Clostridia bacterium
TATTATGGTGGAGATGAGGGGAATTGAACCCCTGTCCGAAGAAGCGTCCCCACAGGGCATTACGAGCGTAGTTTGTGATTTAAATTCCCGCTGTGCAGCGGCTCACAAACAAGCCTCTGCAAACAGTAGCTTCATAGATGCATGGTCCGCTCAAAGCTTTGCGGACTCACGTTCACCGCTTGGATGATACCTTAGTCTGCAAGCGCGGTAATCGCAGTAAGGCAGCTGCGCAAATTAGGCAGCGTAAGCTAAATTATTGTTAGCGTTTAATTTAAAAGTTGGGTTTTTTACGCAGTACCCGCTGCGGCTCGCTCCCTGAGTCTCCGCGACCCCGTCGAAGCCTTTACATCCCCTTATATTTTCAAAACGCGCGTTATGTCAATATCCTGAATTTCTCTCTTTTATTGCTCTGTCCATATTCCGCTTTGCATCACGCTCTGCTATGGACGCACGCTTATCATAGTTCTTTTTACCACGGCAGATTCCAAGAGCAAGTTTTACGCGCTGCCCTTTAAAGTACAACTTCAGCGGAATCAGTGTATACCCCTCCTGAGAAGTAAGTCCTATCAGTTTGTTTATTTCTTTTTTATGGAGCAGCAATCGTCTTGCCCTTAGCGGCTCGTGATTGAATATACTCCCTTGCTCATAAGGGCTTATGTGCATCCCAATCAGGATTGCCTCCCCCGTTTTGCACGAAACATAACTGTCTTTAAGGTTAACTCTGCCAAGTCTGACAGACTTTACCTCGGTGCCCACAAGTTCTATGCCGGCCTCTAACTCTTCATCCACAAAGTAATCGTGGTACGCTTTTTTGTTCTGGGCTATCGTCCCCGGGCTTCCCTTCGCCAAGTCTGTCACCTCCCATTACCTGAATTATCGTCATCTGTGCATTATATATACATAAAATAACAATATATCAAATCTTATTCTTCTGCAGTTTCTTCTCCTGCCTCATTATTTTTTGGGCTTTCTTCTTTGTTTCCGCCCTTTCTGATAACCTCAAATTCACCAATTTTGTATGAGCCAAATCTGAAACTGTCACCGTCTTCAAACTTCACTTTAACCGCGCCCTTCAGCGTAGCAACATCAACCACTGTACCTGTGCCGTCACTTGTCTTTACAACTGCGCCCTTATGAGGAAGTTTTTTGAGCATATCATCATAAACATTTTGCTCATACTGAAGGCAACACATAAGTCTGCCACAGGTGCCCGATATTTTTGTCGGGTTAAGAGACAACCCCTGCTCTTTTGCCATTTTGATTGACACAGGTCTGAAATCGTCAAGAAAACTGCCGCAGCACAAATATCTGCCGCAGATTCCGTAACTTCCAAGTTGTCTTGCTTCGTCTCTTACACCAATTTGGCGGAGTTCAATCCTTGTGTGGAAAATCCCTGCAAGAGATTTTACAAGTTCGCGGAAGTCAACTCTGCCGTCTGCAGTAAAATAAAACAGTATTTTACTGCGGTCAAAGGTATACTCTACATCAACAAGTTTCATATCTATTTTATGCTCTTGTATCTTCTCGTTTGCTATTACAAAAGCCTCTTTTTCTTTTTCCTTGTTCTCTTCCGCCTGTCGGAAGTCTGCTTCTGTTGCAATACGCACAATAGGACGAAGAGGCTGAACTATCTCGCTCTCCTCTACCTGATTATTTGTAAAAACAACATGTCCCATCTCTACTCCGCGAGAGGTTTCTACTAAGATTTTTGTTCCAACCGGAACTTTCTCGCCCTTGGGGTCAAAGTAATAAACCTTGCCTGCACTGTTAAAGCGCACTCCTATAATTTCTACCATGAATTTCCTCCCAATATTCCGTTACCATACACTGCACAGCAATCGGGTAATTTGCGTTTCTGCTTATGATTAGAGAATACTTTGCAACGATTTCTTCAAACCGGAACGCCGCCTCTCTTGTGATTCGTGAACATATTTTCAAAAGTTCTTCCGTTTTGTCTGCATTTAGCGCAGGAGTGGTGTTCCCTGCAATTTTTATATAAACAATATCGCTTGACCAGCCAAGCATTATGTCGAGTATTACGGATATCGATGCCTTGTTCTGTTTTAAAAACTTTATAAAATCATAAAGTGGCTTGTGCCCGTTTTCGCATATAGCCTCTAAATGACCTATCGTCTCGTTTCTGAGTTCTATAATTTCTGAATCCTCCGAAAGAGAAAGTGCCTTGCCGATGCTGCCGCCACTCATAATCGAAAGAGCCTTTGCCGACGCTTCGTCTATATTCTTTTTATCTTTGAGATAACCCTCTACCTCGCCAACTTCAAGGGGCTTAAGTCTCATCAGTGTTGCCCTTGACAGTATAGTCGGCAATAATGCGTTAGAGTTGCTGACTATCAGAATAATTGTGCAGTATTCGGGCGGCTCTTCAAAAACTTTCAGCAGACTGTTTTGTGCCGCAGATTGCATACTGTCTGCGTTTGGTATTATATACACCTTGCGCTTTGACATATACGGCTTTATATATACATCCGCTTTCATTGCACGGATTGTATCTATCGAAAGACTCTTCTTTTTCTTAGACGAATCATAAAGTTCATTTGTTACAACAATTACATCGGGATTATTTTCTAAACTAACATTTTTCTGACAACCTGATATTTTCTCTGCAAAAGCTTTCGCAAAAGAAAGCCTGCCAACCCCCGGCGGTCCCTCAAAAATATAAGCATGGCTTATGTGTCCGCTCTCTGCAGAGCGGCATAGCAATTGTTTTGCTCCGCTGTGACCTATTATGTCCTGCATCATCATATAAACCACCCCTTTACTCCCCCGCTACTGCGTTATAACTTCTACTTTGTCTGCCACTTTATTTTTAATTATAAAATCAACCGCAGTTTCATCAATATACTGCCCCGGAATAATCACCGCAGCACCCGGAGGGCAGGCAGATACTACCCCTGCGCTTATGCGTCCGGCCGCCTCTCCGGCGCCGACAACCTCAAAGGGTTTATCCGTTGCATCACAGGGTGTGATTCTTATATGAACCTCAGGCAGTCTCATAGTTTTTCCAACTTGGTTACTTTCAAATTTTCTTTTTCCTATTCTGCAAAGGACTTTGCATAATTTTTTTAGTTCGTTTTTTGTTGTTGCCACTGACGGGATAAAGACAACATATCTGCTGTCTGCCATCTCGGCAAAAATTCCGAATTCTTCCGCAAGAATCCGCTCTGCTTTAAAACCGCTGATTCCCAAAGGAGAAAAATCAACTACAATTCGGGTTTCGTCCTGAGGTCTGTTTAAAATTCTGCTGTCAGCAAATCTCAGCGCCGTTTTTTTTATAACCTCTGCCTTAAACTCTGCAATTTCTTCCACAAGATTTGCAAGGGCTTTCCTTCCCTCTTTATCCATATATCCCGCAGCCTCATCAAGGGATGCCATCAACATATATGACGGGCTTGTGGTCTGAATATGCCTGAGGGCACGGATTAACCTTTCCTTATTTATCAACGCATTTTCCCTGATATGCAAAAGGGAACATTGTCCAAGTGCCGGCAAAGTCTTGTGTGCACTCTGCACACACAAATCTGCCTTGAGAGAAAGTGCGGTTTGAGGCAAATCTGCTTTATCAAAGGCAAAATGTGCCCCGTGTGCCTCGTCAACTATCAAAAACTTGTTATCCTTATGCAGCAAATCCGCAATGGCCGAAACCTCTGAACATATCCCATAATAATTGGGCGATGTTATAATAGCGCCGCATACATCAGGATGGTCTTCAAGTTTGGATTTTACCTCCTCTGCCGAAACACCAAGATAGAGTCCTAAATCGTCGTCAAAATCAGGCTCCAGAAAAACCGGCCGGGCTCCGCCGATGGCTATCGCCGAAATCACAGACTTATGACAACATCTGTCGACAAGCAGTTTTCCGCCCCGCGGGACGCACCCTAAAATCATAGCACGAAGGCCAAGACTTGACCCTCCTGTCAGAAAATGAGTTTCCTCTGCGCCAAATATTTTTGCGCAGTTTTCCTGAGCATTTTTTAATATTCCGTCGGGATTCTGGAGATTATCTGTTCCGCTGAGTTCAGTCAAATCAATACTAAATGCATTTTTTCTAAAATAAGCACTAAGTCCCCGGCTACTTTTGTGGCCGGGGATGTGCATACTTATCTTTTCTTTTTTCCGAAAGCTTATAAGCTCTTTTAAAAGAGATTTACTCATTTCAAATTAAAACTTTATTCCGTTTCTGATATATTCTACCAAATCTTCAATCTTTACGCGCTCCTGCTCCATTGAGTCACGGTGACGAACTGTTACGCAACCGTCTTCCTCTGAATCAAAGTCGTATGTGATACAAAAAGGTGTACCAATCTCATCCTGACGACGATAACGCTTACCAATACTGCCTGCCTCGTCAAACTCGCACATAAATTCTGCCGCAAGCTGAGCATAAACTTCCTGAGCCTTTTCAGAAAGTTTCTTTGAAAGCGGAAGAACCGCTGCCTTGATAGGCGCAAGTGCAGGGTGCAGTCTCATAACTGTACGGATGTCATTCTTCTCTGCGTCAACAACTTCTTCGTCATATGCTTCTACAAGGAAAGCAAGGGCAACGCGGTCTGCACCAAGTGACGGCTCTACGCAGTAAGGAACATACTTTTCATTTGTCTCAGGGTCGGTATATTCCATCTTCTCGCCGCTGTGCTGACTGTGCTGTTTAAGGTCAAAGTCAGTTCTGTCAGCGATACCCCAGAGTCCTCCCCATCCAAACGGGAACATAAATTCTATATCAGTTGTAGCATTGCTGTAGTGAGAAAGTTCTTCCTGCTCGTGGTCACGCATCTTAATATTTTCTTCTGCAATACCGAGAGAGAGAAGGAAGTTCTTGCAGTAATCTTTCCAGTATGCAAACCATTCAAGGTCTGTACCGGGCTTGCAGAAGAATTCAAGTTCCATCTGCTCAAATTCACGTGTTCTGAAGGTGAAGTTACCCGGGGTAATCTCGTTTCTGAAAGATTTACCTACCTGACCGATACCAAAAGGAATCTTCTTTCTTGAAGTACGCTGAACACTCTTGAAGTTTACAAATATACCCTGTGCAGTCTCAGGACGGAGAAAAATTTCACTCTGGCTGTCCTCTGTAACGCCCTGGAAGGTTTTGAACATAAGGTTAAACTTACGGATGTCTGTAAAGTTACTCTTGCCGCACTCAGGACAAGCAAGTTTATTCTCTTTGATATATTCCATCATCTTTTCGTCAGACCATCCGTCTGCAGAAACGCCTGCGACATCCTCAATGAGTTTGTCCGCACGGAAGCGTGCCTTACATTCTTTACAATCCATCAACGGGTCAGAAAATCCGCCAACGTGACCTGATGCCACCCATGTTTTGGGGTTCATCAGGATTGCCGCGTCAAGACCTACATTGTAAGGGCTTTCCTGGATGAATTTCTTCCACCACGCGCGCTTTACGTTATTTTTGAACTCAACACCAAGTGGGCCATAATCCCATGTGTTTGCAAGCCCGCCATAAATCTCTGAGCCCGGATATATAAAACCGCGTCCTTTACAGAGGGCAACGATTTTCTCCATTGTTTTTTCTGTGTTCTTCATAATACTTCTCAACCTTTCTCACTATCTGTTTCTCATTTATAACGATGCATAATTATACCATATATTGCAATCGAATTCAAGCATTATTTTTGCTATTCTGTCTTCCCTGCCTCAACCATCTCTGAGATACGGTGGATAAAGAGGGCAACCTCTATACGGCTGGCATTGCCCTGTGGGTTAATTGTGTTATCACCATAACCACTCATAAGCCCCGCATCCACGCAAGCCGCCATTGCCTCGCGTGCATAGAAATCGATGTTGTCTTTATCCTTAAACTGATTAAGTACACCTGTGTTGGGGATAGTTGTCAGAACGCCTTCGCGGCTCAGCACTCTGTATGCAAGGGTTGCCATATCCTGACGTCTGACCGGTGCTTCAGGGTCAAAATTGTTATCCCCTACACCTGTGGCAATTCCAAGCGCCTTTGCAATTCCTATCTCTCTGTAATAATAAGAGCCTGCATATACATCATCAAAGTTATCAGCAACCTCTGCGGTCTTTCCAAGAATTCTCAGCAACAAAACAGTGTTGTCCGCTCTTGTGATGTTTGCATCAGGGTCAAATTGCGTCTCGCTTCTGCCCTTTATGACGCCACGGCTTGCAAGGTCATTGACCTCATCCATTGCCCACCAGTAGTTATCCATATCGGTAAACTTGTTCACATAATCCTTATCAGCCTGAGGCAAATCGTGCCCGCCTGACATTTCATCACTCACCGGTGGCACGATACTCTCTTCCTGTTTCGGTATCTCCGGTGTCTGAGCGTTGTCTCCCGATACGGGAATGCTTCCCTCAGGAGCCTTGGCACCGTCGCTGTTTACCTCCTGCATAAGTGCATATATTGACGGATTTTCTATAAAGTCGTTGTATGTAAAGCAACAATACCCGTCAATAATACTATCGGCTCTGCCGTTTAGTATATGGGTGCGAAGTTCGTTAGTGCCGTTATCGCCCGTCCACGCAGGAAGAGAACTTGATGTTGTACGATATGCACCCTCGCCGATATAAAGTTCTACATCTGTGCCTCTCGTTACATCTCCCCACCACTTGCAAAGTGTGGTATAGTCCGCAACCTCATATCCGATATTCCAGTAAATCTGCGGCATAATATAGTCAACCCAGCCGTTCTTTACCCACAGTCTTGAATCTGCATAAATACCGCTGTAAGAGCCGCTGCCTGCTGTATCACTGCCCTCTGCCATCTCGCTCTTGTTTGCCCATATTCCTCTCGGGCTTATGCCAAATCTGATTTCAGGTTTAATTGAATGAAGTCTTGAATCAAGTGTCTCTACAAGATAATTTACGTTGCTTCTTCTCCAGTCATCCTGACTGCTGTACTGATCTTTGTAATATGAGTATGTAGTGTCATCATTAAATGCCGCATCGGGATAGAAATAATCATCCATATGGATTCCGTCAACATCGTAGTTTGTAACTATTTCTTCCGCTCCGTTTACAATCAAATCAATAGATGTGCGGTCTCCGGGGTTATAGTACATCTTGCCGTTTGCATCAGTAAGCACAAGCCCCGGGTTCTTAACTGCAGGATTATCCTGAGAAAGTTTTGAATTATCCCCTGATGAGTTGGTGATTCTGTACGGGTTTATCCACGCGTGTAACTGCATACCGCGTTTGTGGGCTTCTTCTACTGCAAAAGCGAGCGGGTCAAACCCATTAGACGGAGCAACCCCCTGAGTTCCCGTTAGATACTTTGACCACGGGAAGTATTCTGACTTATAAAATGCATCTCCGCAGGGACGAACCTGAAAGAATACCGCATTAAATCCCATATCCCTGCAGTTGTCAAATATCTGCGTAAGTTCGTTCTTAAGTGTCGCCGGGTCTGTTGTCGGCGATGACGGATAGTCAATGTTTGCAACGGTGGACACCCACACACCGCGAAGTTCTGTTCCTTCTGCGGCACTTACGTTGTTGATTCCTCCGCGGTTTACCACAGACACAGACATCACTGCACAAATCACAAGTATAATCATCCGCATTAAAAAAGATTTGTTGTTCATAAATGCTCCTTTTCTGTTCCTCACGGTCTGAATTCATCCGGACCCCGGGGGAACTTTCTTTAATTCTCGGTAAAGCAAAAGGACAATTCTTTGCTTTATTTTTATGATTGTTTTCTGCTCTTTACTACAAATATGCAAAAACTGTGTGCATACGCAATACAGAATCATTATATCACATTTTTCACACAATTGCAACCAAAAGAGGTGTCGCCTATAACTTTATTTTCTGTGGAATAATTTTTTTGTTGATATTACGCAGAAAAATTGATTTTACACTTTTAAAAAGAAAAAACAATGCCTTATTTAGCATTGTTCCTATACTCATTGATTATTTCTATATTTCTTAACAATAGTTCCTTTTCTTTAGGTGTAAAGGTTTGTGTTAATTCTGCAACTTTCTTCACAAAATGGTTGCTTCCAGATTTGTTATTCAAATCTCCAAAAAGCAAACTGTCTATTGATATTTCAAGAACATTTGCAATCTTTACCAATGTTTCAAGCGAAGGTATTCCTTTTGCTCTTTCTATTTGTCCTATAAAAGTAGTTGAGACATCCAATTTCTCTGCTAATTGCTCCAATGTATATTTTTTCTCTTTTCTTTGTTTCCTAATCTGGTTTCCTAATAATTCATAGTTCAAAACATTAACACCTACCTTTATTTTAATTTTAACACTACACACTTATCATTAACAGAATACAAAATCTTAAAGCATTAACTAAAATCTGTATTTTCTATTGACAGTTATGTAGATTTTTGTTATAATATGTCATAACAGGAGGCGATGAGCTTGAAAAACAAGTCATTTTTTTCACAAATTATGCTATTGATTATTTTGTCTGTAATTTGTGTAGTATTGACTGTTGGCATTGCCCTTTTAGTCGGTTCTTCTAATACAACATTGTTTGATTTTGAAAACCTTAATTTTTCAAATATGATACCTGTCTTAATATTAGGTGGTTTCATTAGTTGTGTTGTTGTTGGAATAACTGTTCTTTTTGTGGCTAGGTCAATATTTTATAAAGTTAAAAATTATTTATTAGAAGAAGATAAAAACGGAGGAGATAAAAAATGAAATGTACTAATCACCCAGAAATTGATGCACAAGGAATGTGTGCATACTGTGGCAAACCATTCTGCAAAGATTGTCTTGTAGAAGTAAAAGGAAGAATGTATTGTAAAGATGACCTTGGCAATGTCCTTGATGAGGCAAAACAATCAAGTGGGGGTCAACCAACTATTAATATTACTAATTCAAATGAAAGCACAAACACCAATACTAATCTCAATGGTGGTTTTGGAGTTGGTCCTAGAAAGAGTAAAATGGTTGCATTGATTTTATGTATTTTAGGTTTCTTTGGTTTTGGTGGTCTTCACAGAATGTATGTTGGAAAAGTAGGTAGTGGTGTTTTGCATTTCTTTACATATGGTTTATGTGCAATCGGAACAATAATTGACCTTATTTCTATCTTGTCTGGTGGTTTTAGAGATAGTTATGGGTATCCTTTGGTCTAAATACAAACAACTATCAAAAATAAAAAGACACACCTTACATTCTTTGAGTGTAGGGTTTGTCTTTTTTGTTATATTGGTCTTTTTAACAAAGATTTTTTCTGTGTCTTTATGCCCTATAAAAAGCATTTTTGGTATTTCTTGTTTTGGTTGTGGTATGACAAGAGGGTTCATATCAATCTTAAATTTTGATTTTAAAACTGCATTTGAATACAATGTTTTGTCTATACCTTTATTTGTAGCTATTACTCTATATTGTCTATTCTTTTTAATAGATTTTTTTCTTGATAAAAATTATGTCTGCATTATTGAAAAACAACTTGCTA
>JAZSBQ010000114.1:0-3030 GCA_045602485.1 Clostridia bacterium
TATGCTGTGCAGAGCGCCGGATATATGAAGGGCGACGATGCAGGTAACTTTGCTCCGCTTGCAAATGCAACACGTGGCGAAGTTGCGACAGTAATTATGAGATTGCATCAGGGTATGTAATCTCATACAATCATTGTGATATGATTACAACCCCTTATCACCTACGGTGGAGCTCCCCTTACACAGGGGAGTCTAACACAGGGGTACCTATAAATAAAAAAGCCTTGGCATTTGCCAAGGCTTTTAACTTTTAAATATTAGTCAGATGTATAAGGGAGAAGAGCGATCTGTCTAGCTCTCTTAATAGCAACTGTAAGCTGACGCTGATGCTTTGCGCAACATCCGCTGATTCTTCTTGGAAGAATCTTAGCACGCTCAGTTACGTATCTTCTGAGTTTTGCTACATCCTTATAGTCTATGTGTTCCACCTTGTCAACGCAGAAGGCACAAGCCTTTCTCTTAGCGCGTCTAACACGGGGTCTGTCCATTTTCTTTTCTTCAGCCATTTATTTCGCCTCCTTGTTTAAATTAAAACGGGAGATCGTCGTCAGTATCAAGCAATGGAGTAAAGTCGTCTTCGGCTAAATCCTGCGACATCTGAGACATAGCCTGAGATGTTGGAGCAAAATTGCCTGAGCCGCCATCCTGGCTTCTCTTGCTTTCGCCAAAACTTACTTCACTTGCAACAACTTCTGTTGTGTAATTGCGTTTACCGTCCTGACCTTCCCAGCTTCTGGTCGATATACGACCGATAACGATTATCATTCTGCCTTTCTGGAAGTAGTTGCTGACAAACTCAGCTGTTTTGTTCCATGCAACGCAGTTGATAAAATCTGTTTGTCTGTTCTCGCCGTAACCATTATCGATTGCAATAGAGAAACTGCAAACAGGTGTACCCGTACCAGTATGACGTAGTTCGGGATCACGTGTGAGTCTACCCATAAGTATTGCTTTGTTAATCATAGGTTACGCCTCCTCACATTTGATGACGATGTCACGGATGATACCATCGGTAATGCCGTAAACACGCTCAAGCTCAGCCGGAAAATCAGGGCCTGACTTAAAGTTAACCAAAACATAGTAGCCTTCTGTTAAATCGTTGATTGCATAAGCGAGTCTGCGCTTGCCCCAGTCGTCAACGCTGACAATCTCACCATTCTTTTCAATCAATGACCTAAACTTCTCAACCAATGCTGTGATTTCCTCTTCGGTCTTGGTTGCATCAATTACGAATATAGTCTCGTAATTATTGATATGTTCTGCCATATCTTGTCACCTCCTTTTGGACTTTGACCCCCGAACTCTTCGGGAGTAAGGATTGTTATACAAATAACTCATATATTATAGTATATTTATTTAAAAAAGTCAAGAATAATCAGAGAAATTTTTCATATATATCAATTAAGCGTACAAAATCCATTTAATTTGCTTATAAACAAAAGGAGAAGATGTTATGAAAAAGGCGTTTTTAATGTTTTTATCGGTTGTTCTTATTGCTTTTTTATTACCTTATGTTATCTCGGCAATAATCAGTTTTGCAGACAGACAAGCCATACATAATATTTCGCCTGAGGATGGGGATGCAATTACTGCAGGCAGTTTTGACGAGCCGTTTTCAATCAGTGTATATTTTAAAAATGAAGACAGAACAAAAGAAATTGAACTTGAGGAGTATCTTGTTGGCGTTCTCGCAGGAGAAATGCCTCCGACAAACCATTCTGAGGCGTTAAAAGCGCAGGCTGTTGCGGCAAGAAGTTATATCCTGAGTAAAGTAGCGGATTTTATGGATGGAAAGACAACACAGGAGCATAACGGTGCAATGGTGTGCACAAACTATCTGCATTGTAAAGCGTGGAAGAGTATAGATGAGATTAAAACAGGGTGGGATCCACGATTTGCTGATGATTATGAGGCAAAAATAAGAAATGCCGTTACACAGACATCGGGGGAATATATGATATATGACAACAAGGTCGTAAAGGCGTATTTTTATGCCATAAGCAGCGGAAGAACAGAAAACGTATCCGATGTATGGGGAACATCGCTGCCGTACTTAAAGTCGGTTATAAGCCGCGAGGATATTGGTACATACGGATATGAGTCTCAAAGTGTATATCCAAAGGATATATTTGTGCAAAAACTTAAAAATATTTACCCAGATATAGAGATTATCGACACATCAAATATGGTTGGAAATATAAGCAGAACCGAAGGTGGAAGTGTTTCTTTAATTGAAATAGGAGGAAAAGAGTTTAAAGGTGAACAGATACGGGAAATTTATGACCTGAGAAGCTCAAATTTTGAACTCAGCGCTGATGGTGACAAGATAACATTTAAAGTTCTAGGTTACGGTCACGGTGTAGGAATGAGCCAGAATGGGGCAAATGTAATGGCATATAACGGAAAATCTTATACAGATATATTAAAACACTATTATTCCGGGGTATCTATAGTTAATTTGTATAAAAAATTATGACAGTTTTCTATATTGACGACATAAAAAATTTTTAAAAAGGTATTTTATTTTATGAGAAAATGTGGTAAAATTTAAATATAACATACATAAGGAGGTACAAATATGCTTGAAAATACTATAATTACAATTGGACGGCAGTTTGGCTCGGGTGGACATGAAGTTGCTAAAAAAGTTTCACAGATGCTGGACATACCATATTACGACAAAGAACTTATTGCACTTGCTGCAAAGCAGAGCGGACTTTCTGAAAATCTTTTTGAAGGTCTTGACGAAAAGCCGACTAACAGTTTTTTGTACTCTCTTGTTATGGGCTTGCAACTTGGTAACAGTTCATACTATCGTTACGGCGATATTACTGATATTGATAATATATTCAGAATCCAGTCTCAGGCTATAAAAGAGATTGCCGATAAGGGCTCTTGTGTCCTTGTTGGAAGATGCGCAGACTATATTTTGAGGGATAAAGAAAACCTTGTTAAAGTATTTGTCCACGCGGGAACGGACTATCGTACAAAACGTATTATAGAAAGACATGAAATGAAAGAAAAGGCGGC
>JAZSBQ010000115.1:0-13395 GCA_045602485.1 Clostridia bacterium
CTTTCGCAAAAAATCAATTGCCTCCAGATTCTCCTTGCCACCGTATTTGTTAGGCAACCACTCACCGCCACTTCGGTTGTAGTCAAGGTATAGCATACTAGATACAGCGTCAACACGCAGACCGTCCATATGATACTCCGAAAGCCAGAATAAGGCGTTTGAAATAAGAAATGAGAAAATTTCCGTCTTTGTCCAGTCAAAAACCAGAGTGCCCCATTCTTTGTGTTCGCCGCGTCTTGAGTCGGGATGCTCAAATAATGGTGTTCCGTCAAAGTTTGCAAGGCCGTGGGCGTCTTTCGGGAAGTGAGCAGGAACCCAATCCATAATAACACCGATGCCCTCTGCGTGACAGGCGTCAATAAAGGCTTTAAGTTCGGTTGGCTTACCATAGCGGCTGTTTGCGCTGTAATAGCCTGTTACCTGATAACCCCAGCTACCGTCAAAAGGATACTCGCAAATGGGCATAAGTTCAATATGGGTATATCCAAGTTTTTTGACGTATGGAATAAGGATATCTATCATTTCGGTATAGGTATAAAAACTGCCGTCATCCTTGGTCTTAAAAGAGCCAAAGTGCATCTCGTAGATGTTAAGTGGCTTATCATAAGGAGGAGTCTCTCTGCGGGCATCCATCCATGCTTTGTCATTCCATGTGTATGACAAATCTGTTGTAACAGATGCGGTCAGAGGGCGGACCTCAGAATAAAATGCAAATGGGTCTGATTTTAAAAATATGTTGCCTTTTGCATCTTCGATACTGAATTTATAATTCTGACCCTGCGTAATATGGGGTATAAAAACTTCCCAAATACCTGAACTTGCCCTTTTGTTCATTACACCGCGACTTCTGTCCCAGTTGTTATTATCGCAGACTACGGATACAGATTTTGCGTTTGGCGCCCATACGGCAAAGTGATAGCCAGAGGTTTCGTCCCCGTCTGTTGTCGGGTGTGCCCCCAGCATGCGGTAACTTTCATAGTTCGTTCCTTTGTTGAAGAGATATAAAGGTGCTTCGTCAATAAATTCTTTAGCAGGAGTGTTTTTTTTGAAAGCTTTTTTCATTTGTGTGCCCTCCAACATATATATGTGTGTGAAACTTATCAAAAAATATAGAAAAATGTGTTAATAAAATTGGTTAATATTAACAATGTTATTATAACACGTTTTTTGGATATAGTCCATTGTGATTTGGGTGAAAAATTGCACAAAATTTCAGGCAATTTTTTGTAAACATTGAGAAAATAGGCTATTTCTATGATATGACAAAGAAACAAAGTTTATTCAAAAGCCGACAAAAGAAAGGAGCGTCTGTTTGCCTAAAATCATACCTTTATTTATTTCTTGCAATTCATATTTTGATATGATATACTAATGTAGATTCAGAATAATAGTAAAAAAGCGGTGGTATAATGGGATATGATGTAGGAAAAGTTTTGTTCAATCTTATATTCCCGCCAAAGTGTATCTTCTGCGGCAAGAGACTGTCTCCAAAGACAACCAAACTCGTTTGCTCGGACTGTGCAAACGAACTGCCTTATTGCAAACCATACTACAGGTGCAGGCGTTGTGGCAAGCCTGTGGCAGTTTCTGATACTAAGATGTGTAAAGACTGCTATAAAAGGCGTCACTACAATACACGGATAACCTCTGCGTTTATTTATGTAGAGGGCGTAAAGAGTGCAGTGGTGGGGTTTAAGAAGGAGAAAAATGCAGGATTTGCAAGCACTTTGTCTGCCTATGTGGCGCAAATGGTAAAGAGTGATTTTGGAGGAGTGGATTTTGATATTGTTGTATCTGTTCCGCCGAGACGGAAAGGCATCTCAGATGAGCGTTTTGATCAGGCGGCGTGTCTTGCGTGGGCGGTCGCGAGAAAACTTGGGTTGACTTACGTGCCAAACGCGCTTGTTCAGAAAGAAGTTATAAGAAAGCAAAGTTCTTTATCTCTTGAGGCAAGACTTGAAAATGTCAAGGGCAACTTTGCGGTAAAGAAGCCTGAAAAGATAGATAAAAAGACGATTTTGCTTATAGATGATGTTTGCACTACAGGCGCAACTCTTGAAGAATGTGCAAAGATGCTTAAAGAGAGCGGTGCTTTCAGGGTTTATGCGGCAACGGTTGCTACGGTTCCGTCTATATAAAAGATATTAAATCAGGAGGTTTTATATATGTCAGTATGCAGTATTATACTCGCCGCAGGCGAGGGAAAGAGAATGAAGTCTAAAATTGCAAAGCCACTTCAGATTGCAGGAGGCAAAGCTCTTATTGATTGGGTCTTGGATGCAGTAAGTGGTGCCGGAGCAGAACGCAATATTGTGGTTATCGGCCATATGGCAGATAGTATGCGCGAGCACCTTGGTGAAGATGTTGAGTATGCATATCAGTATGAGCCGCTCGGTACAGGGCATGCGGTGATGCAGGGCATAGAGCCTATCGCTGATGAGAACGGAACCGTTATGGTTGTATGCGGAGACGCACCTATCGTAACAGCCGAAACTTTAAAAGCCGCATATAGTGAGCACAGTGCGGAAAACAGAGCCGCAACGGTTATTACTGCTATATGTGATGACCCAACGGGCTATGGCAGAATTATTCGCAGTGGCGGCAATGTTGTAAAGATTGTAGAACAGAAAGATGCCTCTGAGGAAGAAAAGGCAATTAAAGAGATGAACTCAGGAATGTATATGTTTGATATACAAAAACTGAAGACTGCCCTTTCAAAACTTGGCAACAACAATGCTCAGGGAGAGTATTACCTGACCGATGTAATCGAAATTTTAATAAACGAGGGCGAGATAATAGGCGCCTACGTTGCTGACTTTGAAGAAACCATCGGCGTTAATGACAGAATTCAGCTTGCAGAGGCAGACAGAATATTAAACAGAAGAATGGTATATAACCTTATGAGAGAGGGAGTTTGTGTTATAAACCCCGAAACTGTAAGGGTTGAAGAAGGAGTTAAGGTAGGCTGTGATACAGTAATTTACCCGGGTACAATTTTAGAGGGCAACACCACAATAGGAGAGGATTGTATAATCGGGCCAAATACAAGAATAAAGAACTGTAAAATCGGAAACAAGACAGAGGTTCAGTCATCGGTTGCACTTAACAGCGAAATTGGTGATAATACCTCGGTAGGCCCCTTTGCTTATATAAGACCTAACTCAAAAATAGGCAATAACATTAAAGTCGGAGACTTTGTTGAAGTAAAGAATGCGACAATCGGCAATGGCACCAAGATTTCTCACCTTACTTATGTGGGTGATGCAGATGTAGGAGAGAGAGTAAACTTTGGTTGCGGAACCGTTACGGTGAACTATGATGGCGTAAACAAACACCGCACAACCATTGAGGATGATTGCTTTATCGGATGTAACACAAATCTTGTTGCTCCCGTTACTGTAAAGAAGTCTTCCTACACGGCAGCAGGCTCTACCATTACAGACGAAGTGCCTGAAGAATCGTTGGCGATTGCCAGAGCGCGTCAGGTAGTAAAGCAGGGCTGGAGAAAGACCAAATACAGAAAGAACTAAATTCAGGAGTAAAAAAATGTATCTTATTGCAGGGCTCGGAAACCCGGGCAGAGAATATGTGGGTACCCGTCACAATGTGGGATTTGAAGTTGTTGACGCCATATGTGTCAAATATGATATTAAACTGAATAAAGAAAAGTTCAGGGCAGTTTTTGGCGATGGCAGAATAGCCGGAGAGAAGGTTATTGTTGTAAAGCCACAGACCTATATGAACCTGAGCGGCGAAGCTATCCGCGAGATTGCAGACTGGTATAAGATAGATGACGAGAACATAATCATAATATATGATGATGTATCTCTGCCGGTCGGTAAAATGAGAATACGCGAAAAGGGCAGTGCCGGCGGACATAACGGAATAAAAAACATAATTTATCAACTGCAGAACGATGTTTTCCCAAGGATAAAAATTGGCGTTGGTGCACCTGAATATAAAGATTATGATATGAAGGACTATGTCCTTGGACATTTCTCGGATGAAGAGACCAAAATATTAATCAAAGCGGCAATATGTGCTGCCTCTGCAGTAGAAGAGATAATAAAAAGCGGCGCAAAGTCAGCGATGAACGAATATAACGGAGCAGTGATAGAATAATGAGCAGTTTTTTGGGTGTTATGGAGGGGTTGTCAGAATTCTCTGAACTTACCTCTGCGCTTAAATCCAATAAAGCACCGCTTGGTGTAACAGGTGTGTCAGACTCGGTCAGGGCACACCTTGCTTTTTGCGTATGCGAAAAACTGGATTGCGGCGGTCTTATTGTTGCCAAAAACGAAACCTCTGCGGCCGAAATCTATGACGATTTATGTAATTTTGCAGGTGATGACAGAGTTTTGAGATTTCGCTCGTCAGAACTTATGTTTTATGACATAGAGGCAAGAGGCAGGGATGTGATAAGTTCAAGGCTTAAAACCCTGAACTCTCTGATGGCAAATGAAAAGCAACTTGTTGTTACCTCGCCGGAGGGTCTGCTTGGAATAACTGCGTCAAAAGATATATGGGAAAGATTTAAAATCTGCCTGACGGTTGGTGATGAGATTGAGATTGATGCTCTGGCTGATAGACTTGTATGCCTTGGCTATCGCAGAGAAGAAATGGTAGAGGGTGCAGGTCAGTTCAGTATAAGAGGCGGAATAGTGGACGTCTTCCCATGTACCAGCGATAACCCTATGAGAATAGAATTCTTTGATACAGAAGTCGATTCTATTCGTATATTTGATGTGCAGACCCAAAGGACAATTGACCGTGCAGAGGTGTTTGAGGTGCCGCCGTCGGGCGAGATACTTCTGGATGATGAAATGGCAGATAAACTGTCTCAAAAACTTTTTGAGAAAGCCTGGTCGCTTGACGAAACAAAAGAGAGAGAAGCAATGGTTGCGGCGGCTCTTCGCCGCGACGGAGAGAGGATAAGAGAGAGAATTTATTTTCCGTCTATGGATAAGTATATTCCTCTTATCTGCGAAATATATGGAAGAAAAACAACCCTTATGGATTACATACCGGGGGATTTTAAAATTTTTATAGAAGAGCCTGCGCGAATAGCCGAGCGTTTAGAAGAAAGAGAAACAGAGCGGGCAAATACTCTGACAGACCTTTATGACAGAGGAATTATGGCTGACGTAAAGAGCGAGTTCTCAATGCCGTATCGCGAACTTTTAAAGAAACTCTCGGACAGAGAAACTGTGTGTATGAACACAGTGTCGAGAAGTTTTGGTGATATTAAGACAAAGCAGACCTTTGATATAGGGGCAAGAAGTCTTGGCGGTTTTGGCGGAAAGCCCGAACTTCTGCGCGAGAGTTTAGAGTACTACAAAGCAAACCATTACAAGGCGGTTATACTTGCCGGTACAGCAGAGAGGGCGAGAACTCTTCAACTGAGACTTGAAGAAGACGGAATAAGTTGCTCGTACCAGAGCCGTCTTGAAAAATTGCCGACAGACGGCGGAATTGTAGTCTGCGGCGGGTCTCTGCTGAGGGGATTTGAATATCCACTGATAAGAACTGTGGTAATAGGAAACAGAGAGGTCTTCGGAGGAGAGAGAAAAAAGAAGAAAAGACCATTATATCGTGGCAAAAAAGGGGACAGAATTTCAGACTTTACTACCCTTAATCCGGGAGACTATGTTGTTCACCGTAACCACGGAATAGGTCTCTATCTTGGCATAGAACAACTCAGCGTAGACGGGGTTTTAAAAGACTATTTAAAGATAAGTTACAAAAACAATGATGCGCTCTATGTGCCGACAGACCAACTTGATATGGTATATCGGTACGACAGAAAAGAGGGGGCGTCTGTACGTCTCAGCACTCTTGGCGGAACCGACTGGAACAAGACTAAACAAAGGGTAAAAGCCGCCGCTGCTGATATGGCAAAGAAACTTGTAGAGTTGTATGCAAAAAGAGCCAATATAAAGGGAATCCCATTTGCCCCTGATACTGAGTGGCAGAGAAGTTTTGAGGCGACATTCCCATATGACGAGACAGACGACCAACTCAGGTCAATAGAAGAAGTAAAAGAAGATATGGAAAAACCATACCCTATGGACAGACTTCTTTGCGGAGATGTAGGCTACGGCAAGACAGAGGTTGCATTGCGTGCCGCATTTAAGGCGGTAATGAGCGGTTATCAGGTGGCATATCTTGTGCCGACAACAATCCTTGCAAGTCAGCACTATAACGCATTTAAGCAAAGGATGATGGACTACCCTGTAAACATTGGTATGCTGTCAAGGTTTACCACACCCGCAAGGCAGAAAGACATTATAAAAGGTTTGTCTACGGGAGAGGTAGATATAGTAATCGGCACCCATAAGTTGCTTGGAAAGAACGTAAACTTTAAAAAACTCGGCCTTTTGATTATAGACGAAGAACAGCGCTTTGGTGTAGGGCATAAAGAGAAAATCAAAGAGTTAAAGACAGAGGTTGATGTGCTGACGCTCTCGGCAACGCCGATTCCGAGGACGCTTCATATGTCTCTCAGCGGAATCAGGGATATGAGCATTATAAATCAACCGCCCAGCGACAGATACCCCGTTGAAACCTATGTAATGGAGTACGATGAGGAAGTAACAAGAGAGGCCATAGAGAGGGAGATATCAAGAGGCGGACAGGTTTATTATTTATATAACCGTGTTGACGGAATATACAAAGTTGCCAACCGTATTGCAGAGCTTGTGCCAAATGCAAGGGTTGCGGTGGTTCACGGCAAGATGAACGAGACAGAAATCGAAAACGTTATGATGGAGGTGGACGGCGGAGAGATAGACGTTCTTGTTTGCACAACTATTATTGAGACAGGACTGGATATCGCCAATGTTAATACTATAATCATAGAAAACGCAGACCGACTTGGACTTTCTCAACTTTATCAGTTGCGGGGCAGAGTAGGCAGAAGCAACCGTCTTGCCTATGCGTATTTGACATACAGACGTGATAAGGCATTGTCAGAGGATGCAGAAAAACGTCTTCTTGCAATGAGGGAGTTTACTGAGTTTGGCTCGGGCTTTAAAATTGCTATGCGCGATCTTGAGATAAGGGGTACGGGTAATCTGGTTGGCGCTCAGCAGAGCGGTCATATGGATAGTGTAGGCTATGAAATGTATTGCAGAATTTTAGAAGAAGCAGTCAGCGAACAAAAGGGAATTTCAGGCCCTGTGCAGACAGAAACATCTATCGACCTGCCTGTTACGGCGTATATTCCCGAGAGTTATATCACAGACCACAGCCGCAGAATCGGTGCGTATAAGAGGATTGCTTCAATAGACAGCAGAGATGCCTTTTACGATACCTATGATGAGATTGAGGACAGATATGGCACAGTGCCCCAATCTGTTTCCAATTTGATGGAAGTTGCACTTATCAAAAAGTATGCAAGCAGGTTTGGTATTGCCGAGTTGACAGGCGGAGCAGAGCAGATAATAATGAGGTTTGACCTTGATAATGTTCCCGATATGAGTGGCCTTGTTGAGGTTATGAACGAGCGGAACGGAAAATTGTTTATGACAAATCCGAATCAGCCAAAACTTCATTTCAAGTTATCAAAACCGAATTTTAAAACAGAGTCTGCATACCTTAAGGAACTTTGCAGTCTTTTGGAAAGCCTGACGATAGATGATGATAAGACCGAAGATTGTTAATAATTTGAAAATTTTAAAAAAAAGGGTAGATAATTTAAAAAAAGTATTGTATAATAACTTTCAAGTAAATTATTTTCCGAAATAAAACACAAAGGAGAGAATAAAAAGTGGAAAACGAAAACAAGGATTTTCAGGCAGAAGAGAGAGAAAATACTCTTACTCCAGAAGAAAGAGTAAGAGAAGATATCAGCAACAAAATTGCTGATGCTGCGGCCGAGGTTGAAGAAGAAATCAAAGCGGCAGACGTTTATGAAGAAGTTGCTGAAGAAAAAATGGACGAAAGCTGGAGTGACGATGCATGTGTAGAAGCAGGCCTTGAAGAAGCAAAGCCTGAACCTGTACGTGTTACTGTAAAGAGAAACACATTTATATTGTCACTTATTGCATCTGCAGTTCTTGGTGCACTTGTTTTATTCTTGGGCATGCAGATTCCTGCATGGGTTGAAGCAATGCCTGAGGGCAGCAAGATTGCATCGGTTAACGGCGCAGAGGTTACTGACCTTGATGTAAGATACTACATTTACGCTCAGGCTGCCACCTATGCTCAGGAAAACGGAGTAACTCAGGATGCAATGAGAGACTTCGACTGGGAGCAGGAAGTTGACGGCGAGAAACTTTCAGATATGATCAGAAGAAAAGCGGTAGAAGATGCAGTTAAAGAAGCGGTTCTTATTCAAAAGGGTGCAGAAAACGGCATTACCATCTCTGATGAAGAAAAGGCTCAGATTGATACTCAGCTCAGAGGAATTGCCGGTCAGTACGGCGAGGATGGTTTTGCTCTCAGAGCAAGAACAATGGGAATCGCAAGCACAAAGCAGTACGCAAGAATGTATTATAACATTATGACTGTTCAGGACGTACAGGCTGATATAGAAGAAAATCCTGATAAGTATTATCCGGAGGATATGAGTGTGCTCAACGACTACATTCAGCCGGACGGCGCATCTGTAAAACATATCCTGATTAAGACCGAGGCAGAAGACGGCGAAGATGCAGAACCTGTTAAAAAGGAAGAAAAACTCGCTATTGCACAGACAGTCCTTGAGCGTGCAAAGAATGGCGAAGATTTTGACGCTCTTGTTGCTGAATTTAATGAAGACCCGGGTGCAACCGATGCAGGTTATACCTTTGGCCCCGGCGAAATGATGCCTGAATTTGAGGGTGCAGCATTTGCTCTTAAGATTGGCGAGATAAGTGATATAGTTGAGACCTCTTACGGTTATCACATTATCAAGAGAATCCCGGGTATGCACGAACTTGAGGCATATTGGACCGCCGGAGGAAAGGGCGTTAAGATAAGCGAGAGAAAACTTGCGAAACTTTCAGTTAAAGAGATTATGGATGATGTGTTTGCTGCAATGGATGAACTTGAGGCGCAGTCAGAATAATAAAAAATAAGCCGGTGGATTGTGATATGCACCCCAAAAGTTAGACACTTTTGGAGGTGCATATCATTGCTGCTGGCTTATTTTTATTCTGTAATCCTTTGTTTGCCTTGACAATAAATATGGGGCATGATATATTTTGAAAAGATAAAAACTACAAAAGGTGGCATGGCGCAGTGAAAATAAGCGACTTGTCACTCAGAGAAAAAGTGCTTCAGACAGTGGTTATCAGAATGAACAAAGAGAAGTTTGTTTCGGATAATGTAGGCGCGGTAATTTTCTATGGAGAAATTATAGCCGAGGCCGACGAGATGGGCCTTGACGGTGCAAGAGAGATTGCAACTAAATACATAAAAATTGCAAAAATCCGATTTTGCTGACGTCGGATTTTTTGTGTCTACAAAGTATTGACTACTTCAGCACATGCTGCGTTTTTTATTCATTTCTCATTTTCTTTACTGCCATATATACAGGGATTGCCGCAAGGGGAAAGAGTGCACCAATCAGCAGGCCAATTCGCATACCGAGATTTTCGGGCGCCATATTTATGCTTTGCGCAAGGATGAGAACTGATTGGTTCGACATACAAAAATCAGTGATTATTCCAACTATTTGCGGACCTACAGAAGCACCAAAGTCTCCGCCTGCCGCCATAAGTGCGTATATCAGAACACCGCCGTATGGGTATCTGTCAGAGGAGACGATAAGGCTTCCCGGCCACATCATAGAAACGCAAAGACCAGTGAGGGCGCAACTTGTAAGTCCAATGAACGGGTTTTCTGATATTGCTGCCAGAAGGTAGCAGATAGTTGCACCGACAGCCCCTGATACAAGAACACGGCTGATGTTTTTGCCGATTTTGGCGTACATAGAACGTCCGATTCCTAAAGTAAATCCAAAAAGAGCAACACCGAAGATATCACCCCATACTTTGGGAATGCCAGGCGCGCGTTCAAGATATGTAGAACTCCATTGAGCCATAACAAGTTCTGACGCACCGCCGAGAAAAATAGCAATCACGCAAAGCCACACACCGTGCTTTTTCATATAAGCAATAGCACCTGATGTTTTTTTCGGTGTCACAACCTGAGGAAATTCGGAGTCTGCATATAAAAGCGCTGCTACGACAGGTATTGATGTAAGAATTAAAGTAAGCCATTGCCAGTTGTGAGTCCCGAACATATATAAAAATATAGAACTGATTATAATTATACCTACAACGCCCCACGCGTAAAGAGAGTGGAGCAAACTCATCTCTCTGTCGGGATCTTTTGACGGGATTGCTGCAATCAGAGGGCTGATTAAGACTTCTCCAAGACCTCCTGAAATTGAGAAGAGAAATGTGCCGACAAGAAGCCCCACGTAGACTGAGTTTGGAAATATAAATGGATAAATTGCGTATATTAAAAAGCCTGCTGTTGTCAGAATGGGCATTGCTTTAACAGTTTTAGGGATATTAAATTTATGGGAGAAGAATGAGAAAATCAAGTCTATTCCAAGTTGTGTAAAAAAGTTTATGGCAATTAATAAGCCTAAAAGAGAATATGATATGCCATACATAGACCGAAAGGTCAAAAAGAGCAAAGGCGAGAGATTGCAAACCATTGCTCCACAAATGTTTGATATATAACATGCCGCTTTTATACGTTTAAATTTTGGATCCATAGTGTATCTCCTGAAAGTTATTTTATACTATTATATTATTCAAATACTGTGGTGTTGGTGCTCTGTTGTCTGAAAGATTATAACCTTAATCCTTGCAAAAGTCAATGAGGGTAAGCCCTTATGTAATAAACATTTTATGCATTTTTAATATTGACTGGAAAAAATTTTTTTGGTATACTTTGGACAAAGAGGGTATGAGATATGATTTTAACAATTGATATTGGAAATACAAATATTGTTCTTGGCGGATTTGTCGCAGATGAACTTGCTTTTACATCGAGGATTTCCACAAATCCAAGAAAGACAGATGCAGAGTATGCCACAAAGATTAAGAGCATTCTCGCTCTTAATGAGGTGGACAGACGTGAAATCAGCGGTGCTGTTATTTCATCCGTTGTGCCGCCTCTTACCGCTACGGTAAAAAATGCCATAAAGATGGTATATGGCGTTGATGCCCTTGTGGTGGGGCCGGGAATAAAGACGGGGATTAATCTTCTTGCGGACAACCCGTTAGAAGTCGGCGCAGATCTGATTTGTGCCTGCGTTGCGGCGTATGATGCATATGAGCCACCTGTGCTTGTAATGGATATGGGTACGGCAACAAAGATTATCATTGTAGACGAAAACGCTTGCTTTTCCGGCGTATCTATTATTCCGGGTGTTGAACTTTCGCTCAAAGCCCTTGCGGGGGGGACAGCGCAATTACCTCAGATCAGCCTTGAGGCACCCGAGAGAGTTCTTGGCAGAAACACAAAGGATTGTATGAGTTCGGGCGTAATATACGGCAACGCATCAATGCTTGACGGGATGATTGACAGAATAGAAGATGAGATTGGCAAAAAGGCAACTCTCGTGGCAACAGGCGGGCTGTCAAAGGCAATTATACCTTATTGCAGACACAAAATAGATATTGATGATAATCTCTTGTTAAAAGGGCTTTTGATAATCTATAACAAAAATACTCAAAGTAAGAAAAAATAAAATTAAATATATAATAAATTTAGACGTTGCATCGCCAAAGAGGCGAGTGACAGTCAGGAGGAATTTATGAAAAACACAAACAAAATGTCAACTAAGACCTTAGTCCTGGGAGCGGTGCTGACAGCACTTGTGATTATTTTGCAATTTGTCAGCATGAATCTGCGGTTTAGCACTTTCAGTATAACGCTCACGCTGGTGCCTATTGTAATCGGTGCGGCAACCTGCGGCACAATGATGGGTGCGTGGCTTGGATTGATTTTTGGTGCAGTAGTTCTTTTAACAGGTGATGCGGCACCGTTTATGGCGGTAAACTTTGCGGGCACTGTTTCAACTGTGATTGTAAAGGGTGTTGCAGCAGGTTTTATAACCGGACTTGTATACAAACTGCTTGAAAAGTATAACCGTTATCTTGCAGTAGGTGTATCTGCGGTAGTTTGTCCTGTTGTAAACACAGGCGTGTTTCTGATAGGATGCAAGGTTTTCTTTATGGAAGCAGTAACATCATGGGCGGCAGCGGCAGGTATGGGCGCAAGCGTCGGTATATATATGATTGTCGGACTTGTGGGAATCAACTTTTTAATAGAGCTTGGAACAAACCTTGTTCTGGCACCCATAATTGTGAGACTTTTGAAAATTAAATATTAAAAACAAAAGCCTGAGGGGATTACCTCAGGCTTTTAAAATGTTTTTTTATTTCTTAAGTGCTGCACGTGCTTCGTTTATTTTTGCAATAAACTGCTTTGCGGTCTCAGTAATTGCAGCGTAGTCACCGGTCTTTGCACCCTTAGTGAGAGAAGAACCTGCACCTACTGCAACTGCACCTGCCTTAATCCACTGGTCAACGTTGTCAACATCAACGCCACCGGTTGGCATAAGTTTTGCGTGTGGCAGAGGGCCTTTGATATCCTTAATGATGGTGGGACCAAAAAGGTCGGCCGGGAATATCTTGATAATGTCAGCACCTGCTTCCATGGCGGTGAGAACCTCTGTGATTGTCATGCAACCGGGCATATATGGTATGCGGTAGCGGTTACAGAGTTTTGCGGTCTCAAGATTAAAACCGGGGCTTACAATGTAATTTGCGCCGGCAAGAATTGCAGTTCTTGCGGTTTCGCTGTCAAGCACTGTGCCTGCACCAAGAAGCATTTCGCCCTTATTATATTTTGCGGCAAGTGCTTCTATTACTTTGTGTGCGCCCGGAACTGTAAAAGTAAGTTCGATAGATGGGCAACCACCCTCAAGACAAGCATCGCTTATTTTGATTGCTTCTTCAGCGTTTGATGCACGGACAACGGCAACAAGACCCGCTTCGGTCATCTTAGATAAAACTTGTTCTTTTTCCATAGTGTTATACTTCCTTTCGTATATATGTGGCTAAAATAAGCTTGTTTGATAATTTCGATACAATTATATATTATTAATTATAAAAATGCAAGTCTTTATAAATAATTTTTAAATAATAACAAAAAATAAGAATTATATAATTAAATCTGTGATTATCTGTGTCTGTTTTTGAACTTATGGGCAAGAATTATCTATGGAACGTCGAAATAAACTAAAACGCGCTCTGCAAATTGCAGAATTTGTGCAAACTGACAGAAACAAGTGGGAAAATAGGTAAATAATAATAAATATCTTGCAAAATTTAGATAAATATTGTAAAATAGTAGAAATCACCTTTTTTGAAAATATTAAATTTTTAT
>JAZSBQ010000116.1:0-14813 GCA_045602485.1 Clostridia bacterium
GAACTTGCATACCCCGGGATATCGCAACCAATTTTGGAAATTGTGATATCTTTCATGGGTAATAATCCGTTTTCTGCAAAGAGATTGTCCCAGTTGTATGACAATATTTCGTTATAAATCATTTTAATATCGTGGCGCAGAAAGTTCCTCAGATTTGAGATGTCGGGCAGGCGGCTCGCTTCAAGCATCTTGCGTAAAACATACTCTTTTATTATGTCTCCGTCTGTGTATCTTGACTTTGCAAAAGATATAAGTTCTCTGGCAAAGGTATAGTAGTCATCCTCAAGATGGCTTTCTCTGTAGCGCAAAAGAGCGACTATTGCGTTGTCCTCGATTAAATGATTAAAGATATAAAAGTTAAGCATCAGGGCCCTCCTTGTCGTTGCTTTCAGGCAGTTTTTCTATAAGTTCAAGGGCAAAACGGGCGTTTTCTCTCGCCTTTTTACCAAGTTCGTCGGAGATTTGCCTCAGATTTTCTGTGATAGAATTGTGGTTGCTCATTATGGCGTCGACATATCTGCACAGTGTAATCGGATTTGGATTTTCAACGGGCACATTGTATTTTTGTCCCATATACTCCATTATGGAGGTTATCTTTGGGTCATACACAATGCCGATTACGGGTGTCTGGCACTTTGCCGCATAAATCAATGCATGGAGGCGCATACCTATCACAAATTCTGCCTTGTCTATTATTCCAAGAGCCTGCGCTGAGGTAAGTGCACCGGCTATAATATATGCATTTTTTGAAAGTTCCACGGTTGCGTGACTTATTTTGGCATCGCGTGTTGGCTGCATAAGCACAAAGACGGATTCAATATTGTACTTTGACTTGATATAATCTGCAGTTTCTGCAAGTTGAGCCGGAAAATCGTGTCGCATTGTCTTCCACGGACGGATTGCGATTACGCAGTATTTTGCACCTGATGGCATACCGGTGCGTAGTAGAAGCTCTTCGGTTTCTGCAGCGTCAGCAGGGAAGAGATTAAAGGCCGGGTCGGCGGTGATAATAACCTTTGGGTTATTAACGCCAAAACGTCTGAGCTCCTCGGCAGATGCCGGTTCACGCAGGGTGATTATATCGGTTTTGTTTAAAACAGTACATATCTTTTTATAGTTTAATGCATTGTTGACAGGGCCGATTCCGTTAGCGTAGAGCATAGTCTTTTTGCCAAGCCATGTAGCCATGGCTATTATGGCAAGATAGTAAGAAAGAGATTTGTTGGAGGTAACATCCTGAATAAGACTTCCACCGCCGCTTATCAGAAGTTTGGTATGGCGCATATGGCGGAAGATGCTTATAAAATTAAACCGATGAATAGCCTCAACTCCGTAAGTGGCCATTGTCTCTTCGGGGGTGTCGGACAGTGTTATTATCCTGATGTCGGGATACTGAGATATAAGTTCGTGTACGATGGCGTTTAAAATTGCATCGTCACCACTGTTGCCAAAGCCGTAATAGCCGGAAATCATAACGTCTGATTCCAGTACATTAGAGCGCAGAGGATTTGGCGTAAGATACTTGTCTATATCATCAAGCTCTGTGGGCGAAACCTCGTTTATAAGAGTATTTTTAATTACCGAGATATACATCCTTATTGCATCGTTTGCCATTGTATCTATGGAGTAGTATTTGCCGACCGTCTCTCTTGAATATATGCCAAGCCTTGCCCTTTCGTCTTCGGATGCGTTTAATATTGCAAGGATGTCATTCTTTAACGCTTCAGCAGTAGTCATATCACAACCGCGGCAACAGAAGTTTGTTGCAATCGAGATAGGAAGTTTGTCTTCGTCAAAGATGCCGATGTAGCCTTCGTTGCCTGCAATTATAGATGGCTTTTCACATGCCATTGCCTCAAGCGCAGCACGACTGACGCCGATAAACATATCGCCGGATGCAATAAACTTATTTATATCGGTGCGGCTGCCTGTCGTTACTATAACACGTCTGCCAAGAGAGGTATTTGTCGTTTCCGCCTCGGCAAGAATGTTTTCAAAATCGTTTCCGCCACCGACAATTACTATCTCAAGATTGTCAATTTGTGCGCAAAGGTCAGGCACAACTTCTATAAGTTTGTGCGCCGCAAAACTTCTGTCTTCATCCATGCGGCTTACATAGACAATTCTTGTTTTGCCGTCAGTCAGGGAAAACTCCTCCGCAACATCAGAAAAGTCTGTGTCTTTTGAGAATTTATCAAGGTCAATTCCGTTTATGGTTACCCTTATATTATCGGGGTTAGTGCCGTAATTTTCAATAAGATAATTTTTAATATCATCGCTTACCGCCAGGGAGCGCTGGCCCCATTTGGTCAAAAAGTTGTAAGGGAATTTAGTGCTGAAAACCCAATGGGCGGTAGTTACAAAGCGAAAATGGTAACGTTTGTGCAAAAGTGCGCATAAAAAAGCAGGAATTCTTGCGTGGGCGTGTACTACATCAAAACGTTCTGCAAAAATAAGTTCCTTGAGGAGTTTGTATGCCTTAAGCATACAGGATGGACTTTTGCTGTGGAAGGGAATTTTGACATGGCGAATTCCCTCGGACTCAAGTTCGGCTTCGTATGCACCGCCGTTTGATGCAACAGTGACGTCGATTCCACGGCGGTGAAGTGCCTTGGAAAGTTCAATTATATGAGTTTCGGCACCGCCGATGTCAAGTTTCATTGTGGTCATAAGAACTCGCATAAGATATCTCCTTCAATTGTTTATTATTCGCATATTTGCGATACGGACGGTTTTTTTAGTACTTTATGCCGCTCTTTGAAGTATACAATGGCTATTGTGGCAGAAGCAAATGCCCACGATATTGGATGAGAATAATATACCGTCTGTAGTGTAGGACTTAGCGGGTAGATAAATAAAATCCATATAATTCTCATAACACATATAAAGAATGCGTTGATGACGGTAACAGATATTACTTTGCCCATACCTTTTAAAACCCCGCTGAATGCCTGCATAGGTGTAATCAGGAAGAAACCTGATGCCGAGGTAAGCAGTTTTAAAACGCCCATTTGTATAATGCTGTCTCTTGAAGCATCGTCTGCAAAGAATCCAAGAATTACATCTCCTGCATAAAAGGCGGTAGCCATATATGCAAATGCTAAGAATAACGCGGTGGACAGAGCAACGACTGCTACGCGACGCACACGCATATATTTCTTTGCGCCCATATTCTGACCTGAAAAGGTTACGGCGCCCTGCTCTACGGACGAAATAAGCAAAAATCCGTAGGATTCTATATTGCTTGCGGCTGCCTGACCTGCAACGGCTGCCTTGCCAAAAGAGTTTACGGTAGACTGAATAATTACATTTGACAGACTGAACATTACACCGTTAAGTCCTGACGGAATGCCAATTGCCATAATCTGCCCAACTTCGCGCTTGTGTATACGCAGTTTTGAGAGGTCAAGTTTGAATTCGCTGTTATTTTTAACAAGAATATATGTGACCATAACAGCAGAAACAAACTGTGAGGCGATTGTACCTATGGCAACTCCTGCAACGCCGATCTTAAGGACAAGCACGCAGAATAAATTAAGGATTACATTTACCATGCCTGAAATAAGCATTATATAAAGAGGGCGTTTTGTGTCGCCTGCGGCCCTCAGGATTGCCGAACCAAAGTTGTAAAGCATCGAGACGGGCGAACCTAAAAAGAAAATCTTCATATAAAGGGTTGCGCTGTCTAAGACATCGTAAGGTGTACCCATAAGGGTAAGGAGCGGCTTTGCAAAAACGAAACCGATTATAGTCAGAAACACACCTGAAATAAGTGAAAGAAGAACCGATGTGTGAACCGCGCGAAAGAGACCTTCTTTGTTGCCTGCGCCAAAGTAACGCGCGCACAGAACGTTTGTGCCGACAGACAAACCTATAAAAACATTGAGTATAAGGTTTGTGATAGAGCCGGTAGAGCCAACTGCTGCAAGGGCGACGTCACCGACAAATTTACCCACCACCAGAGTATCTGCAGTGTTGTAAAGCTGCTGTAAAACGCTGGAGAGAATAATGGGGATTATAAACAGTATAAAATTTTTAAAAACCGGTCCTTTTGTCAGGTCTGTGCCGAGTTTCATTCAAGATCACTCCGTATCGTTGATGTTAGATTTAAGCTTGTCCTGAAAAGAACATATATTAAGTATATTTACAATCATTCTAAACCTTAAAAAAGGGTTTGTCAAGGCTTGTGATGGACATAAATACGGATGTAATATTTTTGTTGCAAAACTGAGAAATATATGTTATTCTAGACATATAATAATGTAAGTCAAAGGGACAAATTATGTGCCAAAACGATAAAAGGCAAGATGCCGGAAAGGAATGGCGATAAATGAAATTAGCCGAAGTAAAAGAACTGCTTGGTGCGACAGTATATGCAGGAGAAGATATGCTTGATATGGAGATAAAGGAGGCTTGCGGAAGCGACCTTATGAGTGACGTACTCGCTTTTGTTAAAGAGCAGGCATTGTTGCTTACCGGGCTTCAGAATCTTCAGGTGCTCAGAACTGCCGAGATGATGGATATACAAGTGGTTGTGTTTGTCAGAGGAAAGGCTCCTTCGCAGGAGGTTATTGATTTTGCAAAGTCAAGAGATATGGTTATTATGTCAACAGAACTTCCTATGTATGTCTCTTGCGGAATATTATATTCCAACGGCCTTCAGGGAAGAAAGGCGGCGGTTAAACTTGGGTAACACAATAAATTTGCACTACGAGGTTGACGGTCAGGATTTTACCCTGGCGGGAGCAATATCCGGCAAGGTGAAAAAGAGGCTCAGACAACTCGGCCTTTCACCTGATGTAATCAGGCGTGCTGCGATTGCTATGTACGAGGCGGAGATTAATATGGTGATTCACGCCGATGGAGGAACTATCGATGTGGAAATCAGCCCTGATAAAGTACACATAGTGTTTGCAGACAAAGGACCGGGGATTCCCGATATTGAAAAGGCTATGCAGGAGGGATACTCTACTGCAACTCACGAAATCCGCGAACTTGGATTTGGAGCGGGAATGGGCCTTCCAAATATCCGTATGTATTCAGATGAAATGAAGATAGATACGGTTATGGGAAAGGGGACCACTATTGATTTGATAATAAATATTGCTTAGGATTTTTACGGCAATATCGGACGGAGGTTTGCTATATCATGAATGAGAAATATTGGCACTCGGTCAGACTTGAAAGAGATAATTGTACCGGGTGTACAAACTGTTTAAAACACTGTCCAACACAGGCGATACGAATTCAAAAGGGCAAGGCAAAGATATTGAAAGAGCGCTGCATTGATTGCGGCGAATGCATAAGAGTCTGCCCCCATCACGCAAAAAGGGCAGTAACCGACGGGTTTGAAGAACTTAAAAATTACAAGTACAACATAGCGTTGGTGGCCCCTGCTTTTTACGGACAGTTTTCCAAGGCGGAAAATTGCAACATTATTCAGACGGCACTTAAAGAAATAGGCTTTGACAGTGTTTATGATGTTGCAAAGGGCGCACAGGAAATCAGCAAAAAAACCAAAGAATTTTTAGATGGTGGAGAACTTACAAAACCTGCGATTTCTTCGGCATGCCCTGCGGTTTGCAGACTTATCGCGGTAAGGTTTCCCAATCTTATACCCAACATTATACCGCTCAGGTCTCCTATGGAATTATCCGCTGCTGCAGCAAGACGGGAGGCGGTAAAATCAACAGGACTTCCGGAAGACGAAATAGGTGTTTTCTTTATAAGCCCGTGTGCGGCAAAGGCAACGGCTGTAAAGGATGACCATATAGTAAAGGTGTCTAATGTAAACGGAGTTATTTCGATAAAAGATACATATTTAAAACTGGCGCAGAATATCGGTGTTGTGGACAACATTGAGGAAATTTCTTCGGTTGGGAGCAAGGGTGTACTTTGGGCAACCAGCGGCGGAGAAGCAAGGGCGAGCGGAGCGTCAAGATGTGTGGTGGTTGATGGAATACACAATGTAATCAAACTTCTTGATGATATCGAAGACGACAAACTTATGGATATAGACTATGTCGAAGCCCTGGCGTGTCCAGGCGGATGCGTTGGAGGCCCATTGACGGCGGAGAACAGTTTTGTTGCCCGTGCGAGAATTGACAGAATGTGCAAAGAAATGCCAATAGAGACAGGTGCCATAGACGGAGATATTGAGCGTATGTGGGATGCTGCCCCTGTGTATCGTCCTGTTATGAAACTCGATGAAGATATTAACGTGGCGATGCAGATGGCAATACAGATTGATGATTTTGAAGAAACCCTGCCCGGGCTTGATTGTGGCGCTTGCGGAGCGCCCAGTTGCCGTGCTTTTGCAGAGGATGTTGTGCGTGGCTATGCGAGTGAAACAGATTGTATCTTTACAATGAGAGAACTTGTGTCAAAACTTACGAACAAAAACGAAAAATAAAGAGGTTTTAAAATGAAAGTATCAGATGTAATTGAAAAAATATCCCTTGGCGTTGCTGCAGGGGAAGAAGGATTGGCAAATGAAATTCAGGATTGTTATATAGGCGACCTTTTAAGCCTTGCTATGGCAAGAGTGGAAGAAGGAACAGTATGGGTAACCATACAGACCAATCTTAACATTGTGGCGGTTGCATCTCTTGCGGAGGCGGCGTGCGTCGTTGTTGTTGATGGTTTTGTGCCTGATGAAAACACAGTTAAAAAAGCAAATGAGGTAGGCGTACCTGTGCTTACAACAGAAAAGACAGCGTACGAGGTTGCAAAAGCCCTTACAGAACTTGGTGTATGAGACTTTACTACGATTTGCATATACATTCTGCCCTCTCGCCCTGCGGAGATATGGATATGACGCCAAACAACATTGTCAATATGTCGATTATAAAAGGGCTTGATGTAATCGCGGTGACAGACCATAATACCTGTGGAAACGTGAGGGCGGTTATGGAGGCGGCGGGTGACAATATTACTGTCATTCCGGGGATGGAGGTTGAAACCTCCGAGGAGGTACATGTTGTGTGCCTCTTCCCTGATATCGAAAGCGCCGAAGAAATGGAAAAATTCATCAGAGAAAACAGCAGTTTTGTAAAAAACCGCCCCGAGATTTTTGGGCGTCAGTGCTATATGAATGCAGAAGATGAGATTGTGGGAGAGGAAGAAAATCTGCTTGTTTCGGCGACGGGCCTGGATATTTATCAGGTGATTGAGAATGTGACAAAACTTGGTGGTGTTGCTATACCTGCTCATATTGACAGGCCGAGTTACAGCGTGCTCTCAAACCTCGGTTTTATTCCGCCTGATTTAAACGTACCAGCCGTAGAAATTACATCGGCGAGCCGTGATATAATGGCAGAAAATTATTCTGAATATTTCATTTTGACAAGTTCAGATGCCCATTATTTAGGTGACATATCTGAAAAATTATACTATTTGGACATTTCGGCCAAAATTTCTGCCGAAAATTTATGTAAAATTATATCTAAAAATTTATGATTTTAGTGGTTTTTTAAAAAGAAGTGTGTTATAATCAAAAAGGTGCCTTGCGACTGCAGGGTGTATTGCCATGCAAAAGCTTGTTAGAAATTTAACAAACTTTCGAATTTAAAAAAAATTAATGCGGAAATTTTAAATGATTTTCGCAAACAGCAATATAAACAGGAGGTTCGACAAAATGAGTCAAAACACTATTCCGTTCAGCGGAACACCCGAACAGGAAGCGGCTCTTAAGGCAGTGATTGAAAGCCACAAAGGAGAAAAGGGCGCAACTATTCCTGTTCTGCACGAAGCTCAGAATATCTACGGCTATCTGCCCATAGAGGTGCAGGAGATGATTTCAGAGGGGCTTAACATTCCTCTTGCTGAAATCTACGGCATTGTTACTTTCTATGCGCAGTTCTCACTTAACCCGAAGGGTAAGTATAACATAGGCGTTTGCCTTGGTACTGCTTGCTATGTTAAGGGCTCAGGCGATATTATTGAGAAGGTAAAGAGTATTTTAGGTATTGAAGTTGGAGAATGTACACCCGACGGCAAGTTCTCTCTTGAGGCAACCCGTTGTATCGGTGCCTGCGGACTTGCTCCGGTTATCACTATCAATGATGATGTATACGGTCGTCTTGTAGTTGATGATATCGAGGGTATTCTTGCAAAGTACTAAAAATCAGGGGCTATGAGGGAGTTATCACTTCATATACTTGATATTATGCAAAACTCTGTTGTGGCAGGCGCAAAACTTATTGAACTTACCCTGACAGAAGATGCGACAGAGGATGTTTTAAAGTTTACTATTAAGGATGACGGCAAAGGGATGCCGCCTGAGATAGCAAAAGCGGTTACGGATCCGTTTACCACAAGCCGTTCTACACGCAAAGTCGGACTGGGGATTCCCCTTTTAAAACTTGCGGCAGAGAATACAGGCGGTGGGATAGAACTTTCATCGCAGGTCGGAGTCGGGACGGTTATTTCTGCAACCTTCGGGTACAGTCACATTGACAGACAGCCTCTTGGTGATATGGCAGAAACGGTTCTTGGTACTGTTACATCCTATGAAGATATAGATTTTCTTTATACTCATAAAGTAAACGGAAAAGAGTTTGTATTTGATACGCGGCAAATCCGTGAGATTCTCGGTGGGGTTTCGTTTAAGACGCCTGAGGTTACTCTCTGGCTAAGCGAATTTTTAAAAGAGAACGAAGCGGAACTTTACGCATAAGTCGCAGAGAATGCGGTAAAAGAATTCAGAAAGGAATGAAAATAATGAAAAGTTTAGCAGAACTTGAAGCTATAAGAAAGCAGATGCTTGATAACATCACTCTCAGAAAAGAGGATGAGAACGGTGTTCGTGTAGTAGTTGGTATGGCTACCTGTGGTATCGCAGCTGGCGCTCGTCCTGTTATGAACGCATTTATGGAAGAAGTTGCAAAGCGTAATCTTTCAAATGTTACCATTACACAGACAGGTTGTATCGGCATGTGCCGCCTTGAGCCTATCGTTGAGGTACTCGCTCCCGGTAAGGAAAAGGTAACCTATGTAAAGATGACTGCAGAAAAGGCAGCAAAGGTTGTCGCAGAGCATATCGTAAACGGCAGTGTTGTTACTGAATACACCGTTGGTGCAAACGAATAATATTACTGATTAAACAGAAAGGATTGGTATAAAATGGATATAGCCAGAGGACATGTCCTGATCTGTGCAGGTACAGGTTGTACTTCATCTAAGAGTGAACTTATAGCACAGGAAATGGAAACTCAGCTCAAGGAAAAAGGACTTGAGAAAGAGATTAAAGTTGTTAGAACAGGTTGTTTCGGCCTTTGTGCACTCGGTCCTATTATGATAGTTTACCCCGAGGGTGCGTTCTACAGCAACGTAACAGTTGATGATGTTACAGAGATAGTTGACGAACACCTTATGAAAGGTCGTATCGTAAAGAGACTTCTTTATGATGAAACAGTTCAGGAAGGCACAGAAGAAATCAAGGGCCTTAATGAAGTTGATTTCTATAAAAAGCAAATGAGAATAGCACTTCGTAACTGTGGTGTTATCAACCCTGAAGAAATTGATGAGTACATAGCCTTTGACGGATACAAAGCGCTCGGTAAAGTTCTGACCGAGATGACTCCGCAGCAGGTTATTGATACAATCAAGGCATCAGGTCTCCGCGGCCGTGGTGGCGGTGGTTTTACAACCGGTATGAAGTGGGAATTCACTGCTAAAGCGCAGGGGGACAAGAAGTATGTTGCATGTAACGCCGACGAGGGTGACCCCGGTGCGTTCATGGACAGAAGTATCCTTGAGGGTGACCCGCACAGCGTTATTGAGGCAATGGCAATTGCCGCATACGCAGTAGGCGCAGACGAGGGTTACATCTACATTCGTGCAGAGTATCCTATCGCTGTACAGAGACTCAAGATTGCTATTGAGCAGGCTAAGGAATACGGTCTCCTCGGTAAGAATATCTTCGGCACAGACTTCAGTTTTGAACTTGACCTTCGTCTTGGTGCAGGTGCTTTCGTTTGTGGTGAGGAGACAGCGCTTCTTACTTCTATCGAAGGTATGCGTGGTGAGCCACGTCCTCGTCCTCCGTTCCCTGCTGTTAAGGGTCTCTGGATGAAGCCGACTCTTCTTAACAACGTTGAGACATATGCAAATATCTGCCAGATTATCTTAAACGGTGCTGACTGGTTCACATCAATTGGTACTGAGAAGAGCAAGGGTACAAAGGTGTTTGCTCTTGGTGGTAAGATTAATAACACAGGTCTTGTTGAGGTACCTATGGGTACAACCCTCCGCGAGATTGTTGAAGAAATCGGTGGCGGCATCCCGAACGGCAAGAAGTTCAAGGCTGCACAGACCGGTGGACCATCCGGCGGATGTATTCCTGCAAGTTTGATGGATACACCTATTGACTACGATTCACTTACAGCAATCGGTTCAATGATGGGTTCAGGTGGTCTTATCGTTATGGACGAAGACAACTGTATGGTTGATATCGCTAAGTTCTATCTTGAATTTACTGTTGATGAATCCTGTGGTAAGTGTACACCTTGTCGTGTTGGTACAAAGAGACTTCACGAGATTCTCTATAAGATTACAAAGGGTCAGGGAACTCTTGAAGACCTTGACAAACTTGAAGAACTTGCTATGCACATCAAGACAAGTTCACTTTGCGGACTTGGTCAGTGTGCACCAAACCCTGTTCTTTCAACACTTAAGTACTTCAGAGATGAGTATGTAGCACACGTTGTTGACAAGCGTTGTCCTGCAGGTGTATGTAAGGATCTTCTCAGTTATGTTATTATTGAAGATAAGTGTAAAGGCTGTAGCGCATGTGCAAGAAAGTGTCCTGTTGGTGCTATCAGCGGTGAAATTAAAAATCCGTTTGTTATCGACCAGAGCAAGTGTATCAAGTGTGGTGCTTGTGTTGAGACTTGTAAGTTCGGTGCAATAGAGAAGAAGTAAGAAAGGGGAATGACTGATATGGAAAATGTTAATATTAAAATAAACGGACAGAGTATGAGTGTTCCTGCTGACTACACCATTCTTCAGGCGGCACGCGAAGCAGGAATTAACATCCCTACACTCTGTTATTTGAAAGATGTAAGCCAGACTGGTTCATGCAGAATGTGCGTTGTAGAAATCAAAGGTGCAAGAAGCCTTCAGGCTGCTTGCGTATATCCCGTATCTGAGGGTATGGAAGTATTTACAAACACTTCTGCAGTTAGAAAGTCAAGAAAAATTACACTTGAACTTCTTCTCTCAAACCACGAGAGAAAGTGTCTCACTTGTGTAAGAAACGGTAACTGTGAACTCCAGACTCTCTCAGAAGAACTTGGCGTTACAGATATTCCTTACGAGGGTGTAAGAAACGAGTATGATGTAGATGATTTGTCACCATCTATCGTTCGTGATAACAACAAGTGCGTACTTTGCCGTCGTTGCGTAAGCGCATGTAAGAACATCCAGACAGTTTCTGTAATCGACGCTACAGAGCGTGGATTCGAGACAACCATTTCATCTGCTTTCAATAAATCACTTGGCGAAGTTACTTGTGTTAACTGTGGTCAGTGTATCGTGGCTTGTCCTGTTGGTGCACTTCGCGAGAAGGACAGCACAGATTTAGTATGGGAAGCAATTGCTGACCCTGAGAAGGTTGTCGTTGTGCAGACTGCTCCTGCTGTTCGTGCAGCGCTTGGCGAAGAATTCGGTATGGCGATCGGTACACCTTGCACAGGCAAGATGGCTGCTGCTATCAGAAGACTTGGCGTTGACTATACTTTTGATACAGATACCGGTGCTGACCTTACAATTATGGAAGAGGGCACAGAGTTGCTCAACAGAATCAAGAACGGCGGGAAGCTTCCGCTTATCACATCATGCAGCCCCGGCTGTATTAAGTTCTGTGAGCATAACTTGCCTGATTTCCTTGACAACTTGTCAAGTTGTAAGTCACCTCACCAGATGTTTGGTGCAATCATCAAGACATACTGGGCAGAGAAGCACAACGTAGACCCAAGCAAGATTTTCATGGTATCTGTTATGCCTTGTGTTGCTAAGAAGTTCGAGAGTTCAAGAGAAGAGATGGAAGTTAAGGGGCTTCGCGATGTTGATGCTGTTATCTCTACAAGAGAACTTGCTCGTATGATTAAGTCAGCAGGTATTGAGTTTACCGAACTTCCTGATGAGAAGTTTGATGCTCCGTTTGAAGAAGCAACCGGCGCAGGTGTTATCTTCGGTGCTACCGGTGGCGTTATGGAAGCTGCTCTTCGTACAGTTGCAGACGTTGTAACAGGCGAAGACTTAGAGCAGATTGAATATAATGCAGTAAGAGGTACAGAGGGTATCAAAGAAGCAGAAGTTAAGATTGGCGATATGACAGTTAAGGCTGCAATCGCACACGGTCTTGGCAATGCAAGAAAACTTCTTGAAAACATCCGTGCAGGCAAGGCTGACTATCACTTTGTTGAGATTATGGCTTGTCCCGGCGGCTGTGTAACAGGTGGCGGACAGCCTATCGTTCCTGCAAAGGTACAGATGAAGGTTGACCTTAAGAAGGAGCGTGCTAAGGCTCTCTACACAGAAGATGCAAACGCACCTATCCGTAAGAGCCACAAGAACCCTGATATTGAACTTTTGTACAAAGAGTTCCTTACAGAGCCCGGAAGCCACAAGGCACACGAACTTTTACACACTCACTATCACGAGAGACCTAAGTTCTAATAAGGCATTTTGCGGGGCAGTTATACTGCCCCGCTTTTGTTTTTAAAAGATGAAAAAAATACTTGATTTTTCAAAATATATATGATATACTAAAGCAGTTATATGATTTGCCGCTGTGGTGGAATTGGCAGACGCGCTGGACTCAAAATCCAGTGGTAGCGATACCGTATCGGTTCGACCCCGATCAGCGGCACCAAAAAAAACGACAATTTTTGACAGAAGATTGTCGTTTTTTTGTACTCTTATCTTTTCATTTTTCTCTATTTGTTCTTCGCTAAAAATTGTCGTTTCTCCAGATAATAGATAAAAGAGAATAGAGAAGAGAAAAGGTAGTTTTGCTGCGCAAAACATTGAATTGCGTGTAAAGTTGTGCTATACTGAACTTGAGGTGAAAATATATGAAAAGTCCACTCTTAAATAAATCATTAGAATTTGCTACACAAATTGTTTTATTTTATGAAGAATATGCAAAATATAAAAGGGATACAACTATTGCCAAACAACTTCTTAGAAGTGCAACAAGTGTTGGGGCAAATATCAATGAAGCAATTTATGGCAATAGTAAGCCTGACTTTATTGCAAAATTACATATTTCTCTAAAAGAAGTAAGTGAAAGCATATATTGGCTTACGCTCTTGAGAAATACTAAACTGTTTGAATATGATTATGATGTTTCTATTAAGCTTGCAGAAGAAATTAAGAAAATGCTTATTTCTTCAATAAACACTGCAAAAAAATAATAATTTAAAATAGCACCTGATTTCACTTGAAATCAGGTGCTATTCTTTTTCAAATTTAATTATATCACTAACATCACAATCAAGAACATAACAAAGTGCATCAAGAGTTTTTGTGCTGATAGCCTCGCCCTTTTTTATTCAATGAAGCGTGTTTGCAGAAAAACCTTGCTTGAATATAAGGTAATATTCAGTAATACCTTTTTTAAATAAAGTATTATAAAAGGGTTTATAACTAATCATATTCTATCACCCAAAATAATTTTATCATACTTAAAGTATTGATAATACTCAATATATTGAGTATAATGTGTTTATATAAATTAACAAAGGAGAAATATAAAATGGATAAGTTAGTTAAATTATTGGCACCCTTTGGAATTATGGGGGTTGTGTTTATTGTGGTGCTTACTGCGGCAATGGGTGCGGGGTTAGTTGGAGCAGCAGCGTTTACTGCTGCGATGGCGTCCATCGGTCCTGCCGGAATGATTGGAGGGTTATTAACACTCGGTGTTGTCGGAATTGTAAGCAAGTTGGCTGTAGACTATGGTTATGATGCTATTGTTTTGGCGGTGGTTAAGGAGCAGTTAAAGTCCAAATCCAAGGAAGAAATATTGTCAGAGATAGAAAAAAAGAAATTTATCAGTAAAGACCTAAAATTAAAAATTAAGGATTATGTTGAAAAAGCATAGCGAGTATTTATAATATGCAGACATAGAAGTTTGCATTAACTACTAAACTAATAAAATGGAGGAAATATAGTGACTTTAGGAAAATATTTTGACTTAAAACGCAAATCTGTTGGCGTAGAACTTGTTTTGAGCATACTCTCTCTTTTTATGGCGATCTTCGTAGGTTACTACGAAAGTCCCGACAGACTACTTGATTTAGAAGCGTTTCCGCTTTATGAGACGCTTTTTGAGTGTATAAAGAACATTTACGCAGCTATGTTTTTCGATTATGATTGGTCGTTTATACAATACTTCACTTTCCCCGACCTATTTTTTGGTATTTCAGCAGTGTTGACTCTTACTTTCTCTATAGTTTTTCTTTTGCAACAGAAAAAATTCGATTTACACCACAATGGAACTTTTATGAGCTTTCATATTTTTTCGGTTGTATATTCTACAAGTGTTTTGCTGACAAAAACCATCTATCTGCTGATAGTATATATTTTTATTGAGTTTTATTATTTAAGGCTTTTGTGCCAGGATGTAAAGGTCAAAAGCAATGTTTTGCCGTATTGGTTTGTCACATGTAGGTTTGTCAATGATGTGTTACAAAAATAATTAGAAAACTTAGCCATCTTCGAGAAAAGATTTGATGTAATCGATCGGAGCTTTCCAATTAAGTGGCCGCATAGGAAACTTATTGTAATTATAGTTATGCACCTTT
>JAZSBQ010000117.1:0-2478 GCA_045602485.1 Clostridia bacterium
GAAAGTTCCTCTACAACTCACCTCACCGTGCTTTGTAGTATATTTTTCCTCAATAACAGTATACCAAAAAAATAGCCGCAGGTCTGCACTTTCATTTCTATTTGTGCTGACGCTTTAGCGGCAGAATGGAGATTTATATGACTGACCAGACCGTTAAAAATTTAGACACCCTGCTTGAGAAGATTCGCACTTACTACAAGTCGGGCGATTTGCAGATAGTAGAAAAAGCCTATAACTATGCCTCCGAGCTGCATAAGGATCAGGTACGCCAGTCAGGAGAGCCTTATTTTATACACCCTGTAAATGTTGCCCACACCATTGCAGAACTAGAACTTGACCTTCAGTCTATTTGTGCGGCGCTTCTCCACGATGTTGTAGAAGACACCGAAGCAACACACGAAGACATTGTGTCAGAATTCGGCGAGACAATCGCTATGCTTGTAGACGGCGTTACCAAACTTGGTAAAATCCCCACAAACTCTCAGGAAGAGCAACAGATTGAAAACCTGAGAAAGATGTTCTTTGCAATGGCAAAGGATATCAGGGTTATCGTAATCAAACTTGCGGACAGACTTCATAATATTCAAACACTTAAATACGTCCGCGAGGATAAGCAGCGCCGTATTGCAAGAGAAACTCTGGAGGTTTATGCCCCCCTTGCACACAGACTTGGTATGTCTAAAATCAAGTGGGAGCTCGAAGATACCGCTCTTCGTTATATTGACCCTATTGGCTATTACGAAATAGTAGATAAGATTTCTCAGAAACGAAGCGAGAGAGAAAACTTTATTACTGATATTATTGATATGCTTAAACTCCGCCTTACGGAGACACTTGGCATAACTCCCCATTTAGAGGGCAGGGCAAAGCATTTTTACAGCATTTACAGAAAAATGTTTATGCAGAACAAAACCATAGACGAACTTTATGATTTGTTTGCAGTCCGTGTTATCGTTGACTCGGTATCGGAGTGCTATGCAGTGCTTGGAACTGTACACGAATTATTTAAACCGATTCCCGGCAGATTTAAGGACTATATTGCTATGCCAAAGCCCAATATGTATCAGTCCCTCCATTCGACTCTGATAGGTCCGGGAGGTACGCCTTTTGAAATACAGATTCGCACATGGGATATGCACCATACTGCAGAAAACGGAATCGCCGCCCACTGGAAATACAAAGAGGGTATAAGCGGCACAACCGACATGGACGAAAAACTTGAATGGATAAAGCAACTTCTTGATATTGAGAAGGAAACAAATCCGGAAGAGTTTATGAACGCCCTTAAAATTGATATGTTTAGTGACGAGGTATTTGTCTTTACCCCCAAGGGCGATGTTGTAAATCTTCCTGTAAACTCAACCCCTATTGACTTTGCTTATTCAATACACAGTGCGGTCGGAAACCGTATGACAGGGGCAAAGGTTAACGGAAAGATAGTTACTCTTGACTATGCACTTAAAAACGGTGATATAGTTGACATTATAACCTCTGGCACAAGTTCGGGTCCAAACCTTGACTGGGTAAAAATCTGTAAGACATCGCAGGCACGCACCAAGATAAATCAATGGTTTAAAAAGGTAAACAGAGATGAAAATATAGAAAAAGGTCACGAGATTTTAGAGCGTGAACTTAAGAAAAACTCTATTCCTCTTACCTTCCTTGATGACAGAGACCTTTTTGCAAGCCTTATCCGCAAATATGGTTTTAACAACATTGATGACCTTTTTGCAGCAATCGGCTACGGCAGTTCAAATGCCGCAAGATTTGTAACAAGATTTAAAACCGAGTGCAAAAAAGTTATGGCCAAGGATGAAACCTTGTCTCCTGCAGACATCCTGCCGCTTGTGGTTAAGACAACCTCAAAGTCAAACAACAGCGGAGTTGTTGTAGAAGGAATAGACAACTGTCTTACAAGATTTTCACACTGTTGTAACCCTGTACCCGGCGACAAGATTGTCGGATATGTTACCCGTGGCAGGGGCGTTGCAATCCATCGTTTTGACTGTATAAATATGATTCAGGCAATGAACAGTGAGACAGAAAGCACACGCTTTATACCTGTGCACTGGGCAGAAGATACACACTCAAGTTTCCAGTCGGGCATCAATGTTACGGCTACCGACAGAGCAAATCTGCTTCTTGATATTATGACTAAAATTGCAGACCTTAAAATTCCGGCTACCAACGTAAATGCAAGAACAGCAAAGAACAACCTAGCAATTATTGAACTCACACTTGAGATTTCCAACACAGAGCAACTTGACCGTGCGATAAATCACATAAATTCTGTTGAGGGTGTTATCTCTATCGTAAGACGCAGACAGTAAAAGGAGAATTAACGTGAAAGAATTAAAAACAATAAACAAAGAAAAATCCCCATAACAAATAAACCTTGCAATAGAGATATTTTGCAAGGCAGAAATAAAGATACAGCTAACTGACTAAATACCCTCTTTTTTCGAGGAATTTGACTGC
>JAZSBQ010000118.1:0-7931 GCA_045602485.1 Clostridia bacterium
CATAGGCATAAGGAGAATCTGTCCTTATGCCTATGTGATAATCAATTAATTATTCTCGTCAATCTCTGTATATTCTGCGTCAACAACGTTATCGTTTGCAGCACTCTGTGCGCCATCTGCACCGGCAGCTTGTTGTGCCTGCTGTGCCTGAGCATAGAGTTTTTCTGATACTGCATAGAAACTCTTCTGTACGCTATCGGTCTGTGCTTTTACAGCTTCAACATCAATAGTTGCTTCTTTGAGCATTTCTTTAAGTTTATCAACCTCGCTCTGGATAGATGCTTTTTCATCTTCAGAAATCTTATCTCCAATTTCACCAAGAGTCTTTTCGGTCTGGTATACAAGGCTGTCTGCGTTATTACGGACGTCAATTTCTTCTTTTTTCTTTTTGTCTTCTGCCGCAAACTTTTCTGCATCTTTAACAGCCTTTTCAATATCCTCGTCAGAGAGGTTTGTGCTTGAAGTAATAGTAATATTCTGTTCTGAGCCTGTACCAAGGTCTTTGGCTGAAACATTTACTATACCATTTGCGTCAATATCAAATGTAACCTCAATCTGTGGTACACCTCTTGGTGCGGGAGGAATGTTGCTGAGACTGAATCTGCCAAGAGTTTTGTTATATGCAGCCATCTCGCGCTCACCCTGAAGAACGTGAACCTCAACACTTGTCTGATTATCCGCTGCGGTTGAGAAAATCTGACTCTTTTTGGTCGGAATTGTTGTGTTGCGCTCAATGAGTTTTGTAAATACGCCACCCATTGTCTCGATACCAAGTGAAAGAGGAGTAACATCCAGAAGAACCAAATCTTCTACATCACCGGAGAGGACGCCTGCCTGAATTGATGCACCGATTGCAACACATTCATCAGGGTTGATGCCCTTGTGAGGCTCCTGACCGATAAACTTCTGTACTGCTTCCTGAACTGCAGGGATTCTTGAAGAACCACCAACTAACAATACCTTGTCAATATCGCCTGCAGAAAGACCTGCATCACGAAGAGCATTTCTTGTAGGCTCCATTGTTTTTTCTACAAGGTCAGCAGTAAGTGAATCAAACTGAGCTCTTGTGATTGTAATATCAAGATGCTTAGGTCCTGTAGCATCTGCAGTAATAAATGGGAGGTTAACATTGCTTGACATAACGCCTGAGAGTTCAATCTTTGCCTTTTCTGCAGCCTCGTTAAGTCTCTGAAGTGCCATATTATCCTGTCTTAAATCAATGCCTGTTTCCTTTTTAAATTCGTCAGCGAGGTAGTTCATAATTTTTTCGTCAAAGTCATCGCCGCCAAGTCGGTTGTTACCGCTTGTTGCGAGAACTTCAAATACGCCGTCACCAATTTCGAGAATTGAAACGTCAAATGTGCCGCCACCAAGGTCATATACAAGAATCTTCTGATCTGTGTCTTTATCAAGACCGTAGGCAAGCGCAGCCGCGGTTGGCTCGTTGATTATTCTTAAAACTTCAAGACCTGCAATTTTACCTGCATCCTTTGTAGCCTGACGCTGAGCATCAGAGAAGTAAGCAGGAACTGTAATTACAGCCTGAGAAACTGTCTCGCCAAGGTAACTCTCTGCATCTGCCTTTAATTGCTGAAGTATCATTGCAGAAATTTCCTGTGGAGAATAGTTCTTATCGTCAATTGCGACCTTTCTGTCTGTACCCATATCTCTCTTGATAGAAGAAATAGTGCGGTCAGGGTTGGTGATAGCCTGACGCTTTGCAACCTGACCAACCAAACGCTCACCTGTTTTTGTAAATGCAACAACAGATGGAGTTGTTCTTGCACCTTCAGGATTTGTAATAACGGTAGGCTCGCCGCCCTCCATTACAGATACGCAAGAGTTTGTTGTACCTAAGTCAATACCAATAATTTTTCCCATAATATATCATATCCTTTCTTTATTAAATACGTTTTAAGTTATATTAATTTGATACTTTAACCATTGAATGTCTTATTACTTTATCTTTGTATGAATATCCCTTTTGGAATTCTTCGATTACTATGTTAGATTCTTCGTCGCTGTCTGCCATCATAACAGCGTTGTGTTTTTCAGGGTCAAATTCTTTGCCGACTGCTTCTATTGGTTCTATACCAATTTCTTTTAAAACATCATCAAACTGTTTCTTAATCATTTTAATACCATCAAGCACTGTTTCGCCGCCATCTGCAACTTCAGCTGCTTCGATTGCGCGCTCAAGATTGTCAAGAACAGGAAGAATAGGAGCAATGGTATCACAAACGGCTACCTTATAGAAATCGTCCTTTTCTCTGAGGGTTCTTTTCTTGTAATTGTCAAATTCTGCAGCGGTTCTCATAAGTTTATCAGTAAGCCCTGCAATCTGCTCTTTTGCAATATCCAGTTCAGACTTTTCAGGCTCAACATTGTTTTCGGTTTCAGTTTGTTCGTCTGTTGTTTCTTCAATAACTTCATCGGTTGTATTTTGAGTTGTCTTTTCTTCAGGCATTTTAAATTCTCCTTATAGTTTATTTTCATTTAAATCATCAGATGTAATAGCGTCAAATCTTTCGCTCAGCATACCTTCAAGTTGCTTTGCAAACATATCTACACCTGTAACGGCTTTTGCATAGTCCATTCGCATAGGTCCGACAACACCGATTATTCCTGTCATATTTTTGCCTACTTTATAAGAGGAAAGAATAACTGAGTTGTTTTTAAGTTCAGGTACAGGGTTTTCGTCTCCTATAAATACTGAAACTTCACCACTTTTGACAGCAGGGAAAGAATGAACCATCTTTTCGAGACTGTTTTTGTCTTCAAAGAAGCCTAGAATCTCACGAATTTTTTCTACATTGCTGTATTCCGGGAAGCGGAGGATGTTGGTTGAGCCCTCCATATATACCTCGCGTTTATCAATTTCTGAGATTGCCTCATGTACAAGTTCAAGTGCAGAGGTCAATATTTCAATATTTACGCCAACTGCGTTTTGAAGTTCAATAATATTGCCAAGGTTAATTTCGGATGCAGTAAGACCTGTAAGGTTGTTATTAAATACTTCGTTTAGTTTTTCAACAACCGCGTTTGAAATACCCTCTTTAAGTCTTAAAAGTTTATTCTTTATAAGACCTGAGTTATCAGACACAATAACCATCAATGTGCGATCGTCAATTGCTACAAGTTTAATGCTTTTTACAACAACTGATTCAATAGATGGGAGCATACCAAAAGCCGGAAGAGATGTAACCCTTGAAAATGCCGCAGAAACATCTTTAACAATCTTATCGAGTTCTCGCATTTTGTTAAGAGCAGCACCGCGCAGTTGTTCAAGTTCGGTAGATGTCATAAGATATCTTTTCATAAGAGTGTCAACGTAGAATCTGAAACCAAGTCCTGATGGAATTCTGCCGGCTGATGTATGGGGTTGAGTAAGGTATCCAAGTTCCTCAAGGTCGCCCATTTCGTTACGTATTGTTGCAGCACTTAAGTTAAGATTTGTATTCTTTGCAATACTGCCAGAGGCGACCGGTTCGGCGTTTTCAATATAGCCTTCTACAATTGCCCTGAGTATTGATTTTTTTCTGTCATCAAGTTGCAATTTAATCGACTCCTTCCAAATTATTTTCAATTTGTTAGCACTCGCTTTAATAGAGTGCTAAAACCTATACATAGAATATCACTGAGTGCACAATTTGTCAAGTGTTTTTTTATTAATTTTGCATAAAAAAATAAGAGAGCAATCGTATGCTCTCTTATTTTTTTTTATTCTAATGTTTCAGCATGTTCTGCCTTTTCTGTGGTTACTTTTACATCATCTTTTTTTGCCTTTGGCTTGAAAAGTTCAGCGACTTTGTCAATAGCGGTTGGTGCAAAATCAAGAAGTCTGTCGTAGATTCCGTTCTGGGGTGTAACAGAAATCATTCTGATTTTTCCGTTTCCTACAATCAGGAAAGCCTCGGGTGTGAGAGAAATTCCACCACCTGTGCCTCCGCCAAAGAGATTTTGTGGAGATGCGTCGCTGCCTTTTGATTTGTGCCTTTCAAATTCACTACCGCCAACGCCGAAGCCGATAGCAACCTTTGAAATCGGAATGATAACAGAACCGTCGGGCGAAGTAATTGCGTCACCTACGATTGTGTTAACATCAATCATTTCTTTAAGTCCCTGCAATGCTGTGTACATAATACCTTCTATTGGATGTTTGTCAGCCATTTTTTTCACGTCCTTTTTTATTTTTTAAATAGGTAATAGCCGGTGACAGTAATGGTGAAAAAGATGCACTTATAATATGTGCCGGTCTTACCTTAATTATACTCTGTACCTCTATATCAAAGCGTTTGCCATAAAAATCAGGTGTAATATCAAGTGTCGGGTATACAATTTTGACCCAACTTGATGCAATCGGATAAAGAATTCCGGTCAGTTGCCATATTCCTCCGTACAACATACCGGTTGTTGCAGCATTGCCTGTACCATATTCGAGTTTAACCCTGAGTGCCGTAACTTTAATCTTATATCTTAATTTGCCAAATATCTTTTTAACAATATCTATTGTTTCTGAATAGGCATCAAAAATCTCATTTTTAATATTTTTAACCTCATCGTAATCTATACCTTTTTCTGCATCGAAGACTCTGTTCTTAATTTTTTTGAGTTTATCAATGAAAGAAGATGTGTCTTCTTTAGAGGTATTATCTGATTTTTTTTCTTTTTTTGTTTCTTTTGGTTTACTGAGGTCAACTTGTATTTTTTTGCTATATAATTTATTGCCGATTTTAATATATAAAATCTGATTCTTTAAATGTATGTCAATTGTTACATAACAAAGAGAAAGAGTAAGCAGGATTAATACAATAATTAAAACTATTGAAAGTATAATATAAATCACTGTATTAAATCACCTTCTTTGTTTTTAAAAATAAAAATTACTCCTCATCATCCAGCATAATTGATTCCGGCATTTCTTCCTGTTTGTAGTCAATAACGCCATCCATCTCAATCTGCTCTGCATCTTCAGCGGTCTGACCGAGAGAATCAAATTCGGGGAGATCAGCGAGAGTTGCTATACCAAAAGACCGCAGAAAATGTTGAGTCGTACCAAAAAGTATAGGTCTGCCGGGTGCGTCAAGACGGCCTTTTTCTTCGATAAAGTTACGCTCTATAAGACGGTTTACTATGTAGTCACAGTTTACGCCTCTTATATGCTCAATAGATGTTCTTGTGACAGGTTGCTTATATGCAACTATTGATAAAACTTCAAGTGCTGCATTTGACAAATTCTGCTTACGCGGTGGCTCTGCAAGGCGTGAAACATATTCAAAGTATTCGCCCCTTGTACACATCTGATATGAATCCTCCATACGAACGATATGTATGCCCCTGCGACCATAGTTGTAGTCGTCCATCATTTTTTTGAGTATTTCCCTTAGGGAACGCTTGTCCACATCAACAATATCTGCAAGTTTCTCAAGTTCTACGGCATCGCCTGATGCAAACAAAACACTTTCAATTATTGCCTGTATTTCTCTTATTTCCATTTTACTTCACCTAATCATCTATTAAATTGAAATCAAGTTCTGCGCCTTCTGTTTTATATACCTTTGGATTGGAAATGCTTCCGTCATCGGAATATTCTACGCGGATTTTTTTTATTTTAATCAGTTCTAAAACTGCGAGGAAGGAGGCAACCGCCTCGGGTTTGCTCTTTAATCCTTTGAACAGTTCTTTAAACATCATCTGGCCTTTGCTTATAAGTTGTTTCCATATGTTTGAAACACGCGAGCGAATAGATATTTTTTCATGGCCGACGATTCCTGAAAAAGAATGTTTTGGCGGTGGCATTTTGCGCTCAAGACGTAAATATGCACGCCTGAATGCAAGAATAAGATTTTCAGGTGTAAGTGTAGCATAGTTGAGTTCAGCCGGAGGACGCTCTATTGCATCCGGTGTTTTGAAAAACATTGAATATCCGATGTTCTCACGCTCTCTGAAGAATCCAATGGATTCTTTAACCTTTTTATATTCGGTAAGACGTCTTACGAGTTCTTCGCGCGGGTCAATATCATCCTCGGTCTCGTCCTCTGTTTTTGGCAGGAGCATTTTTGATTTTATCTGCAAAAGGGTAGCAGCAAGGACAAGAAATTCACTTGAAATTTCAAGATCCATTTCTTTCATTTCGTTCATAACCTCGAGGTATTGCTCAAGTATTATAGAGATAGGAATGTCATAAATGCTGACTTTGTTTTTGCGGATAAGCATAAGCAAAAGGTCAAGAGGACCTTCAAAACTATCCAACTTAAATTTTAACTGCTCCATATTTTAACACCTGTTTAAATAATTAGTCCTATTATTATGTCAAAAAAGCCTAGTATTGCGCCTCTGCACGAGTATAGCAAAGAAGAAAAGACAGGCAGATTAATCAATAGTATAAGTGCAATAAATCCATATCTCTCATACTGCATATACTTAAAGTACAAACGAGCAGGAAGTATGGCGTTTAAAACCTTTGAACCATCAAGTGGTGGTATTGGAATAAGGTTGAAAATTCCAAGGCCTAAACTCAGTTGTGCAAGATAAACGCAAATCATATATGCCACAATAGCAATACTGTAACCGAGAGAAGAATCGGATGAAAATGTAAGTTTGCCAATCAATGCTGCGATAAACTGCGCTATAAATGCAAGAACAAAGTTTGAAAATGGGCCTGCCAAAGCGGTGACAACCATACCCAATTTTGGGTTTTTGAAGTTGCGGGGATTTACAGGAACGGGTTTTGCCCAACCAAAGCCAAAGAGGAAGAGGCACAACGCCCCGAACGGGTCCATATGATGGAGTGGGTTGAGTGAAAGCCTGCCTGTATATTTTGCAGTATTATCACCTGATGCATAAGCCGCAAGTCCGTGGGACAGTTCGTGAAGGGATATACTCAGCAATACACAGAAAGCATATATCAGAACAATTATTAAATTTTGTGGAAATGGTGTAGTTGTAAGGGTTCCAAGCATAATATTCCTCCAAAATTACAGATCACACTTTATTATATCATCATAAGTTTCACGTCTTACTGCAAGTGTTGGCTTGCCATCCTTTATCATTACGATAGGAGGACGCGGAAGACGATTGTAGTTGCTGGACATTGAGTAGTTATATGCTCCTGTTGTAAGTACTGCGAGAATATCGCCGGCTTTTACATCGGGCAGACTGATGTCTTCACCGATTAAATCGCCTGATTCGCAACATCTGCCGGCAAGCGTAATTTTTTTATCAGCAACTGCTGTCGGATTTTCAACAGAAACAACAGTATATTCTGCCTGATACAGAATATATCTTGGGTTGTCGCTAAGTCCGCCGTCGACAGACACATAGGTGCGGATTCCGGGGATTTCTTTTACAGAACCAACTGTGTAGAGCGTAAGCCCAGCCTCTGCGACAATTGAACGTCCGGGTTCAACGATTACAAAAGGCAACTTGATGTTGCGCTCGTCTGCAACACGCTTAACTACCTCTGAGACTGCACACATATAACTGCCGTAGTCAATCGGATTATCAGAATCAACGTACTTGCTTCCAAAGCCACCGCCGAGATTTAACTCGTTTATCTCAAGACCGTATTTTTCTTTTATATCTGCGATAAATGTCATCATTTTTTCTGCGGCAAGTTCAAAGGGAGAAAGTTCAAAAATCTGTGAGCCGATATGACAGTGAAGACCTGTAACATTAACGTTTTCAAGGGCAATAGCCTTTTTAATAATTTCGTCAGCCTCGCCTGTCTCAAGCGCAACGCCGAACTTGGAATCTATCTGTCCTGTCATAATAAAGTCGTGGGTGTGTGCATCAATACCCGGCTTAATTCTGAACATAATGTTTGCACATACATTATGCTCGGACGCAATATTGTTTAAACGTATAAGTTCTGTTTCGTTATCTACGATTATTCTGCCAATACCGTTTTCAATTGCCATTTTAAGTTCAGC
>JAZSBQ010000119.1:0-16430 GCA_045602485.1 Clostridia bacterium
CAAATTGCAAAGAGACTGTGGTTGGAACCTTTCGAGAACCATCGAATGGTAGGATGAGATAACCAATCCACAGCATCTAAACAATTATATCATAGTTCTTGGAGAGGAACTCTAAAAACTACTACATTTATTATACGAGGAATGATTTAGAAAATGAGTTCAGAAATTTTTGAATCACTGGAATTGATTGAAGAAGAAAAAGGTATAAGCCGCGATATCGTGCTTGACGCACTTGAAAGTGCATTAATATCGGCTTATAAAAAGCATTTTGGTGCAGTTTCTGACATCCGTGTTTTGTTTGATGAGGATGGCGGAGCAATAAGAATAATTGCACGCAAAACAGTTGTAGAAGAGGTTGAGGACAAAGAAACGCAAATCAGTTTTGAGGAAGCAAAGAGACTTGACCTGAAATGTGACATCGGTGATGTAGTAGAGAAAGAAGTTACTCCTGCATCTTTTGGCAGAATTGCGGCACAGACTGCAAGACAGGTTGTTTTGCAGAGAATTCATGAGGCAGAGAGAGAAAAGATGGTCAATGAATATTCTGACCGTGAAAATGACATAGCAACAGGTGTGGTACGAAGAATTGAAAAGAGAAATGTTATGCTCGAGATTGAGAACACAGAGTCTGTGCTTATGCCCAACGAACAGGTACGTGCAGACGGATATGCAGTTGGCGAGCGTTACAAGGTTTTTGTTGTTGAGGTTGCTGATTCGGTTAAGGGTGTTCATCTTGTGGTTTCACGTTCACATCCGGGTCTTGTGCGCAGACTTTTTGAACTTGAGGTTCCTGAAATCGGTCAGGGCATAATCGAGGTTAAATCACTCTCCCGTGAGGCAGGCTCAAGAAGTAAAATCGCAGTACATTCTTCAAATCCAAATGTTGACCCTGTCGGCACCTGTATCGGCCCAAAGGGTATGAGAGTTCAGGAAGTTATCCGCGAACTCCGCGGTGAGAAGGTTGATATTATTAAATATAGTGACAACACTGCTGAGTATGTTGCAAACGCACTCAGCCCTGCTGAGGTTCTCTCGATTGATGTTGATGAGGATAGGAAAATGTGCAGTGTGATTGTTCCTGAGGATCAGTTGTCTCTTGCTATCGGCAAGGAGGGACAGAATGTTCGTCTTGCGGCAAGACTTACCGGCTGGAAGATTGATATTTCGGCAAAGCCTGTAAGCACTGAAGATGATGCAGAGACTTCGGGAGATGAGGAATAATGCGCCCTGTCAGAATGTGCGCAGTCTGCAGAGAAAGAAAGGATAAGAGCTACCTTTTGAGAATTACAAAAACTCCGGTTGGAGAGGTGTGCATTGATGTTTCGGGCAAGATGCCCGGCAGAGGAGCATATATATGCAAAAACGGTGATTGCATAAAGAATGCGCAAAAGCGCAGAGTGCTCGAGAGGGCTTTCTCATGTAAAATTGAAGCAGAACTATACGCGCAGATTGCAAAGATTGGTGATGTCTGATATGGATAAAGAAATAAATCCGAAGTTTTGGGGGATGCTCTCCCTTTCAATGAAAGCAGGCGCCCTCTCGGTAGGAGAAAGTCGTGCAACAGAGAAAATAAGAGCAGGGGAGGCAAGCCTGATAATATTATCAGAAGATGCCTCGGGTAATACAGTTAAGAAGTTCTCCAATATGGGAGAATACCGCAATATACCGCTGATAAGAGTGGCTGACAGAAACAGTCTCGGTTCGGCAATCGGCAGAAAGTTTGCAGTAGTCATTGCGGTGCATAATGAGGGGTTTTCAAAAAATCTTTTAGGACTTTTTGAAAATCAGTCAGGAAAGGAATGATAAATATATGGAAAAAATCAGAGCATATGAACTTTCAAAAGCGTTTGGTTTTCCCAGCAAGGAAATTGTAAAGGTTCTTCATGATTACAATGTTTCTACAAAAAATCATATGAGTGCACTTTCCGAGTATGAATTAGACGTAATTTTTGAATACTATACACAGAAGAATCAGGTGAGTGATTTTTCAATCTTTGATGAAAAGAAAAAAGAACAAGAAGAAATCAAGGAAAAAGAAAAGAAGGCAGACAGTAAAGCAGAAGATGTTTCTGCGGACGAAGGTGATATCACAGAAGTGGTAGAAACCCAGATTGAGGTAGGCCGCAAACTTAGAACTGTTGACACTCGTGTTAACACAGTTGACCTTGACAGAATTGATGACGAGAAGATTGAAGACCTCATCCCTGACAATGTAAAATCAGGCAACAAGAAAGAAAAGATAAATCAGAAAAAAAAGAACAAGCAGATGGGCACAAAGCAAAAGCCTGAGCCTGAGGATATGATAAAGCGCAAGGAGAAGAAAGAGAAGACAGAGGTTCTTCATGTTCTTATTCCGGCTGAAATTACTGTCGGAGAACTTGCGGAGAGAATGAAGCGCCCTGCAACAGAGATTATCAAAAAACTTATGCTTCTTGGCATTATGGCATCGGTTAACGAGGTAATAGACTTTGATACCGCATCCCTTATCGTAGAGGAACTTGGCGGAACATTTGAAAGAGAAATTATCCTTACAGAAGAGGAAAAACTTTTTAATGATACCGAGGATACAGAAGAAATGTTAAAGCCACGTTCACCCGTTGTTGTTGTAATGGGTCACGTTGACCATGGTAAGACATCGCTTCTTGACTCTATAAGAAACACCAACGTAACCGAGGGCGAGTTTGGTGGTATTACTCAGCACATAGGTGCGCACAGAGTTAGAGTGGGTGACAAGAAAATCACATTCCTTGATACCCCGGGCCACGAGGCGTTTACAGCAATGCGTGCCCGTGGTGCGATGGTTACGGATATTGCAATCCTTGTAGTTGCAGCGGATGACGGTATTATGCCTCAGACAATAGAGGCTATAAACCACGCAAAAGTGGCAGAGGTTTCTATTATTGTTGCAATCAACAAAATTGATAAAGAGGGTGCAAACCCCGACAGAGTTAAGCAGGAACTTACCGAGCACGGCCTCGTGCCCGAGGAATGGGGAGGAGATACTATCTGCTGCGAGGTTTCTGCAAAGCAGGGCACAAATATAGACGGACTTCTTGATATGGTTCTTCTTGTTGCAGAGATGAAAGAACTCAAGGCAAATCCTGACCGTGCTGCAAAGGGTACAGTTATTGAGTCTAAACTTGATAAGGGCAGAGGTCCTGTTGCAACAGTACTTGTACAAAATGGTACACTTAAGATTGGTGATATCGTTGTTGCAGGTACTGCAGTAGGTCACGTTCGTGCAATGAATGATGACAAGGGCAAGGCTGTTAAAAAAGCAGGCCCGTCAATCCCGGTTGAGATTCTCGGCCTCTCTGAGGTGCCAGAGGGCGGTGACGTTTTCTATGCGGTAGCAGATGAGCGTAAAGCCCGTGAAGTTGTAGAGGCAAGAAAGTTTAAAGAAAAGCAGAGCCGTCAGCAGAAGACAACTGCTATATCTCTTGATAACCTCTTTGAACATATCGAAGCAGGTAAGATGAAAGACCTTAACATCATTGTTAAGGCAGACGTACAGGGCAGTGTTGAGGCGGTTACTCAGTCACTTGTACGTATATCCAATGAGGAAGTAAGAGTAAACGTTATCCACGGAGCGGTTGGCGCAGTTACAGAGTCAGACGTTATGCTGGCAAGCGCATCCAATGCGATTATTGTCGGATTTAACGTTCGACCCACCGCAGGTGCAGATGTATCGGCGCAGAATTCAGAGGTTGACATCAGACTCTACAGAGTAATCTATGATGCAATCGAAGATATCGAAAAGGCTCTCAAGGGTATGCTTGAGCCGACCTTCCGCGAGGCAGTTATCGGTCACGTTGAAATCAGAACAACATTCAGGGTATCAGGTGTCGGAACTATCGGCGGTGCTTATGTTACCGACGGTAAGGTTCTGCGCAGCAGCCTTGTGCGTGTTGTTCGTGACGGTATTGTTATCCACGAGGGTGAACTTGGCTCACTCAAGCGATTTAAGGATGATGTCAAGGAAGTTAACTCAGGTTATGAATGCGGTATCAGCATTGATAAGTATAACGACATTAAAGAGGGCGACGTTATCGAAGCATATGTAATGGAGCAGGTAGAGGTGTAATAAATGGCAAATTACAGCAGAACAGACAGAATATCTGAAGAGGTTAAGAGAGAACTCAGTGCAATTATAAGAGAACTCAAAGACCCCAGACTGCCTATTATGGTCACAGTTGTTGCAGTAAAAGTGACCAAGGATTTAAAGTTTGCAAAAGCCTATATAAGTGTAATGGGAAGTGAAGAGGTCAAGGTCGGAGCCCTTGCGGCACTTAAAAGTGCAAGCGGTTTTATCCGCCGTGAGGTTGGACATAGACTTAACCTCAGAAACACTCCAGAGTTTACGTTTGTGATTGACGATTCAATTGAATACGGCGCACACATAAACGAGATTCTTAAAGAACTTTAGCAAGAGGGCGCAGATATGTTTGAGAAGATTATTGCAAAATTAAACAAGGCAAATACCGTCGGGATTTTTACCCATGTAAATCCCGACGGCGATGCCATGGGTAGTGCTTATGCTTTAAAACTTGCACTTTCGGATATGGGTAAGAATGCAGAGGTTTTCCTCTGCGGCGGAATCGAAGATAAACTTTCGGCCCTTATAAAAGGGTTTGATGGCGGTGATGCCGATGTTGAAAAATGCGATATGTTGATAGCGCTTGACTGTGCTGATGCCAGAAGACTTGGCAAGTGGCAGGATGTGTTTGCTTTGCATACAAATACTGCGGCAGTTGACCATCATGTTACCCATATTAAGTTTGCAGAAGAGACGGTTGTATGTGATGTTTCGTCCACCTGCGAACTTATGTGGCTCTTGTTTAAAGAGATGCACGCAGAGTTATCTGTTGATGCGGCAACCAATGTTTATATTGGTATGGCAACAGACACAGGAAACTTTAAATATTCTTCTGTTACGGGAGATACCCACCGCATTGCCGCGGAACTGATTGATATGGGCATTGATTTTGCAGAGGTTTCTAAGAGAATATTTGATACAGTTACAAGAGAATATCTTGCACTTAAGGCAAAGGCGGTAAACTCGCTTAAGTATTTTGGCGACGGAAGAATTTCAATGCTGACACTTAAAAACTTCGACTTTGAAGAGTTCGGGGTTAAAGAAGAAAATGCGGCAGGAATCGTTACTCTTCCCACCAGCATAGAAGGTGTAGAAGTAGGCGTATACATCAGACAACGCGGAGAGAACGAGTATAAGGTAAGCCTTCGCTCTGCAAGATATGTGGATGTGGCAAAAATTGCGGAAACCTTTGGCGGCGGCGGACATGTCCGTGCGGCAGGATATTCTGTGATGGATGGCAAACTTGAAGACAATATTGAAAGATTGATTGCAGAAATAGAAAAGCGTTTGTAGCAAAATGGTGAAAATATGAACGGTGTAATAAATATAAATAAGCCCCTTGGTATTACATCCCACGATGTGGTGTACAGACTGAGGCGGCTTTTGTCTATCAAAAAAATAGGGCACACAGGGACACTTGACCCAGATGCATCAGGGGTTTTGCCCATGTGCATCGGCAGGGCAACCAAGGTTGCAGATATGCTGACGGCTAAGGACAAGCAGTATATCGCAGAGGTAACTTTAGGGTCTGCGACTGATACCCTTGACGCCTCAGGCACTGTGACTGAGACGGCGGATGTAAATGTAGGCGCAGAAGATATACGTCGCACAGTTGCAGAATTTATTGGGGATATAGAACAGATACCCCCTATGTATTCTGCTATAAAAGTTGATGGCAAAAAACTTTATGAACTTGCCCGTGACGGCGTTGAGATAGAGAGAAAGCCAAGACAGGTCAGAATAGATAATATAGAAGTTTTGGGGATTGACCTTGAAAATAGAAAATTTTCTATGAGGGTGGATTGCACAAAGGGCACATATATACGCACCCTTTGCGATGATATAGGCAGAAATCTTGGTTGTTTTGCCCATATGTCAGGGCTTGAAAGGACAAAGTCAGGAATTTTTGATATATCCGCATCATATACCCTTGAAGATGTAGAGAAAATGTATGAAGCAGGAGATATGAGTTTTCTTATGGCTGTTGACGAAGTCTTTGGCGAGTTTCCAAGGCTGACATTGTCTCAGAGAAAAGCAAAACTGATGTGCAACGGTGTAAGAGTCAGCGTGCAGGGAATAGATGAGGGAACAACATACCGTGTCTACGATGAGAGCGCAAGATTTTTAACAATTTCCGAATGCGAAGACGGTGTTTTAAAGATATTAAAGACCTTTTATCAGGAGTAAGGGGCTTGTTCGTCCTGAACCAACGGGCGGATGATATCCGCCCCTACAAATATGGAAACCGCAAACAATTGTAGGGGACATTCACAAATGTCCCAAACCCAGCCTGGATGAGGGATTGTAATAAGGAGGGATGGCAGTGCAGATTTATAACTTAAAAACAGACGCAGAAAAACTGCGGAATGTGACAAGTAACACAAAAACTGCCGTTGCTCTTGGACAGTTTGATTCGATGCATATAGGGCACACTGAGATAATTGCAAATGTGGTAAAATATGCAAGAGAGAATGGGCTCAAGTCCCTTATACATATATTTGAGAACAACCCCATAGAGGTGATAACGGGAGATAAGGTTCTGTCGGTGAACAGCCTTGAAAAAAGGCTTGAAATTCTGAAAGAACTTGATGTTGATATAGTGTGTATTGCACAATTTGATGCTGACTATATGAATATAGAGTATAAGGATTTTGTGTCTGTATATCTGCGGGATATGTTTAATTCATCTCTCGTTTCGGTAGGTTATAATTACCGTTTTGGAAAAGGCGGTGTCGGTGACGCGGAACTTTTGAGGGAAGAATGTGCAAAATATAATATCCGTGTGACGGTTATGCCCGGAGTTAAACAAGACGGCGAGGTAGTTTCAAGCACCAGAGTCAAAGAAAAACTCGCAGAGGGTGATGCAGAAGGTGCTAAAAAAATGCTTGGCAAATATTTCTCGGTAAAAGGAGAGGTAGTCAGGGGAAACCAGATAGGTGGAAAATTGCTTGGATTTCCGACTGCAAATGTTGAATTGCCTCAGGGTATGGCGATGCCGAAGTTTGGAGTGTACGTAACCCGGACAAGAGTTGGCGATAAGATATACAAATCTATAACCAATATTGGCTCAAAGCCGACGGTTGAGAACGGAAATTTTTGCATAGAGACCCACATAGACGGTGCGTTTGACCAACTTTACGGCGAGGTTGTAGAAATAGAGTTCTGTAAATTTCTGCGAGATATAAAGAAGTTTGACAGCCTTGATAAATTAAGAGAACAACTGGAAAAAGACAAACAAAATATGGTGTAAAATGGGGAGATGGGTAAAATGAATAAGAAAATAATTTCAACAATTATTATACTTGAGCTTTGCATCGCAGTTTTTGCAGGATGCGGAAGTAACAATGCGTCGATTGACGAAGTGACAGGGGATCAAAACGCAGTTGTTGCCACTATGAATGGATTTGAAATGACCACAGATGCCTACAAATACTTTATCATTCAGAATGCAATAGAAGAGATACAGGTAACAAATCCGGATTTTGACGGTGATTTTACAAAGATTGATTGGAATTCCAAAACAGACAGCGGCGAGACTGTGGCAGAGGCAATAAAAAGCCGTGCTCTTGGTGATTATGCTGACTATGTTGCAATGGTAAAACTTGGCGAAGAAAAGGGAGTTAAAGTAACTGACGAAGATATGAAGGACATAATGGCGTCAATGGAGCAGTACAAGACTGACAATGGAGAAGAAGAATTCAAAATTGCGTTGCGTGCTATGGGTTTTTCTTCGGCTGATGGGTATGAGAAGGTTGCAAGACTGAATGTGGGTTATCAGAAGGTTGAGGAAGATTTTAACCAGAACAGAAAAAAGTATATTGATGACGAGGAAGTTTTACAGAACTTTAAAAGCAGTGGAGAGGTATGTGCTCAGCATATTCTGATTAAGAATGACAGCGAAAAGCACTCAAATCCTGAGGCGGTTATCAAGGAAGTTTTAGAAAAAGCAAAAGCAGGAGAAGATTTTGAAAAACTTATGTCACAGTACAATGAGGACCCCGGCCAGCCGCCTGCGGGTTACAGTTTTGGTAAAGGCGTTATGGTGCCTGAGTTTGAGACTGCTGCATTCTCGCTTGAGTACAACGAAATCAGCGATGTTGTAGAAACTGACTATGGGCATCATATACTCAGGAGAGTTGTCGGAATCAGTGAGCTTAAGACATCCCTAAGAGGAGAAATTGATATATATGCAGAGGTTTATGATAATCTGTCTGTAGAGGATATAATGACAGATGTTTATAATGCAGGCGAGATATTAAACAAAAAGCAAACAGGAGGTAAATAAAATGGCAAACACAAAAGTAAAAGTAGAAATGGAAAACGGCAGTGAATTTATAATTGAACTTATGCCAGAGTTCGCGCCGGAGACAGCAGCGAACTTTGAAGGTCTGGTAAAGGAAGGTTTTTACGACGGAGTTATATTTCATCGTGTAATAGATGATTTTATGGCTCAGGGCGGAGACCCGACAGGCACAGGTATGGGAGGCAGCGGCAAGAATATCAAGGGAGAGTTTTTGCAGAACGGATTTCCTCAGAACACATTATCACACACCCGCGGAGTTGTATCAATGGCAAGGTCTATGAACCCGAATTCAGCGAGCAGTCAGTTCTTTATCTGCTATGGAGACTGCACATTTCTGGACAGTCAGTATGCAGCATTTGGCAAGGTTACAGAGGGCATGGAGACTGTTGACGACTTTTTAAAAGTAGAGCGCAGAGGCCCCGAGGGCGGTACCCCTGTTGAAGAAATCAAAATAAAGAAAATGAGCATATTATAATTATAAAAATGCGACCCATAGGGTCGCATTTTTATATATAAACTATACTTCCATTATAATTGGCAGTATCATCGGACGGCGCTTTGTCTTTGAGTATAAATAACTGCCGATGTCGTTTTTAAGTCTTGTCTTTATTGTAGTCCAGTTTACATTTGCACCTTCTGTGCACTTGTCAACAACCTCAGCAGAGATTTCTCTTATGGAATCCATAAGGTCTTCTGACTCTCTTACATATACAAAACCACGGGAAATAATATCAGGGCCTGATACGCACTCTCCACTTGATTTGTCTATGGTCAGAACAACGATGATTATGCCGTCCTCTGCCAGATGTTTTCTGTCTCTCAGCACGATGTTGCCGACATCGCCGACACCGAGACCATCAACCAGAACCTTGCCCGCCGGTACTGTGCTGGCGAACTTAGCACCGTTTTTAGAGAGCTCAAGAACCTTACCAAGGTCTGATATGATAATGTTTTTGGAATTTATACCCGTCTGCAGAGCAAGGTCTCTGTGACGGCACAAATGACGGTACTCTCCATGGACCGGAATAAAGTATTTCGGTTTTGCAAGGGCAAGAATTATCTGTTGCTCCTGCTGACAGGCGTGTCCTGATACGTGGACATCGTCCTCTCTTTCGTGGACAACTTCTGCGCCGTGCTTTAAAAGTTCGTTTACTACATTTGCCACGTTTTTTTCGTTGCCGGGAATCGGACTTGCAGAAATTATAACAAGATCGGTTGGTTCGATATTGATTTTTTTGTGGATAGAAAAAGCAATTCTTGTCAGGGCAGACATAGGCTCGCCCTGGCTTCCTGTTGTAATGATTACAAGTTTATCCTTTGGATAGCGATTGATTTCGTCAATGCTAATCAGGGTGTTTTTAGGAATGTTCATATAGCCAAGTTCGATTGCGGCGTTTAAAACATTCTCCATACTTCTGCCGGAAACGGCAACCTTTCTGCCGTGAGTATAGGCAGAGTTTACAATTTGCTGCACCCTATGTACATTGGATGCAAAGGTTGCAATAATGATTCTTTTATCAGCGCCTCTGTCAAAAAGGTTGTCAAAGGTTTTGCCGATTGTACTCTCACTCATAGTAAAGCCTGATCTGTCGGCGTTTGTACTGTCAGACATAAGAGCAAGAATACCCTTGTTGCCAAGTTCACCTATGCGGGCAAGGTCAATCATACCCCCGTCAATTGGGGTAGGGTCAATTTTAAAGTCACCTGTGTGCAGAATAACGCCTGCAGGTGTGTGCAGGGCAATGGCTACTGCATCTGCGATTGAATGATTTGTATGAATAAATTCAACTTTAAAAGCACCGATTTTAACCGTGTCTCCAGCTTCAAGATTGATTAGTTTTGCAGAGTTTAAAATTCCGTGCTCTGCAAGTTTGTTCTTTAAAATACCAAGGGTAAGTCTTGTTCCGTAGACAGGAACGTTAAATTCCTTCAAAACATATGGTATGGCACCGATATGGTCCTCGTGACCATGTGTCAGCACAATTGCTCTGATTTTGTCTGATATTTTATGAAGGTATGTGATTTCAGGGATAACAATATCAACACCAGGCATATCGTCATCCGGAAAAGCCATACCGCAGTCTAAGATTATAGCATCGTTGCCATACTCAAAGACGTTCATGTTCTTTCCTATTTCGTTTAAGCCACCAAGCGGAATCCACTTGATTTTTTCAGTTTTCTTCAAATTATATCCTCCTTAAAAAATATGTATTCGTACAACAAAAATAAGAGGAAGAACAAAGTTGCTTCCATTTTGTTGTGGTAAATTCCCATTGCCGTCCGTAGGGGAATCTGGTTGTTATTAAAATAGTCCGCTCAAATCAATCTTTTTGTGTCGCAAGCATCGGGTCATAAAGGTTGCACGCGATGATTAAACTGTGTTTAACCACCGCATACAAGGGTCCGAACAAATCAATCGCTTTATATTATACACCATTTACTGCAGTTTTGCAAGTTTTTTTATTTGATTGGTAAATTCGGCACTTATTTCCTCTGCAACTTCCATACTTGTACCCTCTGTTATAATTTTTACATAGTGCCTGTGCTTTTCGGGGATAATAAGCACCCATCCGTTGTTTTGATATATTTTTATTCCGTCAGTTACATCAATTTTATTATGACCATACTTTTCGTGCAGATTCTCTATTATTTTTGCCTTGCGGCTGCATGGACATTCTACCTCGGTTTCAAGGCTGATTTGTTTCGGCAGCTCTTTTGCAAGCATATCAAAACTGATGTTGTGGAAGTTTAAAAAATCGAGAAGCGAAACAGCGCAGAAAATTCCGTCAAAGCACAGACGGAACTGCGCATAGAGATTGTTTTTTAAAAGTGTGTTTATAAATTCTGCAGACGATGTACCGCATTTTATAATATTAATTTTTTCGCGGTACAGCATTTCTTCAAGGGCAGACGGCGCGTATATGGGCAGGGCTATGGTTTTGCACCCGAAATAGCGAATCAGGATTACTGAAGTTATATACATAATGGCAGGCCTGTCAAGGCGTTTGCCGTCTTTTGCGTACAGAGTAACTTTTTGCCCATTGAAACTAAGGTCTGCAGAAAACTCCACAGGTGAGTTGTATTGAGCCATATTTTCTACCTCGCCGAGCAAAACCTCGAGGATGTCTGACAAAGTTTCAGAGTGAGTCCTGATTTCCATATTTTTTTCAAAGCGGGTGCTCTTGAGGCCGTTTAAAATTTCCTGAATATAAAAAAGCCGGTACTGACTAAGGTCAAGATAATCCTGAAGTTTTTTTGTGTCTGTTCTGAGAAAAATGTTGTTTAAAAATACACTCTCCAAATTCTGTTGGTTTGCCTCAGAAAACGACGAGCCGTCACTCTCGATAAACTCAAGTTCAGGACAAAAGCCTCCGTCTGCGCTGGACTGACTGATATGCAAGGTCATCGCAGTATTGAAAAAACGTGTACCAAGACGGGATGCGGGCAGGCTTTGTTCACCAAGGTTATAGATTTTGGCGCCTGTTGAGACAAGACCTGACAATGTGGCAGAGGCAAAGGTCTGACAGACAGGAGCGGAGTCATAACTCAGTCCGATTTTACACCCTCTGTACATAGTGCCAAGGGCGGCACCCAGTTTTGCCATAAATTCAGGTGTAATATCGACGTTAATTTCGCCACATATCTTGCCGTTTGAAAACAGTTTTTCTGTGCCTACGCTTCCCCATATTAAGTTATCATTAAGACGTGTGCCCTGCAAAATACGTTTGTTTGGCCAGACCTTGACCCCTGAATTTATAACACAATCCTTTTCAATTCTGCAACCGCTGCCAATTATGGCGCTGTCCATAATATCGGTGTTTTTGCCAAGATTAATATTGTTGTCGAGGATTCCGCCGTTTACAGAAGTGTTCTCGGATAAAGTGCAGGAAGAGCCAATTATTGACCGGCAAAGAGTCGCACCTGATTTTACCGAACAATCTCTGCCTATAAAAGTCCCGCTGCCTATTTTTGCGTCCTTTTCAATATGACAGCCCCTTGATATATAAACAGGGGTTTCGATTTTTACCCCACTCTCTAAGCAGACGTCGTTTTCCATAAAAAAACCGTCGCGAATTTGTGTCCCGGGCAGATAATTAGGCAATGTGCCATCCAGAATATCTTTGTGACATTGTCTGTAATCGCAAATGCCTGAGATTGTTACGGAGTGGTGTGGAGTAAGATGCCCAGATATTTTCAGGCCATTGTCGGATGCATAACTTAAAATTTCGTGCTCATTTAAATTATGCGGTGCATCTTTTAAAACTTTAAGAGCGGTTTTTGAGTATATATAAATTCCTTCAATCTCTGTCTCTCTGATGTTGAATTTACTTCCCTGTGGATTGGTAATTGTCATGCCGGAAACTGACCTGATGCAACGTGTGGCAGAATTTTTGAGAGGTCTCAGCACTATTGTTATGTCGGATTGGGCCTTGTGGTGGGCGGCGATAACCTCCCCAATATCAACTGCAGTAATCAGATTATTTTCTACGGATAAGATACCGTCATTGTCTGACAGCCTTAGCAAACTGTCATAAGAAAAATCTCTTATGAATGTTATGCTGACGATATTGTGCTTTGACAGATGCATGCGTATGTGTTGCTCGACAGAAATGCCCATAAGCGGAAGTTCGTTTATGCGTCTGTTGCACAGAAGTGGGCTGAGAGAGGTCTGGGTTGAGTTTGGAATAATAACTGCGTGCATACAAAGAGACTCCTTTACGCATGGTCTTTGGCAAAAATAAAAATCGTATATAGTATATGATTGCTAAAGGGAAATATACATTTTTTGCATTTTAAGATAATGCTTTATTTTTTTATAAATGTGTTGTATAATGAGAACAGATAAATTTTAAGATGACGGTATAATAGATTTAAACGGGAGATGATTTATATGGTAAACATCGGCAACGAATGGGATGAACTTTTAAGGGAAGAGTTTGAAAAGGAGTACTATTTAAAACTTTGCAAAATTCTTGCAAATGAATATAGAAGCCAGACTATATATCCTGATATGTATGATATATTCAATGCACTGAGATATACGTCATATTCTGATGTTAAAGCCGTAATAATAGGTCAGGATCCATATCATGAGGAGGGACAGGCGCACGGACTTTGTTTTTCGGTAAAAAAAGGGGTTCCTCAGCCGCCGTCTCTTAAGAATATATTTAAAGAAATGCACGATGAACTCAACATAGAGCCGCCGGGTCACGGAGAACTGACCGACTGGGCAAAGCAGGGTGTACTTCTTTTAAATGCCACCCTGACGGTGAGAGAGGGTCAGGCAAACAGCCATAAGGACATTGGATGGGAAATTTTTACCGATAAAGTCATAGAACTTTTAAATGAGAGAGAAAAGCCTATTGTGTTTATGCTATGGGGTGCAAATGCCAAAAAGAAGGCAAGCGTTGTCACCAATCCCATACATAAGATATTATCCTGTGCACATCCGAGTCCGCTTTCTGCATACAACGGATTTTTCGGCTGCGGACATTTTAAAAAGTGTAACGAGTTTTTAAAACAAATGGGGGAAGACCCCATAAACTGGGAGATAAAATAAAAATACCGAGGGGATGTCCCTCGGTATTTTTTTGTCTTATATGTGCAAAATAGTTGCGGAGGCGATATTATGTGTACTGCAATTTCGGTTTGTGCAGGAGATAATTATTTTGGAAGAAATCTTGACTATGAATATGATTTTGGGCAGAAGGTAGCAATTACACCAAGGAGATACCCGTTTAAATTTTCAAGCGGTGAGGTTTTAAACAACCATTATGCCATAATAGGTATGGCGCTGATTCGTAACAACTACCCTTTATATTTTGATGCGACCAACGAAATGGGCCTGAGCGCAGCAGGGCTTAACTTTCCTTATAATGCTGAATATATGAAGAAATCTGATAAGGCGGAGAATGTTGCGTCCTATGAGTTTATCGCCTTTGTTTTATCAAAGTGCAAAACAGTTGAAGAGGCGAAAAATCTGACTGAGAGGATAAATATAACGGACGAGGCGTTTGATAATAGTATGCCGCCGTCACCGCTTCATTGGATTGTAGCGGATAAGACCGGTGCAATAACGGTTGAACAAACTAAAGACGGTCTTAGGGTATATGACAATCCTGTTGGCGTGCTTGCCAATAATCCACCCTTTGAATATCAGATGCAGAATCTCGCTAATTATTTGTCTGTCACTGCAAAAGAACCGGAAAATTTATTTTCTGATAAGATAGACCTCCGTCCCTACAGCAGGGGTATGGGCGGACTTGGCCTCCCGGGGGATTTGTCCTCTGTATCGAGATTTGTAAAGACGTGTTTTATAAAACTAAATTGTATTTTTGGTAAAGCGGAGGAGGAGATCGTTAACGAGTTCTTTCACATTTTATATTCGGTGTATCAGCAAAGAGGTTGCGCACAGGTGGGTAAAGATTTTGAAATAACAAATTACAGTTCGTGCTGTAATACAGATAAGGGAATTTACTATTACACAACCTACCAAAACAGCAATATAACAGGCGTGAATATGCATTGTGAGGATCTTAACGGCACTGATGTTGCAGAGTATGATCTGATAAGGGAAAAAAATATTTTTATGCAAAATTCTATAACCTGATTGTTATGTAAATTTTATAAAAAAATATAAATCTATTTGTTGCTTTTTGTAAAATGTTATGATAAAATGGTAGAAAATATTAAAATTTCAAATTTCTAAATCAATTTGGAGGGTTTATTATGAATTTGATTTATGGAGTAAACGACAAGCCGAAGTTTGGCCAGATTTTAGTATTTGCGTTCCAGCAGTTACTTGCTATTCTTGCAGCTACAATCGCGGTTCCGTCAATTATTGGTAATGGAATGTCACAGTCTGCAGCACTTTTTGGTGCAGGTATGGGAACATTGATTTATCTGATGTTTACAAAGGGTAAGAGCCCTGTTTTCCTAGGCTCATCATTTGCTTTCATCGGTTCGATGCTTGCGGCATTTGCGGGCGGTGTTTCGGCTTCTCTTGGCTATCTTGGTATGATTATTGGTGCGATTTTTGCAGGCCTTGTTTATGTTGTTATTGCAATAATCGTTAAGATAGCAGGCGTAAAGTGGATTGCAAAACTTATGCCGGCAGTTGTTATCGGTCCAACCGTTGCAATCATCGGTCTTTCTCTTGCGGGCAACGCAGTTGGCGATGTTTTAAAGTTTGCTCAGTTTGATGCAGCAAATGGTGTATATGTAATGGGTACACACGGCTGGGTAGGCTTTGTTTGTGCTATGGTTACTATTCTGGTGGTTATCCTTTGCTCAGTATATGGCAAGAAGACGTTAAAACTTATTCCGTTTATTATGGGTATCTTAGCCGGATACATTGTTGCAACTATCTTTACTCTTATCGGAACTAAGACCGGTAATGCTGATTTACTTGTTATTGACTTCAGTGCTTTTGCAAATATGCAGTGGTATCCTGATTTTACATTTATGACAGCATATAAGGGTATCGTCGAACTCAGCGGCCAGTACATCGCAACTATCGCAGTTGCTTATATCCCTGTTGCATTTGTCGTTTTTGCAGAACATATCGCAGACCACAAAAACCTTTCAACAATCATTGATAAAGACCTCCTTGAAGAACCGGGCCTTCACAGAACTCTTCTTGGTGATGGTGTTGGCTCTATGGTAGGTGCATTATTCGGCGGATGCCCCAACACTACATACGGCGAGTCCGTTGGTTGCGTTGCAATCACAAGGAATGCATCTGTTGTAACTATTCTGGCTACAGCAATTATTGCGATTATTGCATCCTTCATTGCTCCGTTTGTAACATTCCTTGCAACTATCCCTGCTTGCGTAATGGGTGGTGTTTGCATTACACTCTATGGTTTTATCGCAGTATCAGGTCTTAAGATGCTTCAGGATGTAAACCTCTCTGACAACAAGAATATTTTTGTTGCTTCAGTTATCTTAATCACAGGTATCGGCGGGATGGCTTTGCAGATTGGTGCAATCAAAATCACATCAATTGCATGTGCCCTTATCCTTGGTATC
>JAZSBQ010000120.1:0-9071 GCA_045602485.1 Clostridia bacterium
GTTGTTGATGAAACAGTATATTATTTCAACTACATAAAACCCGTGCGAAAACTAAAAAGAAAACCGCCTGTTCAATACAGACTTGAACAGGCAGCTTAAAATATTCTTTTTTTGTGTCTACAAAGTATTGACTATTTCAGCCGATTTGGCAGACCTTTTTGTATGGAGTAGATTATTTAATTTCGATAGAAACAGCACTTGTCTGCGGAGGAATGCTCATTGTCATAAAGTCTGCATAGAGAACTGAAATCTCAAGACCCTCTGTGAGAGCATCAGCAGAAACTGCTTCGCCATTCTTTGTGATAACTGTTTCTTCGGTTACATAAACGATAACTTCGTCCATGCCTTCGCCAACTGTGACAGAACCGTCCTCGTTAACTGCTGTGATGGTAGTTACAACAGGTGCAAGTTCAGAAACTTCCTCATTCTCTACGGGGAGGTTTAAAACTTCAATAGAGATTGCGGTTGTCTGCGGAGGAATGCTTCTTGTCATCTGCTGAGAATATTCAACTTCAAGGGCCTGGTCCTTTGTGATTACATCAGTGGCAACTGCTTCGCCGTTTGCGGTGATAACAGTTTCCTCACCGATGAGGACAAGAACCTCGCCGTATACATCGTCAGCAACCAAGAGAGTGCCGTCTTCGGTAACTTCTTTAACTGTAACAATGTTTGGGATGCTGATTTCAATGCCGCCCTCTACAAGTTTGCAGTTAAGGTTTAAAAGTTCACAGAAGAAGTTCTGCGGAACATAAGTTGTTGTGTCGCCGAACAAAATCGGTGCTGTGCCAAGGCTCTGGGGTGCCATTCTGGAGAAAGAGTAAGCGTCTTCATCAATTGCAAAGGTGATGTAGTGTGCGCCCTTTGTCAAAGAAACCGACTGGCTCTCGCCGTGCCACTCAACTGTGTAACCAAAGTGCTCTGCAACTGCGCGGAGAGGAAGCATTGTTACATCGTTTATAACCTCATAGTTTGATGTCATAGGCTCAAAAGCGGTGGTTGTGATTTCTTCTGTTTCGGTTGCAAAAACCGCTCCTGCTGAGATAAGTGCAGCGATTGCCGCAACTGCTGAGAATTTCTTAAAAATCTTGTTCATTTTGTTTAGATTCCTTTCGTGTTTTTTATGTTTACATTTGGTTAGACGCAAAAAGTAAAAATAAGTTCCGCAAAAAACAAAAATTTTTTAAACTTATTTTGTGATTTCTGCAATGCATCATAATTGTGACGGAAAATCCCTTTGCAGATGCGGCGTTTTTATCTAAAATATCCTTGACAGAAAATGAATATACGCAGTATAATACAATAAGGGAAACAGACGGATGTTTTATGTTTGAAAAACAACGGCAGTTTGCCGATAATAAAAACATAGGAGATAAAAAATATGAGAGCAGTTGTAACAGTAATGGGACAGGACAGAACAGGGATTATCGCAAAGACAAGTGCTTTGCTTGCAGAGTATGAGATTAATATTCTTGACATCACACAGACTATTATCCAGAACATATTTACAATGGTTATGCTTGTGGATATAGAGAAGTGCACAATCGGATTTTCGGAAGTTGCAGAAAAACTTGATGAACTTTCTAAAGAACTTTCAGTTGAAATCCGTATTCAGCACGAAGATATTTTTAACTCTATGCACAGAATCTAAAATAGCCCATGGAGGATTTGATGTATGATAAACATAAGTACGAATGAGATTGTCGAAACTATAAAAATGATAAGGGACGAGCATCTCGATATCAGAACAATCACTATGGGTATTTCCCTGCTTGATTGTGCGGACGAGAGTGCAGAACGTGCCTGCCAGAAAATCTATGATAAAATAACAAGATATGCAAAAGACCTTGTAAAAACAGGCGAGGAAATCAGCCGCAGATACGGTATACCTATTATAAACAAGCGCATATCCGTTACACCTGTCAGCCTTGTTGCAGCGGCCAGCAAAACAGATGATTATGTAATGTTTGCAAAAACCCTTGACCGCGCCGCAAGAGAGACGGGCGTAAACTTTATAGGTGGATATTCTGCTTTGGTATACAAGGGCTTTTCTGACGGAGACACAAAACTTATAAAGTCAATCCCTGAGGCTCTTTGCTCAACCGAGAGAGTGTGCTCATCTGTTGGCGTTGCCACAACAAAGGCAGGCATCAATATGGATGCCGTAAAACTTATGGGCGAGACCATCGTAAAGACTGCACAGATGTCTGCAGATAATAATTCTATGGGATGTGCAAAACTCGTTGTTTTTGCAAACCCTGTTGAGGATAACCCATTTATGGCAGGTGCTTTCCACGGCGTTGGCGAGGGTGATTGTGTTATCAATGTCGGCATAAGCGGCCCCGGTGTTGTAAAGTACGCACTTGAGCAGATTAAAGGTCAGGACTTTGGCGTGGTTGCCGAAACTATAAAGAGAACCGCGTTTAAGATTACAAGAATGGGTCAACTTGTTGCTCAGGAAGCTTCAAAGGCTCTTAACGTCCCATTTGGTATTGTTGATTTGTCTCTTGCCCCAACTCCCGAGGTTGGTGACAGTGTTGCCTATATATTAGAAGAAATGGGTCTTGAAAAGTGCGGAACTCACGGAACAACCGCAGCCCTTGCTCTTCTTAACGATGCAGTAAAAAAAGGCGGTGTTATGGCGTCAGGTTATGTTGGCGGCCTTTCGGGTGCCTTTATCCCCGTAAGTGAGGATGCAGGTATGATTGCGGCGGCAGAGTGCGGCGCGCTTTGCCTTGACAAACTTGAAGCAATGACTTGTGTATGCTCTGTCGGTCTTGATATGATTGCAGTACCCGGAGACACACCTGCGTCTACTATTTCTGCAATTATTGCCGATGAGATGGCAATAGGTATGATAAATCAGAAGACCACCGCGGTGCGTATTATCCCCGCGGCAGGCAAAGCCGTTGGCGACAGTGTTGAGTTTGGCGGCCTTCTGGGTGCGGCACCTGTTATGCCTGTTCATAATTACTCAAGCGAAGAATTTATTAACAGAGGCGGCAGAATCCCTGCGCCTATTCACAGTTTAAAGAACTAAAATTACAGTATAAACGAGCCCCTGATATCATAGGGGGCTCTTTTATATTGAATATATTTAAACAATGTTTTAAATTTTGCAATTTACAAATAATATTACAGAAGATAATAAAAAGGTGACAACATATGTTAGAATATTTTTTGACGGTTTGCGGACAGATATTTTCTATGGCGCTGATGGTGGTCGTGGGATATATTATGTTCAAGGTTAAAATGATAAACGAAGAGGGAACAAAACAGATGTCAGCGCTTCTTTTAAAAGTTGTGACACCTATGATTTTGATTGCCGCTTATCAGAGAGAGTTTGACAAAGACTTGTTCGGTCAGTGGATTATTATGTTTGCGGCGGTTTTGCTTACTTATTTTATTCATATAACCGCAGCAGAACTTATATACAGAAAGAAGACTTCTGTCTATCCTGAAAACAGACTGAGTATTGTTTTGCCAAACAACGGGTTTATGGCATTTCCTATACTTCAGGCGCTGGCGGGAGAGACGGGTATATTCTTTGGGTCTGTAAGCGTGATTGCCTTGTCTGTTCTTATATGGTCATACGGTGTAAAACTGATGAAACCTGAAGAAAAACTTGACATAAAGAAAATTCTTTTAAACCCCGGGATTATCGGGTTTGTGGGCGGAGTTATAATTTTTTGCTCGCCATGGAAGTTGCCAAACAGCGTATACACTGCGGTAAACGCAATCGGGTCTTTAAACACACCTCTTGCTATGATTGTGCTCGGTGCACTTCTGGCGCAGACAGATTTGAAGAGAGAACTTAAAAAGTTGTGCTATTATAAACTTGCGTTTTTAAAACTTATTTTGCTTCCGCTTATTATGATGGTTGTGTTTGCGTTTATTCCAATGCCGCAGAACATACGTCTTGTGGGATTTATCTGCTCGGTCACGCCAACTGCGACAGCGGTAAGTATGCTGTCTCAACTCTATGACAGAGACTATCGTTATGCCACAAACGCGGTGGTTATAATTACTGTCTTGTCAGCGATAACGATGCCCCTGATTTTGTCCCTCGGCAAACTTGTTATAGGGTATTAGTGTTTCTCATGCTTTGCCAAAAGTTTTGGCAAAGCATGAACTTTTTAATTGGATTTTATAAAATGTTTTTGTTGCAACTATAGATAATATATGGTAGAATATATTATGAGCATTAAACACAGGAGGATGACCGATGAACAATCGTCGCGATAATATAAGAAACTTTTCGATAATCGCCCACATCGACCACGGAAAGAGTACCCTTGCAGACAGAATTCTGGAACTGACGGGCACCCTTACCCAGAGAGAGATGCAGGAGCAGATTCTCGATAATATGGACCTTGAGCGTGAGCGTGGCATTACTATAAAAGCCCGTGCCGTAAAACTTATATACAAGGCAAAGGACGGACAGGAGTACGTCTTAAACCTTATCGACACCCCGGGGCACGTTGACTTTAACTATGAGGTTTCAAGAAGCCTTGCAGCCTGCGAGGGTGCGATTCTGGTAGTTGATGCGGCGCAGGGCATCGAGGCACAGACCCTTGCAAATACCTATCTTGCCCTTGAGCACGACTTAGAACTTGTGCCCGTAATCAACAAGATTGATTTACCGGCGGCACGCCCTGATGAGATAAAGAAAGAGGTAGAGGACGTAATCGGCATAGACTGCGAGGAAGCACCCTGCATCTCTGCTAAAAACGGTATAAATATAGATGCGGTGCTTGAAAAAGTCGTAGAACATGTTTCGTCGCCAAAGGGAGACGAGACAGCGCCCCTTAAAGCGCTTATATTTGACTCTTACTATGACCCATATAAAGGGGTTATTGTCTATGTCCGTATGAAGGACGGAAAGTTAAAAGCTGGACAGACCATAAAGATGATGGCAACCGGCAGTGAGTTTGATGTTGTTGAGATTGGATACCTCAGCCCGAACGGACTGGCGCCTGCGGCTCAACTAGAGGCAGGTGAGGTTGGCTATATCGCGGCAAGTATTAAGAGTATTCAGGATGTAAGGGTTGGCGATACGGTCACCACATCAGAAAATCCGGCAGCAGAGTCGCTACCGGGATATAAAGAAGTAAAATCAATGGTTTACTGTGGTATCTATCCTGCCGATGGCGCAAGATATGATGATTTGAGAGAGGCTCTTGAAAAACTTCAGTTAAACGATGCCGCACTTAACTTTGAGGCAGAGACCTCGGTGGCGCTTGGATTTGGTTTCAGATGCGGCTTCCTTGGGCTTTTGCATATGGAAATTATTCAGGAGAGGCTTGAGCGTGAGTATAACCTGGACCTTGTAACCACTGCACCGTCTGTTGAATATATCGTAATCAAAACCGACGGAGAAGAACTTGCAATCGACAACCCGACCAATCTGCCTGACCCGTCAGAGATTGACTATATGATGGAGCCGATTGTAAAGGCGTCTATTATGAGCCCTAAAGAATACGTCGGCAGTATTATGGAACTTTGTCAGGAGCGTCGTGGTACTTATATCGATATGACATATATCGACGATACAAGAGTTTCGCTTAATTACGAACTTCCGCTAAATGAGATAATATATGACTTTTTTGATGCACTCAAGTCAAGAACAAGAGGATATGCATCCTTTGACTATGAGTTTGCAAGATTTGAAAAAGCAGAACTTGTTAAACTTGATATGCTGCTAAACGGCGAGCAGGTCGACGCGCTCTCTTTTATAGTGCATAAAGAGCGTGCCTACGGCAGAGGCAGAAGAATGGCAGAAAAACTGAAGGATGTTATCCCACGGCAGTTGTTTGAGGTGCCGATTCAGGCGGCAATCGGCGGTAAGATAATCGCCAGAGAGACAGTTAGGGCAATGCGCAAAGACGTACTTGCCAAGTGTTACGGCGGTGATATCACCCGTAAGAAGAAACTGCTTGAAAAGCAGAAAGAAGGTAAAAAGCGTATGCGTCAGGTAGGCTCCGTTGAGGTACCTCAGGAGGCGTTTATGTCTGTGCTTAAACTGGATTAAGAGGTGTTTTCGGTGTCACTTGGGATTTATATTCATATTCCGTTTTGCGCGTCAAAGTGCAATTATTGTGATTTTAATTCCCGCGTTGCACCTCATTGCCAAAAGACCGGATATATTGATGCACTTTGCAGAGAGGTGGAAAATTTTGCAGAGTGCGATGATACGGTTGACACTATATATTTTGGCGGAGGTACGCCTACAATCCTTGAGGCAGAGCAACTTTGTAAAATTTTAAATGTTGTGTGCACAAAGTTTCGTATCGCAGAGGATTGCGAGATTACGACCGAGTGCAACCCTGCCACAATGGGATATGACGGCTTTGCCGCTTTGAGAGAAGCAGGGTTTAACCGCATCAGTATGGGGATGCAGAGCGCAGATGACGGGCAACTTAAAACCCTTGGCAGAATTCATAATTTTGAGGATTGCAAAGTCTGTGTCGGGGCGGCAAGAAGAGCAGGGTTTGAGAATGTTTCTCTTGACCTTATGTTCGGTTTGCCAAATCAGGATGCAGACAGTTTTGCAAGGTCAATAGAAATGGCGGTCTCGCTCAAACCTGAGCATCTCTCCTGCTACGCCCTGAAAATTGAAGAGGGCACACCTTTTGCGTCGATGGAACTGAGCATTGCCGATGATGATGAAAGCGCCAAAATGTATCAAAGATGTGTGGAGCTTTTAAGAAAGTATGTCTATAACAGGTACGAGGTTTCTAACTTCGCAAAAGAGGGGTATGAGAGCAGACACAACAAAAAGTACTGGCAATGCGATGACTTTTTGGGGTTTGGCGCAGGGGCGTATTCCTGCTATATGGGAGAGAGATATTCAAACATATATGATGTTGCAGAATATATTGATGTTGCGTTAAAAGGCGGATGCGTTATATCCGACAGAATACCGCTTGAAAAAGAGGATATGATGTCCGAGTTTGTTTTTCTCGGTCTTCGTATGGACAAGGGTATCTCAAAGACAGAGTTTAAAGACAGATTTGATACAGATATATGCGATGTATATAAGGCGCAGATTGATAAGAATATAAAAAGAGGCACGATAATACAAGAGGGTGACAGATTAAAAATCCATCCTGATTTTATCTACGTCAGCAACCCGATACTTGCAGATTTTGTGTAATTGTTTGACAGAAAGGAAAACAAAAATGGCAGATATACTTACAAAAGGAATAACCAAAGACGGCTTTTTTAAGATTAGTGCAGTTGTCTCAACCGAGAGCGTTGAAAAGGCAAGACAGTATCATAATACCTCGCCTGTTGCAACAGCGGCTCTTGGCAGACTTTTATCTGCGGCTTTTTTGATGGGCGGCGAGTTAAAAGGCGAAAGCGACAGACTTACACTGCAGATGAAGGGCGACGGTCAACTTGGTACGGTTTTTGCGGCTGCAAACTCTAAAGGAGAGGTCAAAGGCTATGTAAGCAACCCTTTTGCAGATGTCCCTCTTAAACCAAACGGAAAACTGGATGTGGGCGGTGCAATCGGCGAGGGTACACTCTGCGTTATCAAGGATCTGGGGCTTAAAGAACCATATATCGGGCAGATTGCCATACAGACAGGCGAGATAGGCGACGACCTTGCGTATTATTTTATGCAGTCAGAACAGGTGCCAAGTGTTGTGGCTCTTGGTGTGCTGGTTGACAGAGATTACAGCGTAAAGTGTGCAGGCGGTTTTATTATTCAGGTAATGCCAGAGTGCGATGACAAGAGCCTTACAATGCTTGAAAACAGTATTGGCGGAATTATGAGTGTAACAGAAATGCTCTCTCAGGGGATGACGGGAGAGGATATAATCAAATATGTTATGCTTGGTTTTGATATAGATGTGCTTGGCAGCCATGAGGTTGCCTATGTCTGCGACTGCAGCCGTGAGAGAATGGAAAGAGCAATAATATCCCTTGGTAAGGCTGAGATTGATGCAATAATAAAAGAGCATGGAGAAGCAGAGATAGTCTGCAGTTTTTGTAATACGGCTTATAAATTTGATGCAGAGCAACTAAGCGAGATGAAAAATTCTGCAAAAGACACAAACGTAAAATTATAATTAAAAAAATTAAAAAAAATTGAAAAAAAGTATTGACTTTTTAAACAGATGGTAGTATAATATCTTTTGTTGTCGCCACTATTGTTAGTGGAAGGAAAGTATGGGCGCTTAGCTCAGCTGGGAGAGCATCTGCCTTACAAGCAGAGGGTCATAGGTTCGAGCCCTATAGTGCCCACCATACTTTTTTATGACACGGGCGCTTAGCTCAGCTGGGAGAGCATCTGCCTTACAAGCAGAGGGTCATAGGTTCGAGCCCTATAGTGCCCACCATATTCGGTCCGGTAGTTCAGTTGGTTAGAATGCCAGCCTGTCACGCTGGAGGTCGTGGGTTCGAACCCCATCCGGATCGCCAATATGCCTCTGTAGCTCAGTCGGTAGAGCAGGGGACTGAAAATCCCCGTGTCGGTGGTTCGATTCCGCCCGGAGGCACCAATTTTCTTAAATGAAAATTGAAATGCGGGAGTGGCTCAGTGGTAGAGCGTCACCTTGCCAAGGTGAACGTCGCGAGTTCGAATCTCGTCTTCCGCTCCAATCTATGATAAAAGACGCATATTATTGCGTCTTTTATCATAACAATTAAATATACGGCGCCATAGCCAAGTGGTAAGGCAGAGCTCTGCAAAAGCTTTATTCCCCAGTTCAAATCTGGGTGGCGCCTCCAGAAAAAACCGTCAATCTTGTATCAAGATTGGCGGTTTTTTCAACGAAATACGCCTTTCGGCGTGTGAAATATTGCTACGCAGTTTTATTTAGCTTATGCCAAGTGGTATTGTGCTTCGCACAGTTTACGGCAAATTTAATATAACTGCAAACGGAGTTTGCAATAACACTTTTACAGAGTAAAAATATCACTCCAACGAAGTTGGAATATCACTTAAATTAAATATCCCTATAGTTCTGTTTTTCCAGAAAAAGCGACTTGCATAAACAAGTCGCTTTTTCAGTTATATTTGCTCGATTTCCCATTTTCAGCTTTTAAATGCTTCTGAAGCCTCT
>JAZSBQ010000121.1:0-13440 GCA_045602485.1 Clostridia bacterium
GCTAATTTTTCTTCTTTGCTGTGAAATACATTAGTTCCACCTTTTGGTCTTCCCATAAAATTCAACTCCTTTTCTTTAGTATAGCATAAAAAATGATGGCAGACACTTTTTTGTGTCTACCATCATTATATCACTTCACCAAATCGGCAGACCTTTTTTATTCAGGGCGGGGCCTGTTGCCCTTACGCTTTATCGCAGTTAACGGCATTGTATTTTACAGAACAACCATATCGATTTCGTTAAGTTCTTCTTTGGTAAAGGTCAGGTTTTCGGTCATTTTAAGATTTTCGATTATCTGTTCGGGCTTTGATGCACCGATTAATACACTTGTGATTCCCTCGCGGCTGTATACCCACGAGAGTGCCATCTGTGCTAAACTCTGCCCTCTTCTTTTTGCAATCTGATTGAGTTTTTCTATCTTCTCAAGCACTTCGGCAGAGAGAGATTTTTCGTTTAAAAATCTGCCGTCTGTCATAACTCTGCTATCCTTTGGGATTCCACCCAGATATCGGTCTGTCAGCAAGCCCTGGGCAAGTGGGCTGAAGATAATCATACCTTTCTTCTTTGCAATTGCGCTGCTGAGTATTCCGTTCTTTTCAACTGTTCTGTCAAGGATTGAATAGCTGTTCTGATTGATAACAAAGGGGCAATGGAGTTCGTCAAGTATTGCTGCCGCTTTTTCCATCGTCTCGCCATTATAGTTGGAAAGCCCGATATAGAGTGCCTTTCCGCTCTTTACTATATCACTGAGCGCCCACATCGTCTCATAAAGCGGTGTGTCGGGGTCCATTCTGTGGTGATAGAATATATCGACATAATCGATATTCATTCTTCTCAGGCTCTGGTCAAGGCTTGAAATAAGATATTTTCTGCTGCCAAAATCGCCATAGGGGCCCGGCCACATATAATACCCTGCCTTTGTGCTGATTATCAACTCGTCGCGGTAACCTTTAAAGTGGTCTTTCAGTATCCTGCCGAAGTTTGTCTCTGCGTTGCCCTCCTTTGGGCCATAGTTGTTTGCAAGGTCAAAGTGGGTTATGCCGTTATCAAAAGCAGCAAAACACATTCTGCACATATTTTTATAGTCGGCATTGTCGCCGAAATTGTGCCACAATCCAAGAGAAACAGACGGAAGTTTAAGTCCGCTCTCGCCGCACTTTTTATATTCTATATCCTCATATCTTTTTGAACTTGGTGTATAAGTCATAGCGCTATATCCTTTCTTATTTTTATCTATTTTGTAAAGTATAAGTGCAGATTATTCCAAATCCGCATCTTCATCAAGAGCCTCGATGTAAAAACTGACGGGTCTGAAACCGTCATTACAGGAAATCATTGCAGATTTTTTGTTCTTCATCCATCCGTCATAGAAGTTACCGCCGCCGAGAGAAAGTTCTTTTACAAAATAAGACATACTCTCCCACGCGCTGTCGCAAAGTCCGTCGGGCTTTTGCCATCCGCTTGCAACAAAGACCTGTCCTGTCTTTAAGTCACAGGCGTGCTCGATTGGGTTTTCGTATTTCTCTATCAAATCATCATATCGTGCCATTCGCATTACGGTTATACGGCATTTCTTCATAGCGATAAACTCCTTAATCCTTCGATATTATTTAATCAAACGCAACGTACAATTTATTTGGTTTTCTTCTTGTTTGTAATAAGTTTGATTGCTTTATTAAGGTTTTCTACCTTGATTTTTTCCTCACCGCAAGCAAACTCTCCGTCTAAGGTCCAGTTAATATTTTCAGTTGTTTCAACAACAATGTTTTTTGCACTGATAAACGTTATCATTTTTGTTTTATATTTTTTAGAACTCAGTGCAATAACTATTTCGTTAAGTTCTAAAAGGTCTTTTGGCAGTCTTATAAGCAAAAGTTCAAACAAACCATCGCTTAAGTCCACCATTTTGGGGTCAAGGTTAATCACTCCGCCTATAGAAGTAGAATTACATATTGCTCCAAAGATAAAATCATCTTCTATCACAGCGCCGTCTGCCACAAAACGAAGATGCTTGCTTTTTAAATTTGCAATATCTTTAATACCCTCAAGCGCATAAGCCAGATACCCAAGTGCGTTTTTAACATTTTGCGGTGTTTTATACGAAATTTCAGTAAATGCGCCAAAGGATGCCACATATGAGAATTTTCTGCCGTTAAAAGAGCCGACATCTATTTGTTGTGCAGTTCCATTCATTATATCGTCTGCTGCCTTTAAGATGTTTCTGGATAATTTTAAGCAGTTTGCAAAATCGTTTGTACTGCCCGACGGGATATAGCCAATCTCTACATCAGCCCCTGACTTTAACACTCCCTCAACAACCTCGTTAAAAGTGCCGTCTCCGCCTATTGCTACAATCAAATCAAAGTTTTTGGCATTTTGCTCTGCAAACTTTCCTGCATCGCCCGCAGCCTCGGTCAGACACACTGTGTTATTGTATCCGTTTTTTCCAAACAACATCAAAATATCAGTTAAATATTTATTTGCCTTTTTTGTGCCGGCGCAAGGATTCATTATGAGTAAAAGATTTTTCGTTTTCTCCAAATTAAATCACTTCACTTTCCCTGAAAACAGCAGTTTCACCGCTATAGTAACATAACACTTCTCATCTGCCTGTAAAACAGCAAAGTGCCCCGGTTCGGGGCACTTCGCAAACAGACTTATTTATTATACGTTAAACTTATCGTGGATAACCTGAACTGCCTTTTCAGCCTTTGACTGATTGATAAGGACAGATACCTTTATCTCGGATGTAGCAATCATATGGATGTTTATGTCTGCTGCAAAAAGTGCCTCAAACATCTTTGCGGCAACGCCCGGATTGGTTACCATACCTGCACCAACGATGGAAACCTTGCTCAAATCGTCGCGGCTGTTTACTTCCTGATAAGAAAGTGTGTCTTTGAGTTCTTCAAGTGCATCTAACGTTGCCTGCATCTTTGCCTTTGTAACTGTAAAGGCAATATCCTTTGTACCATCTCTGCCAATAGACTGAAGAATCATATCTACATTTATGCCTTTTTTAGCAAGTGCTGAGAATATCTTAAAAGCAATCCCCGGTGTATCTTCAACTCCTATTACTGCAATTCTTGCAACATCATTATCGCGGGCAACGCCCCTGATTAACATTTTTTCCACTTTAGTTACCTCCTTAACAACGGTTCCGTCAATCTTTTCAAAACTTGATTTTACTTCAAGTTTTACATTATACTTCTTTGCCATCTCAACCGAGCGGTTGTGAAGCACGTTTGCACCAAGGCTTGCAAGTTCAAGCATCTCATCATATGTGATTTCGTCAAGCTTCTTTGCATCCTTAACAATTCTCGGGTCTGCTGTGTATACGCCGTCAACGTCTGTGTAGATTTCACACTTGTCAGCGTTGAGTGCCGCCGCAATTGCAACTGCTGATGTGTCGCTGCCGCCACGGCCAAGAGTTGTTATGTCGTCATACTTGTTTACACCCTGGAAACCTGCAACAATAACAATATTGTTTCTGTCAAGTTCTGCCTTCATGCGCTCTGTGTCGATTCTGTCGATTCTCGCATTGCCGGACACTGCATTGGTTTTAAAGCCTGCCTGCCAGCCGGTAAGAGAAATTACAGGATGGTGAAGTTTTTCAATCGCCATTGCAAGAAGAGCAATTGAGATTTGCTCTCCGCTTGATAAGAGCATATCCATCTCTCTGAGTGATGCAGAAGGATTGATTTCTTCTGCCTTTGCAATCAAATCGTCAGTTGTGTCACCCTGAGCAGATACAACAACTACAACCTTGTTGCCATTTCTTGCGGTTTCAACCACACGATTTGCTACATTGTTGACTTTTGCAGCATCTGCAACAGAGCTGCCGCCAAACTTTTGTACTATAAGTGCCATTTTACACCCCTCCAATTTATATAAACTTTAATTTAAAACTATTTTATTTGCAAACTTTCGCTCCGCCATTGTCAGCCATCAGTGTGTGAATATTCCACGCGCCCATTTTGCCGGTGAGAAATTTATCAAAACTTTTTTCAAACATTGGTTTGCTTTCATGCACAATCGCAATTACTGTCGGGCCCGCTCCGCTGAGGTAAACTCCAAGCGCCCCCTCGGCGTATGCCTTTTCAAACAGGGCATCAATGTGGGGTATCAACTTCTTTCTGTATCTCTGATGCAGTCTGTCGCCTACTGCTGTGCGGATGTTTTCATATTTGCCCGTCATAATGCTTGTCACTAAAAGTGCACTTCTGCCTGTGTTATATACGGCATCACCCATAGAGACACTCTTTGGCAAAACACCTCTTGACTTTTTTGTCTGCAGATAAAACTCAGGCACAAAGGCAACAAACCTCAAATCATCAGGCACATCTGTTTTTACATATCTTATCCTGCCGCGGTCGGGCACATTTACGGTAAGTCCGCCGAAAATCGCAGGCGCGACATTATCGGGATGCCCCTCTATCTCTGCCGCCATCTCAAGGATTTCTTCCCTGGAAAGTTTACCGCCGCAAAGTTCGTTTGCCGCCATAAGACCGCCGACAATTCCTGCGCTGCTGCTGCCAAGGCCGCGTGTCACCATAATATTGTTCTCAAGGACAATATGGAGGCCTTTTGGGCTATACCCCACTCTGTCAAAGAGTGCTTTCATTGATTTATAAATCAGGTTCTTCTCATCTCGCGGCAAAAACTCTGCCGTTTTATCAAGGATGTCTATAACCAGTCCGCCGTCGGTTTCCTCTGCGGATACATAGTTGTAAAGCCCAAGTGCCACGCCAAGACTGTCAAACCCTGCGCCCATATTGGCGCTTGTTGCAGGAACCTTTACTTTAACCATTACTGATTCACCAGCCTTATGCTTCCTAATACATTATATGCGGCAAGCTCTGACTGTTTAAATTCTTCAAACTCACGTCCTGTCATTTCAGGGGTAACAACCGCAAACTCATTTGCGTACTGCTCTCCGTCAAGTACGATTACATTAAATCCGTCACGGCAGAACTCTGCTGAATCAGACTGAGCGCCGGCAACACGAACATAATATCTGAAAATCTGCTCGTCAGCGTTTTTAAGGTAGCCTTCTTTACCTTCCTGCCAACCGAGAAGAATGTGGCTGTCTTTGTGCTTTACTATCTCGATTACGTCAGACACAACTGCACTCGCTGTCGGAAGAGAACCTGCGCCTCTGCCATAGAACATAACGTCGCCAAGGCCGTCTCCCCTTACAAGTATGCCGTTGAATACATCGTCGATTCCGCCAAGCGGATGGTCTTTCTTTAAAATCGCAGGACATACTCTTGCAAAAACACCGTCGTCTGTGCGCTGTGCCATACCTATAAGTTTAATCACACTGCCAAGTTCTGCGGCGTATGCAACGTCCTCAAGAGTAATCTTTGTGATACCCTCTGTCTGAATCTCCTCACTGTCTACATATCTGCCAAAAGCAAGAGATGCAAGTATGGCAATCTTGCGGCAGGTATCGTGGCCCTCTACGTCTGCAGTCGGGTCTTTTTCGGCATAGCCGTTTGCCTGCGCACCTGAGAGTGCGGTCTCAAATGATGCACCTTCTTTTATCATCTGGGTCAGAATATAGTTGGTTGTACCGTTTAAAATCCCTGTTACGTCGGTAAGTTCGTTTGATACAAGGCTTGAATAAAGCGGACGGATAATCGGGATTCCACCGCCAACACTTGCCTCAAACAGATAGTTGATATTCTTTTCTTTTGCAATGCCAAGAAGTTTGGTACCGTGCTTTGCAACAAGTTCTTTATTTGAGGTAACAACGTGCTTCCCTGCCATAAGAAGCCTCTTTGTAAAGTCATAGGCAGGGTTTGTTCCGCCCATAACCTCAACAACGATGCCGATTTCGTCATCGTTTAATATGTCCTCAAAATTCTTTGTAAAGCACTTGAACTTACTGTCGGGGAAGTCTCTGAGGTCGAGAATCTTAGTTATCTCAATTTCTTCTCCGCAACGTTTTTTAAGTGAGTCAGGGGAGTTTGATATAATCTCGCCGACACCGCTGCCGACAACCCCAAATCCCATTACTGCTATCTTCATATCTATCCTGTCCTTTCACGCCATATATCGGTTATTGCTAATCCTCAAATTTATTTATCACAAGGCCGTTTACAAGTTTTGGCCAGAAGTGTGTTGATTCTCTCGGCATTCTCTCGCCTGCTTTGGCAACGCCGTAAAGTTCTGACACCTTGGTCGGATTTATCAGGAATGCACACTGATAATCCCCCTCTTTAACCGCCGCAACCGCTCCTGCGGCATCTCTGGTATATACAAGTCTTGTATTCTGCTTTGCTTCTTCTTCGTCTATGTCAAAATATTCTTCAAGTATCATCTTCTGAAGCAACATAACATCAAGATGTCTGTATGCCTCTGACATATCCGCCAGAACTCTGTCAACCCTTTTTGTGTCTTTTAGTTTCAGCAGATAATAGTAGTTTTTGCCTGTATACATCGCAAACAACTTTTCATCAACGGTGTTTGCAAGTCTGTCGGTTATTATCTTGGCAAAGTCACCCTCTGTGAAGTGAATCTTTGACACTAAAAATTCCTGCGTTAAAAAACTTACTGTCAGTATCTCGTCAAAATGGTCTATTCCGCGCACTAATCTGTGTGTCGGGAAGGTAAACAATCCGCCGCTTGACATTGAAACAAGCATCATCATAACATAGTCATAGTCCATACTGCCATATTTGGTGCCGTCTGCCTCGTGTCTTTCGCGTCTGTAATCGAGTGCAGTCTCGTATCTGTGATGTCCGTCTGCTATAAACAACTGCTTGTTTTCAAACATCTCACTTATTGCAGAGGTTGTCTCTTTATCATTGATAATCCAGATATTCTGCCACACACCCTCGCGGGATTCAAAACTGACATCGGGTGCACCGTCGGTTTTTTCTTCTATAAAATTTGCAATCTTCTCTTCTGCGTCGGGATAGAGGCAATACACAGGGCTTGTGTTGGCGCCCGTTGCCCTCATAACATTTATTCTGTCGGTTGTTTCTTTAGAGACAGCCTCTTCGTGAGGGATAACAACTCTCTTCTCATACTCGCAAAGTTCAACAAGAGAGATTATCCCTTTAAGCGAATGTGCCGCCTTGCCGTCGTTTAAAGAAAAAATCTGTTCATAAACATAAAATGCAGGCTCTCCGTCGCGGACAAGGATTTGCTCCTCTATCCAGTTTCTTAAAAATTCTCCGCCTCTGGTATAGCGGTTATTGTCTGCGGTGTCTGTTGCCTGCCCCATACCGTAATCAACACGGACAATGTTATGCTCGCTCATATCATAAAGGTTTTGCTGGTCTTCTTCGGATATGATGTCATAAGGCAAAGCAATAACATCCGCAAGGTCTTTAATCATATCTGTGTTGTAACGCATTCCGCAAAAAGGTACTACCTTTGCCATATAAAACATCCCTTCTGTCCAAAAATTTTCATGCCGGTTTTAACTGTCTGTATAGTCAGCCTTTTTCACCTGTACGATAAAATGGTATAATAAATAATCATACAACAAAAATCCCTTTACGTCAAGGTTTTTTTGCTTGTTTTTGTAAATAATTGTTATTGCCGCCAATGAATTTTTATGTTATTTTTACAAATACTATACAGTGTAAAATCACAGAATAAAATAAGCCAGCAAACGGAGGCAGCAAAATATGGTAAAATTTTCAACAGGTCTCTTTGCAGGGGCGATTATCGGAATGGGCGTTGCAATGCTTGATAAGCGCACTGTAAAAAAGGCCAGAAAAATGGCAAAGAATATGATGCGAAACATCTCGAATTATTCATTCTGACAAAAACACTCTTAAGGACAGTAAAAGGTCGCAGCGAAACTCACTGCGACCTTTCGTCATTACAAAAACAATCTTCTTCCCATCTGATTACATTTGTATCTATATATTCCCATATTTTTTGATAATCCTTTTCTCCGCGGATAATATGGTCATTTGAGCGGGCTTGCCATATATTTTCTCCGTATTCTTTGTTGCAAAACCTTTTGAATGTGCTGACAAATTTTGCAATTAACAAATTTGTAGGGACCGGCGTCCCCGACGGTCCGTTATATTGGTCCGTTTCTAAAATTGTAATAATCATATGTATATGATTTGGCATAATAACATATTTATCTATCTTTACAGTATCATAAAAATTGCTCATATTTATAAGATGTTTATTTGCAATTTCTCCGTAATCTGTCAGTATATTCTTCGGACCGTCGAGGACGCCGGTCCCTACAATTATTTCAGACAGCAATCCTTTTCTGTTATGTGTACATATGGTAACAAAATATGCTCCCGTAGCCGAATAATCATATCCCTTTAATCTTGTTGGTTTTCGTTTTGGTAAATCTATTATTACACCTCTACAATAATCGCACGGCAATATAAGTGCTTTTTTAAATGATGTTCTGCACTTTCGCACGGGCAGATGATATCCCCTGCAGTTTAATTTGCTTTAAAAAGTTTGTTTGCTTTAAGATGCAGTATCACAAGCACAGCCCCTGCTATAATAAGTTCGGGTACCATATATGTAGCCTGATACACAAGGGAGTATATCCACGGGTTTTGTCCCTCGGGGGCATAACTTGCAAAAAGCACCGCTCCGCTGATGAGAGAACTTATAAATCTTCCGCCTACCCCTGCTATGGTGCCGCAGATTATACCTGTGGTATTTTTCTTGAAAAATCCTGCAATCCCCAGAAGTCCAAACGCAAGCACATAGTCAAGCAGTATTGACATCGGATGATATATCACCCCTGCGATCGCAAGAGATACCGCACCGTAGATTGCTCCGCACACCATACCTGATACCGCCCCCTGCCGATAGGCAAGCAACAAAATCGGTATCATGGTAAGGGCAACAGAGCCACCCTGGGGCATCTCCCATACTTTTATAAAACTGCACACCACAGCGAGAGCAACAGCCATTGCTATTTCTGCAAATTTCCTTGTATTTTTAATAATAATCTCCTCTTTTCTGTTTTGAACTCAATGAATACCAAAGAATTACTGCATAGATGTATACAAGATTTAACTTTGTAAATTCCCCTGAAAAACAAAAAAACACATCCGCAACAATACGGATATGCTCCACTCTTTTGATCCCTACGCCGGCATTACCCATATCAGGTTTATAGGGTCGAAATCCACAATTTCCTCTCAGCCTGTCTACAAGCTCCCCTTCGTATATTCATTTGTTTTATAATAACATCCCACGCAAAATCTGTCAAGTATTTTTGTCCCATTTTTTTCATCCCGTCATATAATACAATAGGAATTTCCTGTCTGTATTTTGCAGAAACGGAACTTCCATTTTGCAAAAAGGAGCGAAATCCCTATGGATACAAATATAACACTAAACAAACTTCCCCTTGGAAAATGCGCATACATATCCTCTTTGGCCTTAGAGGGCGGTATGCGCAGACGGCTTCTGGACCTTGGTTTTGCCGTTGGCAATCACGTCACCCCCCTGCTTATAAGTCCACTCGGCGACCCTGTTGCCTACAACGTAATGGGAAGCGTAGTAGCACTTAGGTGCGACATCGCATCAAAGATAAACATAAGCCCACACAAGCCACAGGCGGGGGCGCACACCTGATGGAAAACGCAAAAATAATTCTTGCAGGAAACCCAAACGTGGGCAAAAGTACAGTTTTTAACGCCCTGACGGGAATGAACCAGCACACGGGCAACTGGTCAGGCAAGACAGTTGACCTTGCAAGCGGAAGTTTTACTCTGGCGGGCAAAAAGTATGAGATTCTTGACCTGCCGGGCACCTACTCGGTTATATCAAACTCGCCCGAAGAGAAGATTGCCCGTGACAACATATGTATGAGCCGCCCCGACTTGACCGTTATCGTGGCAGATGCAACCTGTCTTGAGCGCAACCTGAACCTTGCTTTGCAGATAACGGAAATGACCGAGCGTACAATTCTCTGCATAAACCTTGCCGACGAGGCAGAGCGCAGCGGCATTTATATTGATACAGTAAAACTTGAAAACACCCTTTGTATGCCCGTCATATCTATATGTGCAAAGAGGTCTGGTGACATAAAAAGGCTTAAGGATATGATTGCAGAAGAATGCTCTGCTCCCTCTGAGAGGTGTACCTTCAAGGCAACTTACCCCCGTGAAATCGAGACGGCAGCAGATATAATCACAGAGGGTTTGTCAGCCCTTGATATGTCCGATGCACGTCGGCGGTTTATAGCCTTGAAACTTCTTGACAACAGAGATTTCGGCATCAGTCTGATTGACGCATACACAACTGATACCGAAACCAAAAACAATATTTTAAACCGCACCAAAATGGCGCAGAGTTATCTTGATGAGAACAACATCTTACCCGTAGAGGTCAGGGATATGATTGTGGAAGCTCTGGTGGGCAACGCCCTGCAGATTGCCGAAAACTGCTGTCAGAAATCCTCCCCCTTTGACGAGCGCACCCTTAAAACAGACAAAATTCTTACGTCAAAGCACTTTGGGATTCCGATTATGCTGTTATTTCTCGGCGTAATACTGTGGATTACCATTTACGGCGCCAACTATCCGTCGCAAATTCTGTCAGGGCTTTTTGCAACTCTTGAGCCGATGCTAAGAGGCTTTCTTGAAAAACTCCACATCCCTGACTTTTTGCTGAGGCTTCTTGTAGACGGGGTTTACAGCACAAGTGCATGGGTTACTGCGGTTATGCTGCCGCCAATGGCTATATTCTTTCCTCTTTTCACCCTTCTTGAAGACCTTGGATATCTGCCGCGAATCGCCTTTACCCTTGACAAATTCTTTAAAAAGGCAAATTCCTGCGGCAAACAGTCGCTGACTATGTGTATGGGGCTTGGATGCAACGCAGTAGGCGTGACGGGATGCCGTATAATCTCATCCCCGACAGAGCGTATGGCGGCAATAATAACCAACACTTTTATGCCCTGCAACGGCAGGTTTGGTATGCTGACGGCAATCTCTGCAATATTTATCGGCGGAATCTTCGGCGGCAGATTTTCTTCCACGGTTTCTGCTCTGTTCGTTCTGTTGCTGATAGTCACAGGAGTTGCGGCAACCCTGTTTGTTACAAGGCTTCTGACTTCTACAATCCTCAAAGGGGATACTATGAGTTTCTCTCTTGAGATGCCCCCGTACCGCCGACCGCAGATTGGAAAAATTCTCGCCCGCTCTCTCCTTGACAGAACCTTGCGCATCCTCGGCAGAGCCTTGTCGGTAGCCGCTCCGTCGGGTGCCCTTATCTGGCTTCTGACAAACCTCAGCATAGGCAATGTGGCCATAATTGACTGCTTTGTTTCGTTTCTTGACCCCTTTGCCAAACTTATGGGGCTTGACGGCGTGATACTTATTGCCTTTATCCTTGCCCTGCCTGCAAACGAGATTGTCCTGCCCATAATCCTGATGTGTTATATGTCATCTACCCATATGATAGATGCATCTTCGGTTTCTTCTCTTGGGGAAGTCCTCAGAAGCAACGGGTGGACACTCCTGACCGCGGTGAATGTAATGCTTTTTTCTGTTTTGCACTTTCCTTGTGCTACCACGCTTCGGACAATTAAAGCAGAGACAGGGAGCGTAAAATGGACGGTGCTGTCTTTTGTTCTGCCGACGGCAACAGGGGTTTTGGTGTGTATGGGAACAACAATTGTATGCCGGTTGCTGAGTTTTGTGTTGTAGGAAACAACCTGCGCGTGGTTCCGCTTTGACAATCCACAGACGGGGCGTCGGGGGCGCCGTCTACATTGCGGGACGTCGAGGACGCCGTCCCCTACGTGTTATAGAACAAACTAAACTTGGCTGCATTGCCCGGCGGGACGTCCGCGAGGCCGTCCCCTACGTGTTATGGATTATGCCCTTTTCCCAGCAACATAGAATATATACATTTTGATAAATATTTACATAAAATATTTATCTTCGGTAAACACTACCAAAGAGGTGATTTTATGATAAATAACGATACTGTTGAACTTTTAAAAGAGTGTAATGCAGGGATAAAAATGGGCGTGACCTCTATCGAGGAAGTCCTTGACAATGTAGAAAATCAGGAATTTAAAAATCTGCTCAGCAGTTCTATGGAAGAACATCAGAGGCTTGGCAGCGAAACCCACGAGATGCTCAATCAGTTTCACGATGAGGGCAAAGAGCCAAACCCCATGGCAAAGGGAATGTCCTGGCTTAAAACAAATGTTATGATTGCCATGAACGACAACGACCATACAGTTGCGGATTTGATTACCGATGGATGCAATATGGGCGTCAAATCACTTAACAGATACCTTAACAAGTACGAAGCCGCAGACGAAAAATCAAAAGATATTGCAAAAAAACTTATTAACATGGAGCATCAACTGACTATCGACATAAGACCGTATTTATAAAAAAAGCCTGTATACCACAGCGTGGTATACAGGCTTTTAAACCTCTTATCTCTGTACTCTTGCGCCTGCGCCGCCCATGATGCCTTCAACTTCTTTTTTGTTAGCCATTGTTGTGTCACCGGGTGTTGTCATAGCAAGTGCACCGTGTGCTGCACCGTAGTTAACTGCAGTCTCAGGGTCGCATCCTGTCATAAGGCCGTAGATAAGACCTGATGCAAAAGAGTCACCGCCGCCGACTCTGTCCATAATCTCAAGACCCTTATAGTCTTTTGCCTTATAAACCTCGCCGTCTGCCCAGCAGATAGCGCTCCAGTCATTTACTGTTGCGGTCTTAACCTCACGGAGGGTTGTTGCGATTACCTTAAAGTTCGGATATGCCTTTGCAGCCTCTGCAATCATCTTCTTGTAGCCGTCAAGGTTAAGTTCTTTAAGATCTTTGTCATTACCCTCTATCTCAAGTCCGAGACAAGCTGTAAAGTCTTCTTCGTTACCAATCATAACGTCAACATACTTTGCGATTTCCTTGTTAACCTCCTGTGCCTTTTCAAGACCGCCGATTGCGCTCCACATAGATGGGCGGTAGTTAAGGTCGTAAGAGATTATTGTGCCGTACTTTTTAGCGGTCTTAACCGCGGCAAGAACCGTCTCGCAGGACTGTTCTGAAAGCGCTGCGTAGATACCGCCTGTATGGAGCCAGCGAACGCCAAGTTCGCCAAATATGTATTCAAAATCAAAATCCTCAGGCTTTGCTTTAGAGATTGCAGTGTTTGCTCTATCAGAACATCCAACCGCACCGCGGATACCATAACCGCGCTCTGTAAAGTTAAGGCCGTTGCGACAGATTCTGCCAATACCGTCGGTCTTCATCCACTTAATCAAAGAGGTGTTTACGCCGCCCTGTTCGATAAAATCTTCCATCAGGTAGCCAACCTCATTCTCTGCAAAAGCGGTGATAACCGCAGTGTCCATCTTAAAGCACTTGTGAAGTCCGCGGATTACGTTATATTCGCCGCCGCCTTCCCACGCACGGAAGTTTCTTGCAGTACGAATTCTACCCTCACCCGGGTCAAGACGAA
>JAZSBQ010000122.1:0-2082 GCA_045602485.1 Clostridia bacterium
CCCAAAGTAGCCGTGACAAAATGCAATTTTTGACACGGCTCCTTTAGGTGTACAAGAATGGACAAGATACCAGGCGTATTTGTCCCGACTGTAGGGGCGCTACCAAAGTGTCCGCCCAAAAGCAAGATAACGACAATACTCAAAGTTCCATCTCTTTCAACAGTTCATTGATTTTGCTCTTGAACCTCTCAAGGCTATTCTTGCCCCAACCTTCCACGTCCATAATGACTTTGCCATTTTCATCACAAAGGAAATAGCGTGGTATACCGTTGATATTTGGGATGGTATTCCAATCCTTGTCCGAAAGGCGATAATGATAACCAGGAATGCTCATTATTGTATTACTCCACTCCTGATAGGGACTACTGCCATTGGTAAGATAAACAAACACCACAGGTTTTCCCTCCATTTCTGTTTTATAATCTTTCATCTGGCGTATTCCTGCTTTGCATGGGCCACACCATGTCGCCCAGCAATCAATAAGCAGAATCTTGCCTTCAAATTGTGATGAGACATAATCAATTACCGAACCTTGATATTTGTCAGGAACACTGCAAACTTTTACTTTATCTTTCATTTCAGCCTGCATACGAGCCTTTTCGTTACGTATAAAACGGTTAAAGCCGCGTACCTTTTCCATAAATTGCGGAGCAACACTATCCCATTGTACGGCACCGTCATCAAATGGCTCTGCACTGATTTGGCGACATATTTTCCGCGAATACTCAAAATCGGACATCCAACGTGCTACAGGGTTATCGGTCAGGCCATTTGCAACAGCATAAGGCAATATCGTGGCATCCCTTATAAGCCATAAGGCTGCGTTTGAGTTTTTGTCAAACAATTCTATATCTACTGAATGTGTATCTTTTAACGTATACTCCTTAATCTTGATATTGTACACAGAATCGACATTGGCAACACGGGCTCTCTGTAAAGAACGTTTAAGCCATTGCGGATATGAGATTATATTCCTTATATACTCTTTTTGTGCGAACAAAGAAGCCAGTTGCCTTTGTCTATTATTATAAACTTCGCTCTGCAGCAGTTTTTTCTTACGGACCTGCATGGTATCCCATTGTATTTTGGCAAACTCCTCAAAAGATGTCTCCAAAACGGATTCATGTCCTATGACCGTCTGCCAATCCATATGTGTAAGGTCCCATAAAACTTGTGACAAATCTCCTACAGGCCCATCAAATGTGACCTCATTGCCTGCAAATTCATACCCTTCGAGTTCATATCTTTTGGCCATTGCTGCAGGCAAATCAACGGTAACCGTTGTACGGTAGCCAGGAAAGAACCAGAAGTCGCCACTTATATCTCCCGAAAAGACTGAATATACCGCATGATTATGTAAACCTTGTTTATAAAGAACAAAATCACCATCTATACTGTCTTTCTCTATTTTCACTTCTTCAAGCCCGGTTATAGCATCTTGAGTTACGAAGATATAGGACTGTATTTCATCAGGAACGAACCCTATTATGTTACCTACAACATAAGCGGTATCGCCAACGGCTTCATATTCCGGCAGTGGTTCATCAGCAGGAAAATCATCGCACTTGTCCTGTTTTGGCGCTGTATATCCTTTACCGTCTGTTCGTATTCCGTACCACCCCTTATCAAAACCAACCAAATCAAATGTAACAGCCGATGCCGGCAATGCCCTGAAGACAAGTTTAACGCTATCCTTATTTTCAGACACAAAAGCATCTATATAAGGAATTCTGTTATTACCCGCAACAAGGTATTTCGGAGTCTCCAAATCAGGGAGCTTTCCTGGTTCAGTTGCAGAGAAATAAAGTTCCGTACAGTTCTTGTCAATACTTATCTTCTCAAGATACATACTGTTAGAAGCAGTAAAAGCAAATGCCGGACGTGTATATTCCTTAACCCGGGCATTCTTTTGCGTCTGCGCATTCAATGTTGCTATAGCAACTGAAAACAGAATCAATAGCAATGTCTTTTTCATTGGGTTTTGTTTTATTTATTGTTTTTAAGTTTGTCATTCTATATTTGCACTGTCATTGACTCGTTTTGCTTTTCGCAACCCAAACGGCATAACCTGCGGCTATGCTG
>JAZSBQ010000123.1:0-2095 GCA_045602485.1 Clostridia bacterium
TGATATCGAAAGATATCGTGCTATTGTTGAGAAGTTAGGTCTCAGACACTAAAAAGCTCGGGGCAGTCGCTTGCGGCTGCCCTTTTGACGTTTTTTGAAAAAATAAAATTTTTAAAATTATACAAAATAACATTATGGCAATGATGGGTAAGTTTGATTTTAGCAGTTAAAAACACACATCAATCACGGGTGTTTGTTTTTAAGTGCTAAGCCAAACCTCCCACAGCTAAAACAAAGGAGGAAACTTTATGTCAAAGATTTATCAGACCGAAGTTGCGGGCAGACCGCTTAGTTTGGAATTTGGAAAGGTTGCAAAACTTGCAAACGGTTCTGTTATCGTACGTTATGGTGATACAGTTGTTGTTTCTGCTGCAACTGCATCAGACAAGCCAAGAGATGGAATTGATTTCTTCCCTCTCAGTATCGACTATGAAGAAAAAATGTATGCAGTAGGTAAAATCCCCGGTGGCTTTACCCGTCGTGAGGGCAGACCGTCAGAAAATGCAATACTCACATCACGTGTTATAGACAGACCTATGCGTCCTCTCTTCCCTAAGGATTTGAGAAACGACGTATCTATCGTATCTACTGTAATGTCAGTAGAACAGGACAATGCACCTGAGTTCTGTGCAATGATAGGTTCATCTGCTGCAGTATCAGTTTCAGATATTCCATTTAACGGTCCTATTGCGGCTGTATATGTAGGTCTTGTTGACGGTGAATTTGTAATCAACCCAACAGAGGCACAGAGAGCAGTCAGCGAGATGAACCTCACAGTTGCCGGCAGTATGAAGAAAGTTGTAATGATAGAGGCAGGCGCTAAGGAAGTTCCTGAAGACAAGATGTTTGATGCAATTATGTTTGCACACGAAGAAATCAAAAAGATTTGTGCATTCATCAAGAACATTCAGGACGAAATCGGTAAGTCTAAGTTTGAGTATGAGCATATGACTGTTGATGAAGAGCTTTTTGCTGACATCAGAGGCTATGCAGAAGATATGGTTAAACAGGCTATGGACACAGACGACAAGACTGTCCGCGATGCAAGACTTCTTGTTGTATACGAAGATGTTTATAACCATTTTGAAGAAAAATATCCCAAAGAAGAATTCCAGCCACAAATTGATGAGGCTCTTTACAAACTTCAGAAGACAGTTGTAAGAAACTGGCTTATGTATGACAAGAAGCGTGTTGACGGCAGAGGTATTTTAGAAATCCGTCCTCTCTCTGCAGAGGTTGGTCTCTTGCCTAGAACACACGGAAGCGGTTTGTTCAGCCGTGGACAGACTCAGGTTATGACTGTTGCAACTCTCGGTCCTATCGGTGATGCACAGATTATTGACGGCCTTGATAACGAAGAATACAGAAGATATATCCATCACTATAACTTCCCGTCATACAGCGTTGGTGAGACCCGTCCGTCACGTGGCCCCGGCAGACGTGAAATTGGTCACGGTGCACTTGCTGAGCGTGCCCTTGTGCCTGTTCTCCCGAGCGAGGAAGAGTTCCCATATGCAATCCGTCTTGTATCTGAGGTACTCAGTTCAAACGGCTCTACATCTCAGGGAAGTATCTGCGGCAGCACACTTGCTCTTATGGATGCAGGTGTTCCGATTACTGCACCTGTTGCAGGTATCTCTGTTGGTCTTATCACAGACCCAGAGGATGATGATAACTTCCTTACAATGGTAGATATCCAGGGCGTTGAGGACTTCTTTGGAGATATGGACTTTAAGGTTGCAGGTACAAAGAAGGGTATCACCGCAATACAGATGGACTTAAAGGTTGACGGACTTACCCCTGCTATTATAAAGACTGCACTTGAGCAGACAAAGAACGCAAGATACTACATCCTTGATGAGGTTATGCTCAAAGCGATTGAAGCACCGAGAGAAGAACTTTCTCCATATGCACCTAAGATGATTTCTATCAATATTCCTGTTGATAAGATTGGCGAGGTTATCGGTAAGGGTGGCGAGACAATCAAGTCTATCCAGGCAGAAACCAACACCAAGATTGAGGTCAAGGAAGAAAAAGATTACGCAGTTGTAAGAATTGCGGCAGTTGACTCAGAGATGGGTGAAAAGGCTCAGAG
>JAZSBQ010000124.1:0-7554 GCA_045602485.1 Clostridia bacterium
GGCTTTGTGCCTATAATAATCGGCACCTGCTTTTATGCCTCTGGCAAATGGAGAACAAAGTAATCAAAAAGAGTTTCCCAATGGGAAACTCTTTTCTTTATATTCTGTTACCTAATATATCCACTCTGTCTTTTTTATAAGTATCAAAGGTATCATTATCAAGAGCGTCTCGAATCTCAGCCATCATATTATTATAAAAATACAGATTATGAATTACCGCAAGACGCATTGCAAGCATTTCTTTTGCTTTAAAAAGATGTCTTATATATGACCGCGAGAAGTTTCGGCAAGTTGGACAATTACACTTAGGATCAAGAGGTAATTCGTCTCTTTCGTACTTTGCATTCATAATATTGAGTATTCCCTCTGACGTAAATATCGTTCCGTGTCTTGCGTTTCTGCTTGGCATAACGCAGTCAAAAAAGTCAACTCCGCGCTCAACCGCCTCTAAGATATTAACAGGGGTACCAACCCCCATAAGGTATCTTGGCTTATCCTTTGGCATAAAAGGTTCTACCGCCTCGATTACTCTGTACATTTCTTCTGCACTCTCACCGACAGCGAGGCCACCGATTGCGTAACCATCTGTGTCAAGTTCTACAATCTGCTTCATATTTTCAATTCTCAAATCATCATATGTGCCACCCTGATTAATGCCAAACAAAAGTTGATTTTTGTTTATCGTTGTATCCAGAGAATTAAGTCTTGTAAGTTCCCTCTTGCATCTCTCAAGCCAGCGCACAGTTCTCTCCGATGAATCCTTTGCATATGCTTTTTCGCAAGGATTTTCAACACATTCGTCAAATGCCATAGCAATTGTAGATGCAAGATTTGACTGTATCCTCATACTCTCTTCTGGCCCCATAAAAATCTTTCTGCCGTCTATGTGCGAAGAAAAATATACCCCTTCTTCTTTTATATTTCTGAGTTTTGCAAGAGAAAAAACCTGAAACCCTCCACTGTCTGTGAGGATTGGTCTGTCCCAGTTCATAAATTTATGAAGTCCACCCATATCGTGAACAACCTCATCGCCCGGACGAAGATGCAAATGATATGTGTTAGACAATTCAACCTGACAACCTATCTCTTTAAGTTCAGGCGCTGATACTGCACCTTTAATTGCCGCAGCAGTGCCGACATTCATAAAAACAGGGGTTTGAACTGTACCGTGAACAGTTTCAAACTCTCCTCTTCTCGCACTGCCATTTTTCTTTATAAGTTTAAACATCGTATATATTAACCTTTCAAATTATCATTTATTATTGAATGAACATAGCATCATCGAAATTTACGGTTTATGTGATAAAATCCGCAAAATCAGAGTTTATGGTTTATCAGCAATTTTAGATTTTGTTTTTCGCCCAAAGCGAAAAACTACCATAACTCTTCACTATTCACTATTACCTCTTCACTCGTTTATTCAATGATTTTATCATTGAATAAACATCGCATCGCCAAAACTGAAAAACCTATATTTATTTTCAACTGCAGTTTTGTATGCATTAAACACGCTTTCCTGCCCTGCAAAAGCAGAAACAAGCATAAGCAGCGTTGATTCCGGCAAATGAAAGTTTGTAATCAATGCATCAAGTGCCATAAATTTATATCCCGGATAAATAAATATACTTGTATCTCCCGAGGCTGCACGCAGTTTTCCGCTCTCATCAGCAACTGTTTCAAGTGTCCTTACAGATGTTGTACCAACCGCAATAATTCTTCCGCCGTTTTCTTTCGCTCGATTTATCTTCTCCGCAGTTTCTGCATCTATCTGATAAAATTCGCTGTGCATAAGATGTTCTTCCACATTATCAACAGACACAGGTCTGAAAGTTCCAAGCCCGACATGTAAAGTAAGATATGCGATATCCACACCCATATCCTTTATTTTTTCGATAAGTTCATTTGTAAAATGTAATCCTGCCGTTGGTGCAGCGGCTGACCCTTCTATTTTTGAATAAACAGTCTGATATCTTTCCCTGTCGGTCAGTTTTTCTTTTATATAAGGCGGCAGGGGCATCTCTCCTAGTTTATCTAAAATCTCTTCCCATACTCCATCATATTCAAACTTTACAATCCTGTTGCCGTCTTCTATTACCTCAAGAACCTCCGCTTTTAAAATTCCTCCGCCAAATTCAAATATGCTGCCGACTCTCGCCTTTTTGCCAGGTTTGAGGATTACTTCCCACTTATCGAGTTCAAGGCGTTTTAACAGTAAAAACTCTATTTTTCCGCCGCTTCCCTCTTTTGCGCCATAAAGTCTTGCGGGAATAACCCTTGTGTTATTCATAACAAGGCAATCACCCTTTTTAAAATATTGCAAAACATCATAAAAATGCTTATGGGCTATATCACCACTCGATCTTCCAAGCACCATCATTTTAGATGCAGTTCTGTCACTGAGTGGGGTTTGCGCTATAAGTTCCTGCGGGAGTTCATAATAAAAATCTTTTGTTGTCATCTATAATTTTTGCTCCTTATTAATATGTATTCTCAAGATTTGTACCGGGGAAGTAATGAAGCAGAATATCAACATAACTGTATCCGGCCTCAGCCATACCTTTTGCACCATACTGGCTCATACCTATACTGTGTCCCCAGCCGGTACCTTCAAAAATAAATGCAGTATTTGTCCCTGTTCCGGTCTGACTGATTTCATAAGTCTCCTGATAAACTCCGTTTGTAACAAAAATCTGATCGCCTGACAATGTCGCACGTCCGTCAGACGTCAGCATAACAATCTCATTTATCTTTTTATCCGAATAATCGTTTCCGTCAGTCACTCTGATGGACGGAGCATTCTGAGCGGCATCTCCGTTTCCGTATACTTTAAATGCCTGACTTTTTGTAACTGTGTTAAATATAGTTCTGCAGGCTTCCCGCTCAAAAGTTTTGCTGCCTTGCGTTCCGGTTACTGTCATTTTTAAAACTCTGCCGTTTTCTGTGTATTCATTAACTTCAATGTTAGTAACCTGACCCACATTATAACCTTTGTTGCGCATTATCGTAGTTGCTTCGTCACAGGTGATAGAGCCTTTCCAGATGCCATTTGGAATATTTTTTGTATCTTCAAAACTGTTATCAACACTTATAAGGTATGGAATTGAATTTCCCCAAACATATTTAACATCCTCTGTTCTCTCACCCATTGATGAAGAATAATACAGTTGTGCGGGCTTTCCGTCGTATGTCAGTATCTGGTTGCTTGTTTCATCTACCGGTGCATATGAGCCATCGGTCTCAAATCTTGTGCCCGAATATGCCTGACAGCATACTGTGCTGCAAAGGTCAAACCCATATTCTGAATGCTTGTTTAAATTATTTGCTGCATAGTTTCTGGCACACACCGCCTGCGCCTTTAAAGCCTCCAGATTCCACGAAGGACTCATTTCCCTGGAAATAACACCATAGAGATAATTATTCATAAAAACAACGTTGGTTATAACGGTTTTTCCGTTTATGATCTTAAAATCAAGACCGCCACGATATTCTTCACCGCCAACAGACAGCCTTCTTCTCATTCCGCCCTTTGTCGGGAACAGACCAATACCTTTTTCAACGTTTTTGGTTTTATATACTTCTCTTCCACCACTTGTAACAACAATATTATCGCTGCCAAAAGTAACAACAAGTTCTGTATCTGTAATCTCAGAGTCTTCAGAAAATTCTGTACCGAGATATGTTCCAAGTTTAAATCCATTATCAGATGTAACGGTTACCTCATTTTTTGCATTTGAGCCATAAAATAAACCGATACGCAAATACGATGGGATCGCATAATCTGCATATGATATAGTCGGAAAAGATAAAATCAGAATTATAAGTACAAAAAATACTGATAATTTTTTCATTCGGCACCACCCTTTGACCAATGTGTTCTTTTTATCTACAATTATCATAACACAAAATATACAGAATTACCATACATTTTTCGTCAAAAATATGTGGTTGATTATGTTAAATTTTGATTACAAAGGTGACTTTTTGTATAATTTAACTAAATTTTCTTGCTAAAACCTATCATTTACGCCAAAATAACATTTGACATCTCAGCCACCTTGACATATAATATTTATGATAAATTTTTATATATATTTATAATGAAGAATTAAACGAAAAGTGTATAGGAGGAATTGTCATGAAACAGTATAATGTTGGAATAATTGGTGCAACAGGAATGGTTGGTCAGCGTTTTATTACACTGCTTGAAAATCATCCCTGGTTTAATTTAAAATTACTTGCCGCTTCTCCGAGAAGTGCAGGCAAAACTTACAAGGAAGCCGTTGGCGGCCGTTGGGCTATGACTACTCCTCTTTCTGATAAAATTGGTGAAATGATTGTTATGGACGCAACTGCCGATATTAATAAGATTGCTTCAGAAGTTGATTTTGTTTTCTGCGCAGTTGATATGAAGAAGGACGAAATCCGTGCCCTTGAAGAAGCATACGCAAAGGCTGAATGTCCTGTTGTATCTAACAACTCAGCACACAGACACACTGCCGATGTACCTATGATTGTACCGGAGATTAACCCTGACCACGCCGAAATCATTGAGGCACAGAGAAAACGTCTTGGTACAAAACGCGGATTTGTTTCTGTAAAGTCTAACTGCTCACTCCAGAGTTATGTACCTGCTCTTCACCCATTGATGAAGTATGGCATTAAAAATGTACTTGCTTGTACATATCAGGCAATATCAGGCGCAGGCAAAACTTTTGAGACATGGCCCGAAATGGTTGATAACCTTATCCCATACATTGGCGGCGAAGAGGAAAAGAGTGAAATTGAACCTCTTAAAATATGGGGACACATTGAAGGAGACAAAATTGTTGAAGCAACAACCCCTGCAATCACAACACAGTGTTTGCGTGTTCCTGTGTCCGATGGTCACACTGCTGCTGTTTTTGTTGAGTTTGAAAACAAACCAAGCATTGAACAGATAAAGGAAGACTGGAAGAACTTTATGGGTGTTCCTCAGGAACTTGACCTTCCCTCAGCACCTAAACAGTTCCTCAACTACTTTGAAGAAGACAACCGTCCTCAGGCAAAACTTGACCGTAACTTAGAAGGCGGAATGGCTGTTTCTATCGGTCGTCTGCGCGAGGATACACAGTACGATTATAAATTCGTATGTCTCTCTCACAATACTCTCCGTGGCGCTGCAGGCGGAGCAGTTCTGATGGCAGAATTGCTTGCAGCGAAAGGATATTTTGACTAATACCGATATCAATACAATTATAAGGAGGTAATACTATGAAAACACCAATTTTTACCGGTGCAGCCGTAGCTATTGTTACACCATTTACCGAAGATGGCGTTGATTTTCCAAAACTTGCTGAACTTATAGAATATCATATTGAAAATAATACCGATGCTATTGTTATATGCGGTACAACCGGCGAAGCATCTACTATGCCTGATGAGGAACATAAAGAAGCAATCAGATTTACTGTTGAAAAAGTTGCAGGTCGCATTCCTGTAATTGCGGGCAGCGGCAGCAACGATACCGCACACGCAATTGAACTCAGTCAGTACGCTGAATCTGCTGGGGCTGACGGTCTTTTGGTTGTTACCCCATATTACAACAAGACAACTCAGCACGGTCTATACCTGCACACAAAAGCAATTGCAGACAGTGTAAAGATTCCTATAATTCTGTATAATATCCCCGGAAGAACGGGTGGTCTTGGTTTCTCTCTTGATACATTGAAGAAACTGAACGAAATCGATAATATTGTTGCAATCAAAGAAGCTACCGGCGACATTGCCTTTGCTGCACAGATTGCTGCAGAAACTGACCTTGTTATCTATGCCGGCAACGATGATATAATTCTTCCTTGCCTCTCAATCGGCGGAATGGGTGTTATTTCTGTAATCTCAAACATTATCCCGCAGGAGACACACGATATTTGTGCAAAGTTTTTTGAGGGCGATATCGAAGGCTCACGCAAAATGTTCCTTAAATATATGTCTCTTATAAAGACATTGTTTATTGAGGTTAATCCTATTCCTGTTAAGACCGCTATGAATCTTATGGGCTTTAATGTTGGTAAATTCAGAATGCCTCTTTGTGATATGGTTCCTGAGAACCTTGAAAAACTCAAGAACGTATTAAAAGATTGTAACCTTTTATAAAATAACAGACTAATTATCAGGTGATACAAATGATAAACATCTTACTATGTGGAGCTTGCGGAAAAATGGGGCACGCAGTTGCAAAAGCCGCAGCAGATAACGAAAACATTAATATCGTTGCGGGATTTGACATTAAACCATGTCCTGATTTAAACTTTCCTATATACACATCACTTGAGGATATAAAAGAGGCTGTTGACGTAATTGTTGATTTTTCTCATCCCTCAATGACTGATAAAATCTTAGATTATTCCAGAGACAATAATATTCCTGCAGTAATATGTACAACAGGACTCTCAAACGAGCAGATAGCGAAAATCAGTCGCACATCTTCTGTTCCTGTTTTCTTCTCTGCTAATATGTCTCTTGGAGTAAACCTTCTTATTGATTTAGTTAAGAGAGCCTCAAAACTTCTTGAAGATAATTTTGATATTGAAATTATTGAGAAACACCATAATCAGAAACTTGATGCCCCCAGCGGCACAGCACTTGCAATTGCTGATGCGATTTCAGATGCTGTAACGTATGAACCTGAATACACCTACGACCGTCACAGTGTACGCAAGAAGCGTGACAAAAAGGAAATTGGTATTCACGCAGTGCGCGGCGGCACAATCGTTGGAGAGCATTCTGTTATCTTTGCAGGTTGTGACGAAGTCATTGAACTCAAGCATACTGCCACATCAAAAGAAGTTTTTGCAGTTGGCGCGATAAAAGCTGCTATATTTATAAAAGATATGGCGCCCGGGCTTTATTCTATGAAAGATCTAATTGAAGGTTAGACGCTATCCCGAAAGGACGAGAAATTATGATTAAGACAATTACAAATATAGATTATTTAGAGGATGTTGCTCTTGTTACGGTTAATAACATCCCTAACAATACAAAAAATGTATTTTTTATTCTCAATGAGATAGCAAAACGCAACGTATCAGTTGATATGATTTGTCAGACTGCTCCTTATAAGGATAAAATAAATTTATCTTTTACGGTTCCACAGGATAACCTCTCATACTTAATCTCTGCAACACCTGCATTTAAGTCAGTCAGTTCAGAAATTTCGACAGATTTGAATGGTAACAATGTTAAGTTTATCATAAGTGGCGAGGGGATGCGCAGCACTCCCGGTGTCGGCGCAGAACTTTTCGAACTTCTGGCAAAGGCAGATATCTCGGTTAAATTGATAACCACTGGAGAGACTGAGATTTCATGCCTTATCGATATAAAGGATGCCGAGAAAGTAAAATCACTTTTAAAATAACAACAAAAAAGAGGTCGCAGATGCGTGAAATAGTCAATACTTTGTAGACACAAAAAAAGAATATTTTAAGCTGCCTGTTCAAGTCTGTATTGAACAGGCGGTTTTCTTTTTAGTTTTCGCACGGGTTTTATGTAGTTGAAATAATATACTGTTTCATCAAC
>JAZSBQ010000125.1:0-3095 GCA_045602485.1 Clostridia bacterium
ATGAAGAATTCAGAAAGCAGATTATCGGCGCTGAAGAAGCTATAAGTTGTCGTCCCGCTGACCTTATTGAGCCTGAACTTGACAAACTCAGAAAAGAAGCGGCTCAGTGGATTGAACAGGACGAGGATGTATTGTCCTATGCTTTGTTTGATCAGGTTGCGGTTAAGTTCTTTGAACAAAGACGCGCAAAAAAGAATGCAGCCAATAAAAAGGTTGTAGATATGGATGTTAAAATTCAGTATGTTTAATTAAAAAAACTGCAGTCATATGACTGCAGTTTTTTTGTAGGCAACTATCTGTGTGTCGTTCCGTTTCTATTTCTTAAGTATCGGCGTCAGGCGCTTATACAATAAGAATGTGAGAATCGCTAAAGCAATGCCTCTGCAAAAATTAAAAGGGGTGATTGTGTAAAGCACAAGATTAATTTTTGAAGCAAAGTCTGCCTTTGGCATATACATAGGCAACATTATAAAAAGGTTTGTCAGCATTGCTGCCACTGTCATAACAAAAATGGCAACTACTGTGCCTATAACGGCGCCCTTTAAGGTTCTGTTCTTTTTATATATAAGCCCGGCTGTAAGAACAAATATCCCGTTGGTGACAAAGTTTGCAAATTCTCCTATAAAGCCTGTTGATGTGATTGAGCAATGCAATATGTTTTTCAAAAGTTCAATTAAAACACCCGAGATAGGGCCAAGTGCAAAGGCACCGATAAGGGCAGGCAGGTCGGAAAATTCAATTGTAAGAAATCCGCCGACATTAAGACCCAACGCACTGCCTATAAATTGCAGTAAAAAGGCAACGGCAGACAGTGCACCTATTTTGACAAGGGTGTTTACGCTTTTCTTTTTCATATGTATAACTTCCTTTCTAAAATAAAAACCCCGAGCGAGGCTCGGGGAAATATGACAAAATCGTATAATTCTTCTATCATCCGGACTGTAACTGTCGGCTTTGGAATTTCACCAAATCAGCAGATAAACTGCTCGCGGGCTTTACCGCCGGTACGGAATTTCACCGATCCCCGAAGAAGGTTTCATATTAAGTTTTATTATTCAGATACCGATGGAGACGTTGCAGGAGCAGGCTCCGGTGTGGGTGCCGGTACAGGAGCAGGTGTCGGTGCCGGCGTTGGCTCGGGCGTTTGCTCGGGCATTGCATCAGACTCCGGTACGGCAGGAACTTCCGCAGGTGTATCTGTCGGCTCTTGTTCGTTTTCATCCCCGGTGGTTTCTTCTTCGCCCTCTTTCTTTTCCTCGTCCTCGGGCTTTTCCTCTTCCTCGTCCTCTTCAGGAACCCCGTACACACTCGACGTCATCGCTTCTCTCTTTATTTCAACGCCGTTTTCTTTTACTACGCGGGTGACATAATATCTGCCTCCGCTGAAACTTCTCTCTATATCGACAGAGATATTTTTCTCATTGTATCCCAATATTTTAAAAGTGATGGTTCCACCCTCTGTGATTGCAGAGATTTTTATGGGATAGTCTGTGTTGTTTTTAATTCTTAAATCAAGATATCCCTCTGCAATGGTTGCGTCAAGACCTGCCGGCAGATAACTTACCGGAAGTGAGTGGTTGTGACGCTCTAAAATTTCAAGATTTGCATAAAGAGCCGCAGCATAAAGAGTTGATGAGGGCTGACAAATGCCTCCGCCAAGGCCGCTCTCTACTTTGTTACCTACATAGACACCTGCGGTCATATATCCGTTGGCAGGAGTTCTCGGAAGAATTGTTTTATCATAAGAGAATTCTTCGCCCGGCATAAGTTCTGTGCCGCTGACTCTGCTTGCCGCAAGGCGTACATTGTTGGCGCGTGCCGCAGTGCTTGAGCCATAGTATGTGCTGTAACTGCCAAGTTCATCCTTGTACAAAAGTTCGGTCAGTTTTTTTGTTGTGTGCTCCGGTTGTGTGACTTTTGCAGGGATTGTTACTTTTGACTCTCCTGACTGCTTAAGCGAATCAATTGCCGACTTTGCGGCCTGCTTGTCAACCTCGCATCTGGGTTTGGAGTTTATGACGGTAACTTTGCCGTCTTTTTTCTCATAATAAGCATTTTGTGCATCGGAGGTAAGCCATTTATAAAATTCTTCAAAATCAAGTTCCTCCGGATGAATTTCTGTCGGTACAAGAGCAAGAGGAGAGAAATCGCCCGTGTATATCTTTTTTAATATTGTAGTTGTTGCTGCATCTCTGTCAACCTTTATGCCAACTGCAGGGGCGTGAATCGTAACCGAGTCCTCCCTGATTTCAAAGGTGTGACCGACAGGCTCAACTTCGCAGCCTTCTGTAACTGTGTTGATTGCAGTTGTCATAACCTCTGCATTGTATATGAATACAGGTTCTAAATCTTCTGACACAAACCAGCGTTTGATAAAAGAAACTGTGTTTGCGATGAGGTTTCCGCCCTTGCCTGAAGTTATTGCAAGGTCCGCAGTTTGTTTCCGGTCGTATTCTATGTTAAGGTCGTCTATGTTGAGGTCGGTTGCGTTTGTGCCTGAGGACAGGGGTATAACTGCACCTTTGATTCTGCTCTCTGTAAGGGGAGAGGGAAGGTTCATCAGTTCTTTATAGTCCATTCCGCTGATATCCGTGCCGCCTAAGAAGGTGTTGGGATATACAGCATCGTTATAACTGTTTGCTACTGCAACTAAAGCAGTGCATGCCAAAACAACCACGATGACAACAGTCATAATGGCAGAAAGCCGGCCTCTCTTTTTCGGGGGTGCCGAATGCTTGCGTTTTTCTTTGGTCTTTTCATCGGATTTTGGGCTTTTCATAAAACTCCACTCCTGTCAATATTTTACTCATATTCAAGAAAATCGACATCATATACAAAAAATCTTTTATTTTGTTATTATCTCACAAAAAATAATAAAAAGCAATACTCTGCAATAAATTTGTAAGGTTTAATTTGAGGCAAAAGTTGAAATTTTTGTAATCATAATAAAATGTATATAGAAAAAAGCCTTTTTTATGCAAAAAGGCTTTTTTAAAAATTAATCTAAAATTCTGTGCCGAAACTTTCAACGTGGGCGAGAATTGCTCCGCCCAGAGCCTCGTTGGAAGTGCAGTTCATCATTGCTTCAATAGAAC
>JAZSBQ010000126.1:0-24193 GCA_045602485.1 Clostridia bacterium
TGCATTTTTGTATTAAAATAGTATACAATAGGATAAATGTTTTTTGGAGGTTATATTAATGCAGTTAAGAATTTCAGAAAAGGCAGCGGCAGTCAGCCCATCACCAACACTTGCTATAGATTCAAAGTTTAAGCAGATGAAGCAGCAGGGTATTCCTGTTGTTGGATTTGGAGCTGGCGAGCCTGACTTTAATACCCCTGATAATGTAAAGAGGGCAGGTATCCGTGCAATAGAAAATAATATTACAAAGTACACCCCCGCATCGGGAACTCTGGAACTCAAGCAGGCGATATGTGACAAGATAAAGAGAGATTCAGGCCTTGAATATACAACCGCAAATATTGTTGTAAGCAACGGCGGAAAGCATTCACTTACCAACACATTTATGTGTATATGTAACCCGGGTGATGAGGTTATTCTGCCGGCACCATACTGGGTAAGTTATCCCGAAATGATTAAGATGGCAGACGGCGTGCCCGTAATCATCAATACAACAGAGGAGACAGGGTTTAAATTCACCATTGAGCAGTTAAAGGCGGCAATCACACCAAAGACAGTTGCTATTGTTCTTAACACGCCAAGCAATCCAACAGGTATGATTTATACCGAAGAAGAGATGAAGCAGATTGCTGAAATTGCAGTAGAAAATAACATCTACGTTGTCTTTGATGAAATTTATGAAAAACTCGTATATGACGGCACACATACAAACATTGCAACTCTTGGCGACGAAATCCGCGACCTAACTATTATTGTAAACGGTATGGCAAAGACCTACGCAATGACAGGATGGAGAATAGGTTATATCGCAGCAAATGAAAAACTTGCAAAGGCAATGGCAAACATTCAGAGCCACGGAACATCCAACCCCAACTCTGTTGCTCAGGCTGCAGCGGTTGAGGCACTAAGCAGTGATCAGAGTTTTATTGATGATATGAAGGCAACCTACATCAGCCGCCGTGACTATATGGTAGAGAGAATAAACAGCATTGAGGGACTCAGTTGTATGAACCCCCACGGTGCGTTTTATATATTTATGAACGTAAGAGATGTCCTCGGCAAGGAGCATTACGGCAAGGTTATAAACACCGCGCAGGAACTGTGTGAGGATATATTGGAGAGAGCGCTTGTTGCTCTTGTACCAAGCGAGGGATTTGGTATTGACGGATATGTAAGACTTTCTTATGCAACCTCTATGGAGGTTATCAAGACAGGTCTTGACCGAATTGAAAAGTATCTCAAAGGAGAATTTTAAATAACTGTATCAAGGGCATATTGTGCCCTTGATATATTTTTAGAATTCAGAGGTGAATTTTATGAAAATTGGATTTATAGGCGGAGGCAATATGGCATCTGCCATAATTGGCGGATTGATAAATGCAGGAACAAATCCGGCCAGTATAACTCTTTACGATATTGATGCAGATAAGTGTAATGTATGGCATCAAAAGGGAGTTAATATTGCAAAGACCGAGGCAGAAGCAGAAAAAGCTGGTGATCTTATTGTTATTGCAGTAAAACCAAATATTGTTCCAAATGTTATTGATAAACTAGAGGGATGTTGCGATAAAATATATCTTTCAATTGCGGCAGGGGTAACGCTGTCTACTCTCGAAAATTTGCTTGGAGAAGATAAAAAAATTGTTCGCACGATGCCCAACACACCTGCTCAGGTTGGTTGCGGTATGACTGTAATAACCCCCAATAAAAATATGTCAGAGACAGATGTTGATAAAGTAAAGAATATTCTGTCTGCTGTTGGTGATACTGCTGTAATGCCTGAAAAATTTATGAGTATTGCAACCGCACTCCACGGCAGCAGCCCTGCGTATGTATATATGCTGATTGATGCGATGGCAGATGCGGGCGTAAGTTATGGCCTTACGAAAGAACAGGCTATAAAACTTGCTGCAAAAGCGGTTGAGGGCAGCGCAAAAATGGTGCTTGAGACCGGAATCCACCCCGAAAAACTTAAAGATAACGTATGCTCGCCCGGTGGAACTACCATTGCGGCAGTTTGTGACCTTGAAGAAAACGGATTTCGTTCTGTTATCCAGAGCGCAGTGCGTGCCTGTGTTGACAGGGCAGATGAAATGAGCAGACAGGCGTAGGTGATATTATGAAAGTTATTGCTTTGACCGGCGGAATTGGCTCAGGCAAGAGTACGGTTGCGGCAGAATTTGAGAAACTTGGCGCAGAGATTGTTGATTCGGATAAAATTTCCTATGAGATTATGCTGCCGGGAGGCTGTGCATATAATGAGGTAGTAGATGTATTTGGACGGGAAATTCTGTTTGAAGACGGAACCATAAACCGCAAATGTCTTGCCGACATTGTTTTTGCAGATGATAAGAAACTCAAAACTTTGACCGGTATTACCCACAGACTTATATATGAAGAACTTCAAAGACGTGTGGATTTGTCAAAGGCAGATGTTGTGTGCCTTGAGATACCCTTGCTTTTCACAAGTGAATGCCCAATTGATATTAATCTTAAAATTGCGGTAGTTGCGCCTTATGATATAAGGCTAAAAAGAGTTGTTAAGCGTGATGGGTGCACAGAAGAACAGGCAAAAATGAGAATGGCAAAGCAACTTAGCGATGAAGAAATGATAAGACTTTCTGATTGTTATATAGAAAACTCAGATGATAAAGAATGTTTAAAAGAGCAAGTGAAGAGTATTTATAATAAGATTATTAAGTAAGATCCTGAACGGAGATATAGATATATATGAGAAAAGCGGCAAACGCATCCAGGCGGAGGAGAAACCGTCAGGGGTGCGTCACAGGAGTATTTAAATTTATAATTTTTATAGCAGTCATTATCGGACTGGGATTTTATTTGACACGCATATATCTTGAATCTGATTTGGCTGTAAGGATTCAAAAAACAATGTATCCCATTAAATATGAGTATTTTGTTGAAGAATATGCACACAAGTATGGAGTAGATAAGTATCTTGTCTATTCTGTAATCAGAACAGAGAGCCGATTTGACAGATATGCAGTATCATCTGCCGGTGCAAAAGGACTTATGCAACTTACAGATGAAACAGGTGAGCATTGTGCAAAGAAAATTAAAATTGATAACTACACAAACGATGCATTATTTGACCCTGAGACAAATATAAAACTCGGCTGCTATTATCTGAGTGTTTTGATAGACAAATATGACGATACAGATACTGCTGTTGCCGCATATAATGGCGGCCCGGGAAACGTAGATGGCTGGCTGAAAGATAAGAATTGTACCGATGAAGCAGGAAAACTTGTAAATATTCCGTTTAAAGAGACGAGAAACTATGTGGTTCGTGTAAAAGAGGCACAGAATATGTATAAATCTATTTACGCGAATATAGAATAAATTGCTGAAAGGACTGATTAAATTATGGCAAAGAAAAATGAATTGACCGAAAAACTTTGTTACGAAAACAAGAGTGGTTTTTCTTATGTAACAGAAAAGGAAAAGAAGGAAATTTTCAGTTTTTGTGAGGACTATAGAGTGTTTATAACAGAGTCTAAGACCGAGCGTGAGTTCTGCGAAAGCACATGTCGCGAACTCGAACGTGCAGGCTTTGTTTCGCTTGAAGAAAAGAAGGCATTAAAAGCGGGGGATAAGGTATACACAGTTAACAGAGGCAAGGGCGTTATTGCAGCAGTTATAGGCAGCGAAGATATAGCAAACGGAGTTAACCTTGTTGGTGCACATATAGATTCACCGAGACTTGATTTAAAGCCGAATCCTCTATACGAAGAAGGAGAAATGGCATTTTTCAAAACCCACTACTATGGTGGTATAAAGAAATATCAGTGGACGGCAATTCCTCTTGCTATCCATGGCGTTGCGGCACTTACTGACGGAACCCAGATTAAGATTTCAATAGGAGAGGAAGAGGGCGATCCTGTATTTTGTGTTACCGACCTTCTTCCACATCTTGCAACAGAGCAGATGATGAAAAAAATGCACGAGGCTGTTCCGGGAGAGAGCCTGAATGTTCTTCTTGGCAACATTTGTTGTGATGACGAGGATGTAAAAGAGGGTGTTAAACTCAATATCCTTAAAATATTAAACGAGAAATATGATATAACAGAAGAAGATCTTCTCAGCAGCGAGATAGAAGTAGTACCTGCGTTTTCTGCCCGTGATGTTGGCCTTGACAGAAGTATGATAGGCGGATACGGTCAGGACGACAGAGTTTGTGCGTACACTGCACTCAGGGCGATAACAGATATCAAAAAGCCTGAAAAAACCGCTATATGCCTCCTTGTTGATAAAGAGGAGGTTGGCTCTATGGGCGCAACCGGTATGCAGTCAAGATATTTTGAGAATATTCTCGCAAAGATATGCAGTATGTGCACAAAGAATTATAACGATATTGTTCTTCGTGACACACTCAGCAACTCTGTATGTCTGTCTGCAGACGTTGGCGCAGCATATGACCCAAACTATGCAAGTGTATATGAGAAGAAGAACAGCCCGATACTTGGCGGCGGTATTTTACTTACCAAGTACACAGGTTCACGCGGTAAGGGCGGTGCAAGTGATGCAAGTGCAGAACTTGTTGCCAAAATCCGCAGAATATTTAACGACAACGGGGTTAAATGGCAAATTGGTGAACTTGGCAAGGTAGACGGCGGTGGCGGAGGAACGATTGCTCAGTTTGTTGCAAATCTTGATATGGATGTAATAGATGCAGGTGTTGCCCTCTTGTCTATGCATGCACCTTTTGAGGTAGCAAGTAAATTTGATATATTTATGACCTACAAAGCATACAGAGAGTTTTATATGAGTATATAAAGAGTGAATAAATTACTGCGCTGATGGAAGAATATATAGCATAGACTTTGGAGGTGCTATATGTTTAAAGGTAAAATTACAGTTGTCGGCGCAGGAAACGTAGGTGCAACCACTGCGTACACACTTATGATAAGCGGCCTAGTATCTGAGATAGTCCTGATTGACATAAACAAGGACAAGGCTGAGGGCGATGCTATGGATATGAATCACGGCGTCAGTTTTGTAAGCCCTGTAAGAATAGTGGCAGGAAGTTATTCTGATATAAAAGGCAGCGATATGGTTATAATAACTGCCGGCGCAAGTCAGAGAGAGGGAGAAAGACGCACTGATTTACTAAAGCGTAATGCCGATATATTCAAAGATATAATTGATAATATACTCAGGTATTGTATGGATGATACAATATTAATGGTTGTCACGAACCCTGTTGATATACTAACGTACGTTACCTGCAAAATGTCAGGGTTTTCAAAGAATAATGTAATCGGTTCCGGCACAGTTTTAGACACATCAAGGCTTAAATATCTTATAGGCGAGAGAGTAAAAATTGATGCCAGAAACGTGCACACCTATATTATAGGAGAGCATGGAGATTCAGAGGTTGCAGCCTGGAGCGTAACAAGTGTTGCGGGTATGGATGTTGAAGAATACTGTCAGGGCGGCGGAGATTGTAATTCTCTGGATATATGCCGTGATGAGTTTTATAACAGAACAAAAAATGCGGCTTACGAAATTATCAATAAAAAGGGCTCTACCTACTATGCAATTGCTCTTGCTGTCAAGAGAATAGTTGAGTGTATCATCGGCGATGAGAACTCAATTTTGACGGTTTCAAGTATGTTTGAGGGTGAATATGGTATCTCGGATGTATGTTTGTCAGTGCCGACGGTTGTCGGCGCAGGCGGAGCAGAGAGGATTATAGAAATTGATTTCTCGGAAGAAGAACTCAGAGGTCTGAGAGAGAGCGCAGATACCCTTAAAGGGCTGGCAAGAGAGATTGGTTTTTAGAGCCTTATAACTGTTTTGGTTTAACTAGAAAAATTAATGCAGAAATCCCATACCTATGGGATTTTTGTTATAAAGTAAATTAAAGGTTTGGGAGGTATAAGATGAAGATAACAAATGATATTAAATATGTTGGTGTAAACGACCATAACATTGACTTGTTTGAGGGGCAGTATGTTGTTCCAAACGGAATGTCGTATAATTCATACGTAATTATTGATGAGAAGATTGCCGTTATGGACACAGTAGATGCAAGGTTTACACATGAGTGGCTCGATAATATTTCAGCTGCAACAGAAGGTAAAAAGATTGATTACCTTATTGTACAGCATATGGAGCCTGACCATTCTGCAAACATTGCAAACTTTATGAATCTTAATAAAGATACTGTCATTGTTGCATCGCAAAAGGCCTTTGTGATGATGAAACAATTCTTTGGTACAGATTATGAGGACAGAAGAATCGTTGCAGGAGAAGGGGATACGCTCAGCCTTGGCAAGCATACACTTACCTTTGTTACAGCCCCTATGGTGCACTGGCCTGAGGTTTTGGTCACCTATGACAGTACAGACAAAGTGTTATTTTCTGCTGATGGATTTGGAAAGTTCGGCGCCCTTGATGTTGAGGAAGACTGGGCTTGCGAAGCGAGACGTTATTATATTGGCATTGTCGGCAAGTATGGCGCTCAGGTACAGAGTTTGCTTAAAAAGGCGGCAGGTCTTGATATAGAAATTATCTGTCCGCTACATGGCCCTGTTTTGACAGAGGACCTTGGATATTATATCAACCTTTATGATATATGGTCATCATATTCTGTTGAAACAGAGGGTATTGTGATAGCATATACTTCTGTATACGGAAACACAAAAAAAGCCGTAGAATTGCTTGCTGACAAACTAAAGGCAAAAGGTTGCCCTAAGGTTGTAGTAAATGACCTTGCAAGATGCGATATGGCAGAAGCGGTAGAGGATGCCTTCAGATATGGTAAACTTGTGCTCGCAACTACTACTTATAATGCGGAAATATTCCCGTTTATGAGACAGTTCATAGATAACCTTACAGAGAGAGGATATAAAAACAGAACAGTTGCATTTATGGAAAACGGCTCGTGGGCACCTCTTGCAGCAAAGGTAATGAGCAAAATGCTTGAAGAGGCCAAAAACATAAACTATGCAGATACTGTTGTTACCATAAAGTCAGCCCTTGATGCAGATAGTACAGAAATGATAGAGAAACTCTCTGATGAACTCTGCCGTGATTATATAGCACAGGATAGTGAGACTGCAAATAAAAACGACCTGACAGCCCTTTTTAATATTGGATATGGATTGTATGTTGTTACATCAAATGACGGTAAAACAGATAACGGATTAATTGTCAATACTGTTACTCAGGTTACCAATACTCCTAACAGAATAGCGGTTACTATCAATAAGGATAATTACTCCCACCATATAATAAAGAAATCAGGAATAATGAACATCAACTGTTTATCAACAGATGCCCCATTTAGTGTGTTTGAGAATTTTGGTTTTACCAGCGGAAGAAACACTGATAAGTTTAAGAATTACGAAAAGTTGCGTTCGGATAACGGACTTGTTTTCCTGTCAAGATATATTAATTCATTTATGTCACTCAAGGTTGAACAGTATATCGACCTTGATACACATGGAATGTTTATATGCAGCATAACAGAATCAAGAGTTATCTCTGATGCAGAAACAATGACATATACCTACTATCAGAATAATGTTAAACCAAAGCCTGAAACTGATGGCAAGAAAGGTTTTGTGTGTAAGATATGCGGATATGTATACGAGGGAGATACCCTGCCGGATGATTATATCTGTCCGCTTTGTAAGCATGGTGCATCAGACTTTGAACCTATACAGTAAATTAAAAATCCCGTTTGCCATAGGCAAACGGGATTTTTATGTTTAATAATTACTGTCTCTTTGCTTTTACTGCTGAATCTCTCCAGGTTGACCAAATTGAACCTGAAACAAATACTGATGAGTAGAAACCAATTACAATACCAATGATAATCGGAAGTGAGAACGCCTGAATTGACGGAACACCAAGGATATAAACCATACCAATTGTAAGAAGTGTTGTAATGGTTGTATTTACAGAACGGTTAAATGTCTGCCAGATACTGTTTTCAGCAATCTGTGCATAACTTTCTTTTCGTGCGTGACGTGTGTTCTCTCTGATTCTGTCCATAATTACGATGGTGTTGTTGATAGAGTAACCGAGAACTGTAAGAACAGCCGCGATAAAGTTTGTATCAACAGACCACTGCATAATTGAGTAAAGACCAAGGAGAAGAAGTACGTCATGAACAAGTGCTAAAACTGCAACCACACCTGATACAAATTCAAAACGGAAGGTTACATAGAGGAGTATTGCAAGGCATGCAAGGATTGACATCCATACTGCAGACCTTGCAAGGTCTGCGCCGGTTGAAGGAGATACGACATCCTGGTTCTTTAAGATAACGCCTTCAACTACTGTTTCTGCAGCCTCTTCAGTTACTGCTTCCTCGGGTGCTGCAGCATCTTCTGTTGTTGTTTCTGCTTCAGCAGCTTCGGCTTCTTCCGCAGGAGCTTCCTCAACAACAGGTGTGCCATACTTTTCTTCAAGTGCAGCGGTGATTGCCGCAATCTTAGAAAGGGCAAAGTCTGAACGCGCCTCATCTGTCTCAAGACTATTGTTAAAACCAAATTTAATGATAACTTCATTGTCTGATTTCTGAACAGAAGAGGGGCTCTGTGATAAGCCAAGAGCGTTGTCTACCAACTGCTGAACATCAGCGGTTTCGAATTCTGCTGCGATTTCGTATGTTACAGCCATACCGCCGGCAAAGTCTGTATCAAGGTTAAATCCACGAAAAGCAAGGGATAATATTGACACGATTACAAGAACAAGGGCAATACCCATAAAGATCCATTTATTTTTTGATGAAGCTATTGTAAACATTATGCCTTGCCTCCTTTCATTTCTACTGTATCTTTCTTTGTCTTAACTCCATAGAGCCAAAGGTTTTTAACATTCATACCAATCATCTGCTTGAGAAGGAACTTAGTAACAAATATTGCTGAGAGCATTGAAACAACAACACCTATAAAGAGTGTAATACCAAAGCCTTTGATTGTTCCTGTACCAAGCCACCAGAGAATAACGGCAGAAATAATTGTTGTAATGTTAGAGTCAATAACTGCAGTAAGAGCACGGTTAAAGCCTGCATCAACTGCACTGCGAACCGTCTTACCAAGTCTGAGTTCTTCTTTTATACGCTCAAAAATAACAACGTTTGCGTCAACTGCCATACCGATAGAGAGAATGATACCTGCAATACCCGGAAGTGTCAGGTTAACGTGGCAGTTAGCAAGAATAATTAAAACAATTGCAAGATATGATACAAGTGCAATGCTTGACAAGAAGCCCATAAGACGATAAATAAGTATCATAAAGAGCATTACAAGGATAAGTCCGATGATACCGGCTAAAAGCGCCTGGCTGAGAGCCTCGTCACCGAGAGTTGCGCTAACTGTACGAACCTCAACCTGTTCAAGAGAGAAAGGAAGAGAACCAGATTTGATATTAGCAGCAAGAGATTTAGCCTCTTCAGCCTCAAAATCACCGGTGATTACGCACATGTTACTGTCAATCTTCTGATTTACAGTTGGTGCAGAGAGGATTGTGTTATCCATTACAATATAGATTGGTGAACCTATAAGTCTGCCGGTTGCTTCTGAGAACTTGTCCTTACCTGCATCGGTAAGTTCGAGTGAAATGTGGTATGCCATCTTGCTCATAGAGCCATCTGTCTGGCCATACTCTGCAAATGCATTTTTAACTTCTGTACCCTGCATTACATCTTTTTCAACTATAACCTTAATAGGGTCAGTTGGGTCGGGTATAACGCTCTCTGCAAAGATGAGCTGTGCGGTAGAGCCGAGAGTTTCAACTGCAGTCTGTGCATCCTGAACATCAGGAAGTTCTACACGGATTTTATCTGTACCCTGGCGGGTAATAGTTGCTTCTGTGTAGTTCTGCAAATCGAGACGGCGTCTGATAATGTTGACAACTGTCTCCATTTCGTCTTCGGTTGGATTATCGGTCTGCGCTTTGTATACGATAACCGTACCACCTTTTAAATCGAGTCCCTGTGTAATGCCATTATCGTCGGCAACACCGGGAATGCTTACTTTGTCCGAAAAGTCGAGACCATAAATCCCGACATAGAGAAGTGCAGCAATAACGAGTATTATAGCTGTAAATTTAACTATGCTTCTGGACACTTTGTTTCCTCCTTTGTTGAGCAATGCTCATATATTTTTAATCATTTTACAAAAGTTATAAAAGACGGATTATGTTGTGTGCTTTGCCATACAACATAACTCATATAATTTTATCACTATACTACTTTTAAGTCAAGTGTTTATAATAATTTGTAAGCAAATTTTAAAGAGATGTATTTGCTATTCTTCGTCTTCGGCTTCAACCGCCTTTATGTAAAGACTGCATTCAACACGTTTGCGTTCAAGTTCGCAGCTTATTTTATGCGGCTTGTTTATATCGCCGTTTATAAGGCATGCATTTGCCATACAGCCGCCGCTGCAGTAGAATTTCGCAAAACAGTCACGGCAATCGGGCTTTGTATAAACGTTACATTCTTCAAAAGTCTGACGGATTGTCTGATTGATTTCGCCGTCTTTTAAGTTACCCATTTTATATTCATCATGGCCTACAAACTGATGACATGGATAAATGTCGCCGTTTGGTGCCACAGATAAATATTCGCAACCTGCACCGCAGCCTGACAGTCTCTTGATTACGCAGGGGCCCTGGTCAAGGTCAATCATAAAGTGGAAGAAGTTAAACCATCTGCCGTCCTTTCTGCGCTTTATGTACGCCTCGGCAAGTTTTTCATACTCTGCAAATAACTGTGGCAGGTCTTCCTCGCGGAGAGCATAGTCAGGGTTTCCGTCACACACTACGGGCTCGACTGAAGTTTGTTTAAAGCCAAGGTCTGCAAGATGCAGAACATCATCGGCAAAGTTCAGGTTATAGCGTGTAAATGTGCCTCTTACGTAATAGTTGTCCTGATTACGGCTTTCGGCAACCTTTTGCAGTTTAGGTACAATACTGTCATATGAACCGCTGCCGTCCACGCGAACACGCATTCTGTCGTTGGTCTCTTTGCATCCGTCAAGGCTGAGTACAACATTTGACATATTTTTGTTCATATACTCAATGTTTTCATCGTTTAAAAGGATGCCGTTAGTAGTAAGAGTAAATCTGAAGTTTTTATCGTGAATTTTCTCCTGCTCTCTTGCGTACTCAACAACTGCCACAACTGCGTCGAAGTTCATAAGAGGTTCTCCGCCAAAGAAATCAACCTCAAGATTGCGTCTTTTACCTGAATTTGCAATAAGGAAATCAATAGCCGCACAGCCAACCTCTGCGCTCATAAGTTCGCGCTTTGTGTGGTATGCGCCCTCGTCTGCGAAACAGTATTTACAACGCAGATTACAGTCATGGGAAATGTGCAGACACATTGCCTTTACAGGAGAGCGTTTTTTGATATTGATTGCAATATTTGCATACTCGTCCTCAGAAAAGAGTGTGCCCTCATTATACAGAGCGCTAAGCTCGTCCCATGCTTCGGTTATGTCATTTGCAGAATACTCATTTGACAGCTTGTCCGATATATTTTGTGGTATAGCAGAAGAAGGAACCATGTCTGTTTCCTTTAACGCCTCTATAATATCAAAGCAAAGTTTGTCAAGAACGTGCACACATCCGCTGTTTACGTCCAGTGCCATATATTTATCTTTTATTTTAAATGAATGAACCATAATTCTGTAGCCTTTCATAGATAAAATCTTGTTAATTTAACGCAAAAGCGGCGCCCGAAGAATAATGCCTGAACAAAATTCCTCGGGACGCCGATTATTGACAATTAAATAAAGCGTGTGTTATTACTGTGCTTTGTTCTCACACTTCTGGTTAGCAACTGTACAAGAAGTTTTGCAAGCTGACTGACAAGAAGTCTGACATTCACCACAGCCACCCTTTGCCGCGCTCTGCTTGAGTGTAGCGTTGTTTAAGGTTTTAATTCTCTTCATAGTAAATAATCCCCTTTCGTAAAAATTATTATCTGCGTTTTTTGTGGCGCATATTTATACCGACAAGACCGCCGATTGCTCCGCATAAAACACTAATGCAGGCTGTCAAAGCAGAGGAGGAACCAAAACTGAAATCCCCAAATGCTATGGAGCCAACAAGATAAAGCAATAAAACATAAATAAGACCTGCAATTGCACCTGACAGCAGACCCCGGTTTCCGGTGTGTCTTGCGGCCCTGAAGCCACAGACACCGATAGCGAGGTAAGTAATTGCGCTAACTGCTAAACTAAGTACGGCCTCGTGCATGGCGGTTATAACCCCAACCCAGGATGCCGCAAACAACAGTACAATGGTAAGTGCAAAACATATCGCTGTGTTTTTTGCAGAAAATGCAAGGTCAAATAATTTGCCGCTGCCTGATATGTTATTTGTCATATAAATCCCCCCGTTATATTCTTATTAAAATATATGGAGAAGATATTGTTTATATGACATATAGATTCAGGCAAAAAAGTTATTCTTCGGTGTTTTCTGTTGTTTCTTCGGCTTCAACAGGAATAGGTGTAACATCAGCGCCCTTAGATGGAGCCTCTTTTATAAGACGGCTGATTGAGCCACGGTCAAGTGTTACAAAGCCTTTGTTTGTGCCAATGCCTGTTTCAAGAACAAAAACATCGTCCTTAATGCGAACAATTTTACCGTGGATACCGCCGATAGATGCAACCTCGTCACCAATCTTCAGTGCAGCAAGCATCTCACGAAGTTTCTTTTCCTTTTTCTTCTGGGGGCGGATAAGCATAAAATAGAAGATTGCAATCATTAAAATCAATGATGGCAACATAGCTAAAAATGAACCCTGTCCTTCCATGATTTACCTCCTAAATTATTTTTTATATTTATTAATTAATTTATTATAAACATAATTTACAAAATTTGCAATAGTTTTTGGTAAAATACTTTTTTAAATTTTTATTAATATGATATATAAATAAATACTTTTACGAATGTGTTGGTTTTTGTGCAATATTGTACTTGATTTTATTTTTTTATTATGATAGAATAACATGGTTTTACTTTAAATAAACAGAATGCGAGGAAACATCGATGAATAAGGGCAAGTATATAGAAGAAATAAGATACACGGGCACTAATCCTCTGGGGCTTGAGCCGATAGGAAAGTTACTTGTGCGGTTTGCTCTTCCGGCGATAACTTCTATGGTTGTTAATGCAATATATAACATAGTCGATCAGATATTTATAGGTCAGGGTGTCGGGTATCTTGGTAACGCAGCGACTACTATTGCGTTTCCTATTGTTACAATACTTCTGGCGATTTCAACACTTATTGGTGCGGGTGGCAGCGCTTATGCATCAATAAAACTTGGAGAACGTGACGACAAACAAGCAGAACGTGTGCTCGGAAACGCTCTCGTGCTGTGCGTAACATTAGGCATTTTGCTTATGATTTTCGGACTTGTGTTTTTAGAGCCCCTAATCCGTTTGTTTGGTGCTCAGGACAGTACTATGACTTATGCAAAGGATTATACTATTTATATTCTGCTTGCGGCACCTTTTAACATACTTGGTGTTGCACTTTCAAATTTTGCAAGAACTGACGGTAATCCAATGCTTTCTATGTACAGTCTTGTTGCGGGTGCTGTGCTCAATATTATTCTTGACCCGATTTTTATATTTATATTTAAGTGGGGCGTTATGGGTGCGGCTCTTGCTACGGCTATTTCTCAGGTTGTCAGTGCTGTAATTCTTTTATGGTATTTTACAAGACGCAGTAATATGCGTTTTACAAAAGAGAGTGTAAAACTCAGTTTTGGTGTTTGCAAAAACATTGCTGCGCTTGGTATTTCCAGTTGTGTGTTAAATATCGCTACAACTTTTTTGAACATAGTTTTGAATAATTCACTTGTTAAGTATGGTAATATGACAGATGTTGGCGGAGATATGGCACTTAGCGCTATGGGAATCGTGCTTAAAATAAGTATGATTATCATTTCTGTATGCATAGGAATCGGCATCGGCAGCCAGCCTGTTCTTGGGTTTAATAAAGGTGCCAATCAGCCAGAGCGTGTACGCAAAGCATATTTGCTTGCAGCAGGTTCAGCTCTTGCAGTAACCATTCTTGGTTGGGTGATGTGTCAGACAATCCCGCATATTTTACTTAGACTTTTTGAGAAAAACGACGGTGCGTTTATGGATTTTGGAATACGTTGCATGAGAATATATATGGGTGGCGTATTTGTTGCAGGGCTACAGATTGTTACTACCAACTACTTTCAGGCAACAGGTCAGCCGCTTAAGGCAAACTTTATGTCGCTGCTTCGCCAGATAATTCTTTTGATACCGCTTTTGTTGATTTTGCCTGAGTTTATGGGTCTTGACGGAATCTTATATGCAGGTATGTTTTCGGATTTGATTTGTGGTGTTGTTGTTTCGATTTTTGCATTTTTTGAAATTAAAAAACTGGATAAAAGCATTTTTGAAATAAAGGGCGATGCATAAGCATTGCCCTTTATTGCGTCTATAAATGTTTTCGCATGTGGGAGAGTGCGTTTTTCTCAAGTCTTGAGACCTGAGCCTGCGAGATACCAATTTCTGTTGCGACTTCCGTTTGTGTTTTACCCTGAAAGAATCTCAGGGTAAGAATATGTTTTTCTCTGTCTGACAACTTGCCCATTGCTTCTTTCAGAGAAATTTTTTCAAGCCAGGATTCATCTGCATTTTTCTCGTCGGCAATCTGGTCCATAACAAAGACTGTGTCGCCGCCATCGTGGTATATCGGCTCCTGCAAAGAGACAGGGTCGAGTATTGCATCAAGAGCAGAGGAAATATCTTCTTTTGGAATGTCAAGCTCTTTTGAAATTTCTTCAATGGTCGGCTCTTTTCCGTTTGCAGAGGTAAGTCGCTCTTTTACAGCAAGTGCCTTATATGCAGTGTCGCGCATTGAACGGCTGACTCTTATTGCGTTATTGTCTCGCAAATATCTTCTTATCTCACCAATTATCATAGGTACAGCGTAAGTGGAAAATTTTACCTCGTGGGATGTGTCAAAGTTATCAAGTGCCTTTATAAGGCCTATACATCCAATCTGAAACAAATCATCTATGTTTTCGCCACGGTTGTTAAAACGGCGGAGAATACTCAGCACAAGCCTTAAGTTGCCATATATAAATTCCTGACGGGCCGATAGGTCGCCTTGCTTAATTTTTATAAACAACTCCTTTTTTTCCTTTTCCGATAACACAGGCAGGTTGGATGTGTTTACCCCACATATTTCTACTTTGCTTGTCATATAAAATCTCCTGAAGTTTGACTTGTCAAAATAAGTATTTGCTATGGGGGTTATTTTATACTGTCAAAAGATAAAACTAACTGTCGAAAAGAAAATCTATGCAAAAATATCATAACTTTTTGGTCAAGTAAATTTTTGTGTTAAAAATATTGTAATATTTGTAAGATTTTTTTACAAAATTGTTTGCATTTGAGGAGTTTATATGTTAAAATAGAAAAAATGATAAAATATATATGAAGGGAGAATGTGTATACAAATGAAAACTGCAATGTATATAGACGCTTGTTATATAAAAGATTCCCTTAATATTGTTTTTTTGATGCCGGTTTTTGGCGTGCTGTAAATTATATAGGAGTTGGTGTATGCCGACTCCTGTTTTGGTTCATATGGACTGAATAAAGAAAGGAAGACTGAAGAAATGGCAATTAAAAGAATTTTTGTTGAAAAGAAATCAGGATTTGATATTGAGGCAAAGGCTCTTTGCAAGGATTTAAAAGAAAACCTTGGTCTTGATGGCTTATGCGATGTCCGTGTTATAAACCGTTATGACATCGAGGGTATGACTGATGCAGAGATTGATGCTACCTGCGACACTGTTTTTGCAGAGCCACAGGTTGACAATGTTTGCTTTGAAACAATTGAGATTACAGATGGCAAATATTTTGCCACTGAATATCTGCCCGGTCAGTTTGACCAGAGAGCAGACAGTGCAGCGCAGTGTGTGCAGATTATGACAGGTGGCGAGAAGCCGGTTGTTCGTACTGCAAAAATTATTGTTTTACTTGGAGATATCACAGATGCTCAGCTTGAAGAGGCGGCGGATTACTGTATAAACCCCGTTGAATCAAGACGCGCAAGTCTTGAAAAGCCCGAGACCCTTAATGACAAGGGTGCAGACCCGGAGGATGTAAAAATTCTTGACGGATTTATTGACCTTGATGACGAGGGCCTTAAGGCAGTTATTGCAGAAATGGGTCTTGCTATGGATTTTGATGATATTTCTTTCTGCAGAGAGTACTTTAAAAACACAGAAAAAAGAAACCCAAGCGTGACAGAAATAAGAATGATAGATACATACTGGTCAGACCACTGCCGTCACACAACGTTCTCGACTATTCTTGATGAAGTTAAGATTGAGGATGAGGTTATAGGTGGTGCCTATGATGAGTATATGAAGTCGCGCGAGTATGTTTATGCAGGCAAAAAGATGAAGAACATTTGTCTTATGGACCTTGCAACTATTGCAGTTAAAGAACTTAAAAAGCGCGGCAAACTTACAGCCCTTGATGAATCTGAAGAAATCAACGCCTGCAGCATTAACGTAATTGCTGATATGGAAGATGGAACTCAGGAAGAGTGGCTTGTTATGTTTAAGAATGAGACACACAACCATCCGACAGAGATTGAGCCGTTTGGTGGAGCTGCAACCTGTCTTGGTGGTGCTATCCGTGACCCGCTGTCAGGCCGTTCTTATGTGTATCAGGCAATGCGTGTAACCGGTAGCGGAGACCCGAGAAAGACTCTTGCTGAGACAATGAAGGGTAAACTTCCGCAGAGAAAGATTACGGTTGGTGCTGCACAGGGCTATAGTTCATACGGTAACCAGATAGGTCTTGCAACAGGTAAGGTAAACGAGATATATAACGAGGGCTATGTTGCAAAGCGTATGGAAATCGGTGCGGTTATTGCGGCTGCACCTAAAGAAAATGTAATCCGTGAGGTGCCCGAGGCAGGAGATGTTGTTATTCTCCTTGGAGGTATGACAGGCCGTGATGGTTGTGGCGGTGCTACAGGTTCATCAAAGGCACATGACGATTCATCACTTGAGAGTTGCGGAGCGGAAGTTCAGAAAGGTAATGCACCTGTTGAGCGCAAACTTCAGCGTCTCTTCCGCAAATCCGAAGCTACATCTATGATAAGACGTTGTAACGACTTTGGTGCAGGTGGGGTTTCTGTTGCAGTTGGCGAACTTGCTGACGGTCTTTCAATCAACCTTGATCTTGTACCCAAAAAGTATGATGGTCTTGATGGTACAGAACTTGCAATTTCAGAGTCTCAGGAGAGAATGGCAGTTGTAGTTCGTGCAAAGGATGCAGAAAAGTTTATAAGCGAAGCAGATAAAGAAAACTTAGATGCAGTTTGTATTGCAGAGGTTACCGATACAAACAGACTTGTTATGAAGTGGAGAGGCAAGACAATATGCGATATCAGCCGTGATTTCCTTAACACAAATGGTGCAGAAAAGCACAGCACAGCGGTTGTATCTGAGAGTGATTTTTCTGCTGACTTGTTTGAGTTTGCTCCAAAGGGTGACACATACAAACAAAAGATACTCAATATGATGGGCGATATCAACATTGCATCTCAGCAGGGCCTTGTTGAGAGGTTTGACAGTACCATCGGTGCAGGTTCTGTATTTATGCCATACGGCGGTAAGTATCAGTTGACACCTCAGCAGAATATGGTTGCTAAACTTCCGACTATCCACAAGGAAACTGACACCGCAACTGTAATGGCATATGGATATAATCCAAAGATTTCAGAAAAGAATCCGTTCCTCGGTGCGATGTACGCAGTTGTAGAATCTGTTGCATCAGCAGTTGCCGCAGGTGCAGACTATAAGGATATATATCTGACATTCCAGGAATATTTCGAAAAACTCGGCACGGACCCCAAACGTTGGGGCAAGCCATTGTCGGCTTTGCTTGGTGCATATACTGCACAGATGAAACTCGGCCTTGCTGCAATCGGCGGTAAGGACAGTATGTCAGGTTCGTTTAACGATATAGATGTACCGCCGACACTTGTTTCTTTTGCAGTTGCTCCGCTTTCTGCAAAGAAGGCTATTTCGTCAGAGTTCAAGGGCGCAGACAATATGGTATTCCTGCTCAGTCCAAAATATGACGAGAATAATATGCCTGATTTTGAAAGTTTAAAGCAACTCTACGGTATGCTTTATTTGATGATGAACGACGATAAGATTAAACTTATTAAGTCGGCGTGGGCAGTAGGTGCAGGCGGCGTTATGGAGGGTATCTGTAAGATGGCTCTCGGTAACGGCATTGGTTTTGAGTTTAACGAATGCGGATGTTGCGATAAGAGTCAGCTCTTTAAAGCAAAATACGGCAGTATCATAATCGAAACAACAGGTATCGCGGCAACAGGCTCCCTTGGTGATATGGTTGACGTTGTGAGACTTGGTTGCACAAACGATAGCGGATGTATTAAGATTTGCGGCGAAGAAATTTCGCTTAGCGAGATTGAAAATGCATGGACAAAGCCTCTTGAGGGTGTATTTGCCACTAAGGCACCATATGAAGATAAAGGAATGAAGAAGTTCTCATACGGAGAGAGAATAAACATCTGTCCGAGCGAGAAGTTTGCAAAGCCGAGAATATTTATCCCTGTATTCCCCGGCACCAACTGTGAATATGATTCAGCCCGTGCTTTTGAGCGTGCAGGCGGTGCCCCTGATGTAAGAATTTTCAAAAACCTCCGTGCAGAACATATCGAAGAATCTATCGAAGGATTCGTAAAATCCATAAAAGAAGCACAGATTGTAATGCTTCCGGGCGGATTCAGCGGTGGTGACGAGCCTGACGGATCAGGTAAATTTATAAAGGCAGCATTTGAGAATGAGCGTGTACGCGACGCGGTTATGGAACTTTTAAACAACAGAGACGGACTTATGCTCGGTATCTGTAACGGCTTTCAGGCTCTTATCAAACTTGGTCTTGTGCCATATGGCGAGATAAGAAAGACTGACAGCAGTTGCCCGACACTTACATTCAATACAATTGGCAGACACGTATCAAGAATTGCAACTACAAGAATTGCGTCTGTTAAATCACCATGGTTCTCAGGAGTTGAACTTGGTGATATCCATCAGATTGCTATATCTCACGGTGAGGGCAGATTTGTTGCAAGTCCTGAGGTTATTGCTGAGATGGAGAAGAATGGTCAGATTGCAACACAGTATGTTGATATAAATGGCGAGCCAACTTATGAGATGCCTCATAACCCCAATGGCTCATACTATGCAATTGAGGGTATTACAAGCCCTGACGGTCGTGTTCTCGGTAAGATGGGACATTCTGAGAGATATAAGACAGATGTGTTTAAGAATATTCCGGGCAACAAAGACCAGAAGATATTTGAAAGCGGCGTTAAGTACTTTAAGTAAACAATAAATTTTCTTTGAAAGGGAAAGGAAAATGAAAAAGATTGCAAGTTTTACTGTCGATCATACAAAACTTAATGAGGGAATTTATATATCCCGGATTGACGGTAATGTTACAACTTATGACTTGCGTATGAGAAAGCCAAACACAGGTGATTTAATATCAAATGCGGCTATGCATTCTCTTGAGCATATGTTTGCAACTCTTGTGCGCAACTCATCTTTAGCAGATAAGGTGATATACTTTGGGCCTATGGGATGTCAGACAGGATTTTACCTTTTGATGCGCTCGATAAATCACGGTGAGACAGTAGAACTTATAAAAGAGACACTCAAAGAAATATGCTCTTATGATGGTGAAATGCCCGGCGCGAGCGAAATAGAGTGCGGAAACTACCGTAATCTTGACCTTGCCCTTGCAAAAGAAGAGGCTGAAAGGTACCTGAAGAAAATAGATGCCTGGAACGATAAAATGCTTGAATATAAATAAGAAAGGAAATGATATTATGCCAAAGGTAGCAATAGTAATGGGGTCTGATTCAGACTTTGAGAAACTCAAGGGTTGTGTTACCAAACTTAAAGAGTTTAGCATTGATGTTGATGTAAATGTTATCTCTGCCCACAGAACTCCGGACAGAGCGGCAGAATTTGCAAAGACAGCAGAGGAGAATGGAATTGAGGTTATAATAGCCGCAGCCGGAATGGCAGCGCATCTTGGCGGTGTTCTTGCGGCACACACAGTTGTTCCTGTGATTGGTGTACCGATTAAATCAACCTTTGACGGAATGGACGCACTTCTTGCGACCGTGCAGATGCCTCCGGGAATCCCCGTTGCAACCGTTGGTGTTGATAATGGCACAAATGCTGCAATCCTTGCGGCACAGATGTTGTCACTTAAATATGATTACTTAAAAGATGACCTCAAAAATGCAAAAGAAAAGATGGAGCAGGGCGTTGCACAGAAAGACTTGAAAATTAAAGAACTTGTTAAAGAACTATAATAGACAAGAAAGGAAATAAGAAAATGAGTGAAAATGCGTATAAAGCTGCCGGCGTTGACGTAGAGGCAGGATATGAGTCTGTAAGACTAATAAAAGATGATGTAAAAAAGACAGCCATAGAGGGCGTTCTTGGCGGTATTGGTGGATTTGGCGGTTTGTTTGAAATCCCCAAGGGATATGAAAACCCTGTGCTTGTATCAGGTACTGATGGTGTTGGTACAAAACTCAGAGTTGCCTTTTTAATGGACAAGCATGATACAATCGGTCAGGATTGTGTGGCTATGTGTGTAAATGACGTTGCATGCTCAGGTGCAAAGCCGCTTTTCTTCCTTGATTATCTTGCAGTTGGCAAGAATGTCCCAGAGAAGGTTGCTCAGATTGTAAAGGGTGTTGCAGACGGTTGTGTGATAGCCGGATGTGCTTTAGTTGGCGGAGAGACAGCAGAAATGCCGGGATTTTATCCTGTTGATGAGTACGACCTTGCAGGATTTAGCGTTGGTGTTGTTGAAAAGTTAAAGATAACCGACGGTGACAGAGCAAAAGAGGGAGATGTTCTTATTGGTATTGCATCAAGCGGTATCCACTCAAACGGATATTCTCTTGTAAGAAAAGTGTTTGGCCTCAATGATGCAAACGCAAAAGAGACACTTAGCGAGTATTCAGATAAACTTGGCAAGACAATAGGCGAAGAATTGCTGACACCTACAAAAATATATGTTAAGCCTCTCCTGAAGTTAATAGAAGAGGTTGGCATTAACACTGTTTCGCACATTACAGGTGGCGGATTTATTGAGAACGTACCGAGAATGTTGCCTGATGGCTTAACAGCGGTTATACATAAGGGTAGTTGGAAAATCCTCTCTGTATTTGAAATGATGCAGGAGAAGTCAGGAATTGCAGAGAGGGATATGTACAACACCTTCAATATGGGTATCGGAATGATTGTTGCAGTTGACAAAGAAAAGGCAGATGCAGCACTTGAATGTCTTAAGAGTTCAGGCGAGACTGCATACATCCTTGGTGAACTGAAAAGCGGTGAAAAGGGTGTAGAGATTGTTGATGATAAGACAGGCGAGGTTATAAAATAATGAAGAGAATCGGTGTTCTTGTTTCAGGCGGAGGTACAAACCTTCAGGCACTTATAGATGCCAAGGCAAGCGGAATCATAAAAAGCGGAGAGATTGTAACTGTTGTTTCAAACAAAAGCGATGCCTACGCTCTTGAGCGTGCAAAAAATGTAGGAATTGATGCACATTGTATATCTAAAAAAGAATGTGGCAGCGCCGAGGCATTTGATATAGCACTTCGTGATTATATGCAGAAGATGGATGTAGATATTGTTGTTCTCGCAGGATTTCTTGCAATTCTCGGTAAGGATTTTATAGATGCATATTGTGACAGAATCGTAAACATTCATCCGTCGCTTATCCCGTCGTTCTGCGGAGACGGATTTTATGGCCTTAAAGTTCATCAGGCGGCGCTTGATTATGGTGTAAAGGTTACAGGTGCAACTGTTCATCTTGTTAATGAGATAACCGACGGAGGCAAAATTCTTATGCAGAAAGCGGTATATATCAACGATGATGACACCGCAGAGACATTACAAAGAAGAGTAATGGAAGAAGCAGAGTGGAAGATTCTGCCCGAAGCAGTTGAAATGCTTTGCAAAGAAATATAAGGAGGTAATTTAAATGCTTAACATTTATGAAGAACTCAAAAGTAATGCATACCCCGGACGCGGTATAGTAATCGGTAAATCCGAGGATGGCAAGAGTGCGGTTGCTGCGTACTTTATTATGGGAAGATCAACAAACTCAAGAAACAGAGTTTTTGTTGAGGATGGAGATGGAATAAGAACTCAGGCTTTTGATCTGTCAAAAATTGAAGATCCGCATCTTATTATATATGCACCTGTTCGCGTTCTTGGTAATAAAACAATCGTTACAAATGGCGACCAGACAGACACAATTTATGATTTAATGAATCAGCAGATGACATTTGAGCAGTCACTCAGATGCCGTGAGTATGAGGATGATGCACCAAACTATACACCAAGAATCTCAGGTATAATTAAACTTGAGGGTGATGGATTTAATTATGCATTGTCTATATTAAAGAGTGATGACGGAAACCCTGATTCATGTCAGAGATTTACCTTCAGTTATACAACTCCTGTTGCGGGTGAGGGTCACTTTATCCATACATATATGGGTGACGGTTCTCCGCTGCCATCATTTAAAGGTGAGCCTAAAAAAGTTGGTATTCCCAATAATATTGATGAATTTACAGATGGTCTCTGGACAAACCTCAATGAGGATAATAAGGTGTCTTTGTTTGTTCGTTATATCGATGTAGAGACCGGCAAGACTGAGACACGTATAGTAAACAAAAATAAATAATATACCGCAGGAAAGAGGAATATAAAATGAAAGAAATGGAACTTAAATACGGATGTAACCCAAACCAGAAGTCATCCAAGGTATTTATGAATAACGGAGACCTGCCCTTCACCGTGCTTTGTGGCAAGCCCGGATATATAAATTTACTTGATGCACTCAATGGATGGCAGCTTGTTAAAGAGTTAAAGGTTGCAACAGGTCTTCCTGCTGCAACATCATTCAAGCATGTATCTCCGGCAGGTGCCGCAGTCGGAACACCCCTTAGCGATACATTAAAGAAAATCTATTTTGTAGACGATTCTACCGAGATGACACCGCTTGCAAATGCATATGCCAGAGCAAGAGGCGCAGACAGAATGTCATCATTTGGTGATTTTATTTCACTTTCTGATGTTTGTGACAAAGCAACAGCTCAGCTTATTGCAAAAGAAGTTTCTGATGGTGTGATTGCACCGGGATACACAGACGAGGCTCTTGAAATCTTAAAAGGAAAGCGTAATGGTAACTACAATGTTATTCAGATAGATGAGAACTACGTTCCGGAGCCAATTGAGCACAAACAGGTGTTTGGAGTTGTGTTTGAGCAGGGCAGAAACGAACTTAAGATTGATGAAGAACTTCTCTCAAATGTTGTAACAGACAAAAAAGATATGACAGATGAGCAGAAGAGAGACTTGATTATTTCTCTTATTACTTTAAAGTATACTCAGTCAAACAGTGTTTGTTATGTAAAGGATGGTCAGGCGATTGGTATAGGTGCAGGTCAGCAGTCAAGAATTCACTGTACACGTCTTGCCGGCAACAAAGCTGATAACTGGTGGCTCAGACAGGCTCCTCAGGTACTTGACCTTGAATTTGTAGATGGTATAAAGAGAGCAGACAGAGATAATGCTATCGATGTTTATATCTCTGATGAGTACATGGATGTGCTCGCAGATGGTGCGTGGGAGAAGATTTTTAAGGTTAAGCCGCCTGTGTTTACAAAAGAAGAAAAACTTGAATGGATTTCTAAAAACACAGATGTTGCACTTGGCTCTGATGCATTCTTCCCGTTTGGTGATAATATAGAAAGAGCAAGAAAGTCAGGCGTAACAGTTATTGCACAGCCCGGTGGTTCTATAAGAGATGATAACGTAATTGAGACATGTAACAAATTTGGTATTGCAATGTCATTTACAGGTATACGTCTTTTCCATCATTAATATATAACAAAAAAGAGGTCGCATCTGTGAAGTGATATAATGATGGTAGACACAAAAAAGTGTCTGCCATCATTTTTTATGCTATACTAAAGAAAAGGAGTTGAATTTTATGGGAAGACCAAAAGGTGGAACTAATGTATTTCACAGCAAAGAAGAAAAATTAGCAT
>JAZSBQ010000127.1:0-8465 GCA_045602485.1 Clostridia bacterium
GAACGACATGGCTACGATCCGACTTTACTTATATTTGGACACACCTGCTGCTTCTTCAAAAATCTGTCGTCTGTCCTCTGATTTTGTACTCAGGATTGAGTCAATCTTACCCTGTCCGATTATGGAATATCCGTCACGGCCAAGGCCCGTATCCATAAACAACTCATGAATATCTCTCAGTCTGCAAAGAGTTTTGTTTATGTAATACTCACCCTCTCCGCTTCTGTATACACGACGGGTAACTGTGATTTCAGGAAAATCAAGAGAAAAATATCCGTCGGTATTATCAAGAGTAAGGGTAACCTCAGCAAAACCCAGAGCCTTACGGGTCTCTGTGCCTGCAAAAATTACATCCTCCATCTTACTGCCGCGCAGTGATTTTATACTCTGCTCACCCATAACCCAGCGGATTGCATCGGAGATGTTACTCTTGCCCGAGCCGTTAGGTCCGACTATTGCAGTGATTCCTGAATTAAAATCAAGATAAATCTTATCTGCAAAGGACTTAAACCCTTGCATTTCAATGTTTTTAAGACGCATTTTTCATTTCCTTTTCTTACTACTGATTTTTTCTATGCTTCTTCCGCTCCGAAGCCCTGATCTTCAATCGTCCCTATAATATCTTCGGGGCTGAGTATACTCTCATCAAATTCAATCTCTAAACATCCACCGTCGAGATTGACTTCAAATGTATCTACACCTGTCAACTCACCAATTGCGTTTTCAACAGCCGCAACACAGTGCATACACTTCATACCATCAATATTTATTACTTTTTTCATAATAATTTTCCCTTTCTTTTAAGCAAAAGTGAATTTGTGACCACCGATACTGAACTAAACGCCATTGCCGCACCTGCAATAACAGGATTTAAAAACCCAAAAGCGGCAAAAGGAACACCTATGGTGTTATATATAAATGCCCAGAACAAATTCTGGTGTATCTTTCTCATAGTAAATCCGGACAATCTGATAGCAGACGGCACAAGCAAAAGGTTGCCGTTCATAAGGGTAATATCTGCCGCCTCAATAGCGATATCTGTACCGTTGCTCATTGCAATTCCTACATCCGATGCCGCAAGAGCCGGCGCATCATTTATTCCGTCGCCAACCATTGCACAGATATAACCTTTTTCTCTCAATTCTTTTATATACTCCGCCTTATCCTCAGGCTTTGCTTCTGCAAAATATCCGTCTGTCTTTATGCTTTTTGCTATTGCTGCCGCCGTACGGGAATTATCACCTGTCATCATATATGTCTTAATCCCCATTGCACATAACTTCTCTATTGCCTCTGCAGATGTTTCTTTTACTGCATCTGCTACTGCTATTATAGATACAAGTTTATTATTAAACGACACAAACATTGCCGTCTTTCCGTCATTTTCATACACGGCCGCACTACTCTCTGCATCTTTGGTTATCTCTGTTTTAAAATCACACATTAACTCTCTTGTGCCTATTACAACGCAGACATTGTTGACTATGGCAGATATACCCATACCTGTGTGAGATTTAAAATGAGAAATACTTGAATTATCATTTCCATCTGAGTATTTTGCAATTGCCCTGCCTAAAGGATGCTCTGACATACTCTCGGCTCCTGCCGCAATCTTTATAATTTCTTCTTTGCTTATCTCATTTGTCAAAACTACAACATCTGTAACCTCAGGCTTGCCTTTTGTAACAGTGCCTGTCTTATCAAAAACAATTGCACTTATCCTATGGGCGGCTTCGAGATACTCTCCGCCTTTTATAAGTATACCCTTTTCCGCTCCAAGCCCCGTGCCGACCATAATTGCTGTCGGGGTTGCAAGACCCAAAGAACACGGGCACGCAATAACCAGGACAGATACTGCGTTTATAAGCGACGTCTCAATATTTTTAGACAGAACAAGCCATATAACAAAAGTCAGCATAGCAATAATCAATATTGCAGGCACAAAAACCGCAGAAACCTTGTCCGCTGTTTTTTGTATGGGGGCTTTATGCCCCTGTGCCTCTTTTACCATTTTGATTATTTTGGAAAGCGATGTGTCCTTACCAATATGGGTAACTTCCACCTTTAATGCACCAAGACAATTTATTGTGGCGCAAAAAACATTATCTCCCATTTTTTTGTCTACAGGGACGCTCTCTCCCGTCAGAGATGCCTCATCAACACTGCTAAAGCCCTCAACTATAATGCCATCTGCAGGTATACGCTCTCCGGGTCTTATAAGGATTATATCCCCGACCTCAATCTCACCTATTTTTACCGTCTTTTCAACTCCGTCTTTTATTAGTGTTGCAAAATCCGGCTGGAGTTCCATCAACTTGCGTATAGCATCTGATGTTTTGCTCTTTGCTCTCTGTTCAAGTGTTTTACCAAGCAATATCAGAGTGATTATTGTCATTGAAGATTCAAAATAAAGCCCCTCCATAGAACCGTGGGCAATGTTGCCTGCAAAAATATTATACAGGCTGAAAAAATATGCAGCACTTGTACCAAGTGCTATCAATACATCCATATTAGGGCTTTTTGCACGAAGGGCAAGAAAGCCGTGTTTGTAAAATCTGAATTCAATAATAAACTGAACAGGCGTAGCAAGTATAAGTTGCAGGTATGGATTGTGAAGAAAATGAACAGAAAATCCAAACCAATCGAGAATCATTCCCGAAATTAAAGGGAAAGTAAAAACTGCTGAAATCAAAAAACTGAGCAGAAGTTTTTTATCTGTTGACTTGTTTTCTTTTTCTTCTGCATCATCATATATCTCTGCACCAAACCCAAGTTTTTGTATTTTGTTGATTATACCGTCAGAGGATATCAACCTTTCATCAAAGGTAACTGTTGCAATTTCTGTGGTAATGTTAACATTTGCAGAACTTATCCCCTCTGTTTTGGATAAAACACGTTCTATCCTCCCGCTGCATGCGGCGCACGTCATTCCCGTAATCTTAAATTCTATGCGCAACATTTTGCTACCTCCACAAAAAATATATTATATATCAGACTCTTTTTGATTCGTAATTCTTTACTGTATCAATTATGTAGAAAAGTGCCGCCAGGAACATCGCAACAATCATCACAACTATTATTGACATAGCAGCAACCGTCGGAATGTTCTTCCACATTATCATTGTAAGAACCCCCGCGTAAAAAATAACAGTGGATGCCTTGCCGTACCAGTTTGAACTGACTACAATCTTTTTAATATATAATATTCCGCCTACGATAATCATAGATACTTCTTTAACAATAACAAAAACAAGCAGCCATACAGGTATTATCTCTGCAATAACAAGGCAGACTACGGCTGTCATCTGCATCAGTTTGTCAACAAATGGGTCATACACCATACCAAATCTTGTTATCATATTGTAGTGTCTTGCAATATATCCGTCCACAACATCAGTCAAACCCGAGAGAACAAATATAAGTGCTGCCACAGACATATTCTCCTTTACAAGCATAAAATATGCAAATACCGGTACAAGAGCAAGCCTTGCTGTTGTTAAAATATTCGGTATCAAAAAGAATCACCTCTTAAAATCCATACATATAGTTTTATAAAAAATCACTAATCTTCCTGATTATATCATATAAAGTAAATTATATCCTTTTAATAATTAAAAGTCAACTGATTTTTGTAATTATTCTATATAACAAGACCGCCGTTAGGGCTTAAAATCTGTCCTGTTATAAATCCTTTCTCATCAGCAATATAAACAATAGCATCTGCTATTTCTTCTGCACGTCCGAGTCTGCCGAGGGGGGTTTCTTCGCAAAGTGCAGACAAAGCCTCTTTATCAAGTGGCAAATTCATATCCGTATCAACTGCCCCGGGCGCAACACAATTTACTCTTATGCCCGATGGGCCTACCTCTTTGGCAAGTGCCTTTGTCATACCTATAATCCCTGCTTTTGCGGCAGAATATGCTACCTCACAGGCGGCACCTGTTATGCCCCATATAGAAGATACATTCACGATTGCACCGCACTTGCGGCTTATCATCTGAGGCAAAACCTCTCTTATGCAATAAAAAGCCCCTGATAAATCTGTGTCTATAATTCTGTGCCATTCGCTATCTGACAAAGCATCAAACATTGAAAATCCTGCAACCCCTGCGTTGTTGACAAGCACATCAACTCTGCCGGCTTTTGCAAACATTTCTTTTACCTCATCAGGCTTTGATATATCTGCCTTTATTGCTATTCCGCCTGTTTCTTCAGCAAGTTTTATTGCTTCCTCCTGCGATTTATTATAGTTTATAATTACCCTGTCACCATTTTTGGCAAAGGCTCTTGCCGTAGCCGCTCCTATACCTCTTGATGCGCCTGTTATAAGTATGTTTCTCATTTTATTCCCCCCAGAATTTTATCTCTTCTTGGATTATATGAATGCCCGTGGCATATTGCAATTGCCACCGCGTCTGCAGTATCATCAGGCTTTGGTACACTATCGAGTCCAAGCAGAAGTTTTACCATTTGCTGAACCTGATTTTTATCGGCTCTGCCATAGCCTGCAACTGCCTGCTTTACCTGAAGCGGCGTATACTCAAAAACCTCTACGCCGTGGTTTATTGCAGAGAGCAAAATCACACCCCTTGCCTGTGCGACGTTAATAGCCGTCTTCTGGTTACTGTTAAAGAACAATTCCTCTATTGCCATAAAATCGGGCTTTGCCCTCTCCATTATCTGATTTAAATCATCGTGTATCAGTTTAAACCTGTCGAGCATATCCATATCAGCATCTGTGGTGATTGCACCGTACTCCACAACGCTGAACTTGTTATTTACATATTCCAGGACCCCATATCCGACTATTGCATATCCAGGGTCGATACCTATTATCCTCATAAAACTTTATCCCCTTTTATCAAAAGTTTTGTTGGTTTTTTTGATTAATTACTATTGCAAAATCCGCATTTCTGCGTTATAATAGATGAAATATATTATATTGTAACATAATTTGGAGGAATTTACAATGGCAAAAGAGAAAGTTGTTTTAGCTTATTCAGGCGGACTTGATACTTCCATTATCATTTCCTGGCTGATTGAAAATTACGATTACGAAGTTATCGCTGTCTGCGGTGACGTTGGACAGGGTAAAGAGACCGACGGCCTTGAAGAGCGCGCTAAAAAGAGCGGTGCTTCAAAGTGCTATATTGAGGACCTTCGTGACGATTATGTAGCAGACTACATATTCCCCACCCTCAAGGCAGGTGCAGTGTATGAGGGCAAATACCTCCTCGGCACATCTCACGCACGTCCAATCATCGCAAAGAGACTTGTTGAAATAGCAGAAAAAGAAGGCGCAGTTGCTATCTGCCATGGTGCAACAGGTAAGGGTAACGACCAGGTACGTTTTGAACTTACAATCAAGGCTCTTGCACCCCACCTTAAGATTATTGCTCCCTGGAGAATCTGGGACATCAAATCACGTGAGGACGCAGTTGATTATGCAGAAGCACACGGAATCGAAATTCCCGTTACAAAGAAAGACTTGTATTCAAGAGACAGAAACATCTGGCACATCAGCCACGAAGGTATGGACCTTGAGGATCCTGCAAACGAGCCACAGCTTGACAGCATTTTAAAACTTGGTGTATCACCTGAAAAGGCACCTGAGAGCCCTTGCTATGTTACAATCGGCTTTGGAAAGGGTGTTCCTGTATCTGTAGATGGCGAAAAACTCAGTCCCCGTCCGCTTGTTGAAAAACTCAACGAACTTGGCGGAAAGTATGGTGTAGGTATTGCCGACATCGTTGAGGACCGTCTCGTTGGCATGAAGTCAAGAGGCGTATATGAGACTCCGGGCGGCACAATCCTCTATGCCGCAATCAATGAACTTGAATACCTCTGTCTTGACCGTGACACACAGGCATTTAAGCGTCAGGCAGCAATTAAGTTCAGCGAACTTGTTTATGACGGAAAATGGTTCACACCACTTCGTGAATCACTCTCTGCTATGATTGATAAGATGGAAGAAACCGTTACAGGTGAAGTACGTCTTAAACTCTACAAAGGTAGTGTTACACCTGCCGGTGCAAAATCACCATACTCACTCTACAACGAAGACATTGCAAGTTTTGGCGACAGTAAAGAACTTTACAGCCACAAGGATTCTGAGGGCTTTATCAACCTCTTTGGTCTGCCCCTCAAAGTCCGCGCGTTGATGGAGAAAAAGAACGAGAAATAATAGATTGAAAGGATAAATCGTTATGGCAAAGCTTTGGGGCGGTCGTTTTTCAAAGGCAACCGACACTTTGGTAGATGACTTTAACTCATCCATCCGTTTTGATGCAAGAATGTATGCACAGGACATCGAGGGCAGTATGGCCCACGCAGAGATGCTTGGCAGACAAGGGATAATTTCTAAAGAGGATGCTGACCTTATTGTAAAAACCCTTGCAGAAATCAAAACAGATATCGAAGATGGCAAGGTTAACTTTGAAATTGATGCCGAGGACATTCATATGAACATAGAAACCATTCTTATTTCAAGAATCGGTGACGTTGGCAAACGCCTGCATACAGGCAGAAGCCGGAACGATCAGGTTGCCCTTGATATAAGAATGTATCTCCGCAGCGAGATTGACGAAATTCTTACTCTTCTTGAAGATTTGAAAAAAGTTATTCTCGATATTGCCGAAAAAAATCTCGACACAATTATGCCGGGATACACACATCTGCAAAAGGCACAACCAATCACTCTTGCGCATCACACAATGGCATACTTTGAAATGCTGAAGCGTGACTGCGAAAGACTCTCAGATTGCCGCAGGCGCCTGAATATTATGCCCCTTGGCAACGGTGCCCTTGCCGGAACAACATATCCTCTTGACAGAGAATTTGTTGCAGAGAAACTTGGATTTGACGGCGTAACACAAAACAGTCTTGACGGCGTTTCGGACCGCGATTTTGTATGTGAACTTGCTTTTGATTTATCAATGATAATGACTCATCTCTCACGCTTTTCCGAGGAAATAATCCTCTGGAGCAGCCACGAGTTCGGGTTTATAGAACTTGATGATGCGTACAGCACAGGCTCAAGCATAATGCCGCAGAAAAAGAATCCTGATGTAGCAGAACTTGTTCGCGGTAAGAGCGGCAGAGTTTATGGCTCATTGATGGGACTTCTGACTATGATGAAGGGTCTGCCCCTTGCATATAATAAAGATATGCAGGAAGACAAAGAGCAGATTTTTGATGCCATTGATACAATTAAAATGTGCCTGCCCGTCTTTGCAAAAATGCTTGCTACTATGCGTGTAAAGCGCGACGCAATGCTTCAAGGCGCAAAGGGTGGATTTACAAACGCAACAGATGTTGCGGATTACCTCGTAAAACACGGTCTTCCTTTCCGTGATGCACACTCGGTAGTCGGCAAAATGGTTGCATACTGCATTGAACACAGCACGGTTATTGATGCACTCTCAATGGAAGAATTTAAATCTTTCTCATCTCTTATCGAAGATGATATATATGATGAAATCTCTCTTGAAACTTGCGTTAATCAGCGCAAACTAATCGGCGGCCCTGCCATTGAAACCATGAGAAAAGTAATTGAGCAATATAAAAAGTAACCAAAAGCGCTGCCCAAATCTGTGATTTGGGCAGCCTTACTGATATGAGGATTGATTTTATGTCTATTTTTGCAATATCCGATTTGCACCTGTCCTTAAACGGTGAAAAACCTATGGACATCTTTGGCGGCAAGTGGGATAACTACACAGAGCGAATGATGAAAAACTGGAACAGCATTGTCACCGAAAATGATATTGTTATTGTTCCGGGGGATATTTCCTGGGCAACCTATATCGAAGATGCGGTTGCTGATTTTTCGTATGTAAATTCTCTCAATGGCAAAAAATTGATTCTTAAAGGCAACCACGATTATTGGTGGACTACAGTCAATAAAATGAATAACTTCTTAAAGGAAAATGATTTTAACACGATCGAGATAATACAAAACAATGCAATAATGTATAATGATATTGCAATTTGCGGAACTCGCGGATGGACCATCCCATCCTCTGCCTCTATGTCTGAGGACAGAAAGATTTTTGAAAGAGAAAAGCAAAGACTGATTTTATCATTAGAGGATGCAAAAGCAAAAAAAGCAAAAGAAATTATTGTTGCAATGCACTATCCTCCCATTGATAAGTCCACAGATAATTCTGACTTCATTGATATAATGTCAGCATACGGTGTCAAGACCTGTATTTTCGGGCATCTGCACGCTCAGGCACACGCATTTGCACCGACAGGTAACCACTCAGGGATAGAACTTAAACTCGTTTCCTGCGATTACCTAAACTTTATACCTGCACTGCTGACAAGGTAACAAAAATTTTAAATAAATTCGCTATTTATCCTTGACAAAAAGCGGAACATATGCTAAAATAATTAGGTTGTTAAAACATAGGGGTATAGTTCAGTTGGTAGAGCGACAGTCTCCAAAGCCGTGTCCCTATGTT
>JAZSBQ010000128.1:0-14254 GCA_045602485.1 Clostridia bacterium
CTATAGTGCCCACCATATTCGGTCCGGTAGTTCAGTTGGTTAGAATGCCAGCCTGTCACGCTGGAGGTCGAGGGTTCGAACCCCATCCGGATCGCCAATATGCCTCTCTAGCTCAGTCGGTAGAGCAGGGGACTGAAAATCCCCGTGTCGGTGGTTCGATTCCGCCCGGAGGCACCAATTTTCTTCAAAAGAAAATTGAAATGCGGGAGTGGCTCAGTGGTAGAGCGTCACCTTGCCAAGGTGAACGTCGCGAGTTCGAATCTCGTCTTCCGCTCCAAATGTGATAAAAGGACGCATTTTTTTGCGTCCTTTATCATACAATTTAATATGTGGCGCCATAGCCAAGTGGTAAGGCAGAGCTCTGCAAAAGCTTTATTCCCCAGTTCAAATCTGGGTGGCGCCTCCATAGCGAAAAGAGATGCAAAGTAAGAGCATCTCTTTTTTGTTTTTGAACAGATGGAGTGGGCGAGAACCCCGGAGGGGTGAGATAGCGCAGACTCCAAGAGAACAAGTGAAACGAAGTTCGATTGGTAAAGTCAAGCATGCAGGGAGCGGAGCGAGTCGTAGTCCCTGAAGGCCCACCAAAAATCGACATTCTTCGACAGAGGAATGTCGATTTTACTTATTACCTATTCACTCTTCACTATTCCCTAAAATGACTTGTCGATTTTGGAAAGTAATAAGTAATAGTGAATAAGGAAGAAGTTAAGGTGGCTTTGCTTTGCGCAAAGCTTATTTTTATATGTGCGTCAAAACCGTTTGCTTTTTTTCAACGGCTTGAAGATTTTTTGATAAAATCATTTTTGAAACAAAAGGGAAGATGCCAAGCGGTTTTGAACCAGACTTGAACTGTAGACAAAATTTAATTTGGTTAAAATGCTATCATTTGAAAATTTGATAGTATTTTTTATTGCGATATTTTACTTATTATGTTATAATATATGTGCGACATAAATCTTAATAGTTGACTTATCTCATATAAGTGTGTATTTTTTTTACCTTTTGGTAAAAATGCATGCTCTATTTTCGCATACTTGTATGAGATGTCGAGATTTGTGTCGCAGCAAACGGAGTTATGCATTTTTCAGTGCGTAGCTTCGGCTACGCACTTTTTTAATGCACTAAATGAGTATGTTGAAGGGAGAAAAAGTATATGAATCAAACAAATAAAGACAAGGTTGTTGCTGTAAATACCATAGATGAAAATACTCAAAATTCTATTGCAGAAATAAATGATGTGAATAATGTAATAAAGGAAGCGGCGCTTACAAAAAAGAAGAGGCGGATAGTTGGATTATTTGGGTTAGCACTTTTATTGATTCTTTTTGTTATAGTGGTTGTTAGGTATGCTGATTCAAACGACAATTATGCAAAAGGAACCGTAGAATTTTGCGATGCATATACAAATCGGGTTATAGATAATAGAAATATTAAAAAAGCAGAAGCAGAGCAAGACGAATATGGAGATTGGTATGTTGAAATACACTTTACCAAACAGGGAAGAGAACTTTTTAGAGACGCTACAAAACGAATTTTAAAATACAAAGAATCTGATAGGATAATAAATATATTTGTTGATTATGAATTAGTTGCTTCTCCAACTATCAATGAAATTATTGACTTGGATAGTGTTGCAATTTTGGGTGAATTTTCTAAAGCGCAAGCGGAACAGTTGAGTGATATGATCAACAATGAAAACAAGGAAAATACCAGAGAAAAACTTATGACGGACATAGGCACAAATATCAATTGGCAGTTATCTCCAGAAGAAATTACAGTTGAAGCAGGAGAAGTCTTTCAAATTAATTATTCACCGGCATACGGATTTAGCACAATTAGACCCCCTTTACAGACACAAGAAGTAATTGATGGAGAATTTGTATGGTCAAGCGAGCTGAATGATGTACATAATTATGACTATGTATCGGATGATATTGAAACTGATTTACCTGGAATAGAGACGCTTGTTATAAATAAAATTGGCACATATTTTATATCTGTTAGATGGCCTTTGGGCGGACAGTCAAACACATGCAAAGTGAATGTTGTTGAAAATAAAGAGAGAATAATTGAAGAAAAGAAAAAAACTGAAGAAATCCAGACTGAAGAAAAAGTTTCGGTTAAGGAATCCATAAACAAAGATAAAGAAAGCCAAATAATTGTTAAAAATCAACTGCCTGCAGAATTTAAATTTATGTCTTCTAGTGGTAAATGGTATTCTTCTTGTAAAGTGCACAAGGTAGATGTTATTCAAAAAAACGGAAGTGTTCTTATTGAACTTTTATGTGAGAAGACATTTGATGAAAAAATGGGGGCATCTGCTGAATGTTATTTTGTTTGGAAATTATATGATGACCAAAATATAGTGGTTGATTCTGGACATGTATCTAAGTATAATATTTCTGTCAATGAAAGGTTTACAGAAACAATTTGTATCTTTAAAGATCTTGCTCCTAAAAAATACATTTTAGAATTTTCAGAATTGCAATTATGACTTTGTCTATCATCTAAACCATTCGCTTTTTTCAATGGCTTTTAGGGCTTTTTGCAAAAAGCAGGTTGGTTATCAACGCGCTGACTGCTTCGGATTACGTTGTTATTCCTGTTCAAGCTGATTATTTAGCTGCCGAAGATATGACCGAGCTAATCAGTACAGTCAATCAGGTTAAAAGACAACTTAATCCAAAACTGAAGGTTGGCGGTATATTCTTGACGATGGCAAATGAAACAAACTTTAGAAAAGATATTATCAAAAACGTCAAGGAATACTACGGCAACTCTTTGCCAGTTTTTAATGCAGTTATTCCGTCTACAGTTCGACTTGCTGAAATTAGTACGGCAGATAAAAGTATTTTTAAACACGCTCCTAATAGCAAAGCCGCAAAAGCTTACGGTGTTTTAGTAAAGGAGGTGGAACAGATTGGCGACCAGGAGCGTAAACGGACTACTAACCTCAGTAGATAGTCTGTTCACCACCCAGCAGGAACGTGATGAAGCAAATCTCAAAAAGATTTACGACATTCCTATTTCCGAAATTGATGACTTTCCAGAGCACTCCTATCAAGTGAATGATGATGAGGATATGGACAGGCTTGTTGAAAGCATTAAGGAACGAGGGATTATTAGGTGGGGGCATAAACAGAACTGTATTTTGCAGAGCCATCGGGACGACAACCGTTTTTATATCTTCCTTCCCATCTACCATCTTTTCTTTTGTGTATATTCTCTCCGCGCCTTGCCATGCGGTTCAACTCCTTTCGTTTATAACAAGCAATGTGACCATTTATTCTGACCACAAATAATTATAAATCAAAGCTTGTTGTCAAAGAGTTCAGAAAAAGTTCGACAAAATGTCATCATAATATTTAAATTTCGACTCATTTGCAATTGACAAATAGGTAGTCAAATGGTATAATGAAACACTGGCTTATGTATTAAAAGAACCGTATTTGTCGCTAAAGCACTTTTTAGAACCTGTAGTTCTACGCAAAATTGAAATGATTTTAAGAAAGATAGGTGTATGTTTGAGCAACATTTTGCCAAAGGATAGACACCGGAATGATTTCGTTGATTTAATTGAAGCCTTGTTCGACAAATATCCTAACGTAAAAATAAAGCTTATGGGATTTCCAAATAACTGGAAAGATGTTTTAAAACAGGTAAGGAGATAAAGTATGAGTTATTTTATATTAGAAAACGAGGAATTGATTCAAGTAAAAGCAGAAAAATTACCTGTTGAATTAGAGGAATATTATCAGCAAATACGAAAAATGTATATAATTAAATATATGTGTTCTGATTGGGCAAACGACACGAGTGATAATGGTATGGGTTATGACTACGATAATTCCTATGAGGTCATCCGTGAGCCTGAGAGAAGAGAAATGATCATTCAAAATGGTAATTTAGTAGGGTTCTATGTCGGTTTTTCAAACGATATTCAGTTGGAAAAAGTAGCTACAGAAAAATATATCCTTAAGCTTGAAAATGATGCTAAAATCCATCAAGGTACAAGTTCAACACGCTATGGCAATTCTAAAACATGGATTCTTCAAATAAATGAAGAAGCAGAACAATTAGAAAGTGTATGTTTATTATGGGTAGAAGCGGATGACAGAGAACATACATTTACACCAGAAGAATTTGATTGTAAATATATTGATTCAGTAGTAAGTAAATTTAAGTGGGAGGACAGCAATGGCTACTTTAATGGTGCGTTTCGTGTTACTCTCAAATTAACAAAAGAAGGTGCTGAAAATCCGGATGCAGTTCTACGGGAGTTGCAGAAGTACAGACCTATATTGGTAAAATCAGAAAAATGATTTTTGGTGATGTCTACAAACCCTGATAAAATAAGGGTTTTAGAGGTGGCATCTAAATCATTCGGTTCTTCCAGAAAGAAACGACAATTTCGCAAGAGATTGTCGTTTCTTTTTGTACTCTTATCTTTTAACTATTCTCTCTTCACTCTTCACTAAAAATTGTCGTTTCCAGATAAGAGATAAAAGAGAGTAGAGAAAAGAAGTGGATGCTTTGCATGCGCAAAGCTTATTTTTATATAAACTTTTGACTTTTATTTTGTGAGTTGATATACTACTAATAGTGACAGATGTGTCTGATGTTACGGACTGCTGTTACATTAGAAGGCTTCCCCTGCAAACATTGGCGGAATGAGGGCGCCGGAGCCTGACAGCAATGCGTGGCTATTTGAAGGGATTCAACTTGTGGAGGATATCGTTAATCCAAAAGCAACTGATGTAGTTGCCCCGGGAAAAATGATATATAAGGAGTTTGAAAACAGAGATGGAATTTTACCCGAAAAGAAAAATCGAATTTGGTATGAAGCAGATATAAATTACAAAGGCGGTTACAGAAACAAACAGAGAGTTGTATTTTCGGATGATGGGCTTATTTTTGTAACGTATGATCATTATAAAACATTTACGGAGATAATAGGAGAGGAGCGACAATCTTATGGAGATAATATTAGATTTTAGGAATTGTAAAAATGCAATTGATATGCATAACGAATTGAAGGAGAAGTTTACTTTTCCTGATTACTATGGAAAAAATCTCTCCGCTTTATGGGATTGTCTGGATAATTATTGTAATTGGGCCTTGTGTGTCGTAATATATGGAACTGAAAAAATTTCAAAAGAGTGGCAACCATATATGAAAAAATTCTTGAAGTTTTTCAGGATGTCCATGAAAAAAACTCTAATATAATTTTTGAAGGTGTTTCATAGTTGTGCAATTATTATGTGCGTGAAAGCCTGAAAAAAGACATCCACCGGATGTCTTTTTTCAGTTATATTTACTTATCGAAAGTTATATTCGGCTTACGCTGAGTGATATTGTGCTTTGCACAGTTTAGAGGCAAATATAACTGTTATGTTGGCACCCTATGACATTTATGCCTGTGTTATTATAAATAAAAATTTTATAATAATAAAGGAGAAATGAATTATGTCAAAAGAAAATCAAAACAAAAAGTATGACGGACAAAACAGATGCAGGAGATGTGACAGACCACTCAGTGACCCCAATGATATTTATGGTTGGCGCTGTGCCGAGATTGTAGGACTTGATAGATATAACCAGATCGTTTCGTCTCTTGACGAAAATGCAATGGAGGTATATAATCGTTATATAGTAGATTGTTTATATAAGGATGCCCAAACACCTGTAAATAATGTTGCAATAGTAAGTTATAACGATCAAGAACCTACAAATCAAGGAACAACGGGTATTTTAAACACGGGATATGATGAAACAGGTGTATGGCATGATTGGGATGCAGAAAAATATGGAACAGATTCATCTGAATATAAAATGCTTACAGCATTAAACACAGCATATGAGCGAGCAAATACCTACGGGCATTGGCAAGGCGACAAGGAACGAATTGCGCATTTGGCAGCCACATTGAGAGTTGCTGACACAAGAATTACAGATGTAATTCTACTTCCTAATAGTTCTTATGAATTGTATAAGCGAAATAAAACTTATTGGATGAACGAAACCGGTTTAAGTCGAGGTGTTGAGTTATGATGAAAAAAATATTATTAACATCAGTTAATTTTAGTGCTATACTTCCATTTATAATTTTTTTTAACTATGGTGCATATGTCGCAAAATATATGGTTCCTGTCATATTTATATTATCCATGATAAATACCTTGTTCTCACAAGGTATAAAAGATTTTTTAATTAAAAATTTATTTCTTGGGATATCTAATATAGCAGGAATTTTAATTGATAGTTTGCTATATTTTATATTTATTTGTTATGATGGTGCGGGTGTAGGTGTTATGCTGATTGAAGTTTCTATTGCTTTCATATATATAGTAATACTTTCTATAATTGGGGTAATAATTAAAAGTTTCATATTAAGACTTAGAAATAAGTAAAGGCATTTAAATCATTCGTCACTTCCAGAAAAAAGACATTCACCGGCGGAGGATATCGTTAATCCAAAAGCAACTGATGTAGTTGAAGCCGTTAAAGAAATATGGAGGTATTATAAATGATGAAAAAACTTATGCTGATCATGATACTTGTTTTTTCTTTTTCGGGCTGCTCGGGGAAATACGATGGATGGAAAGAGATTGAACTACAGGATTATGGAAGCATCAAGGTTCCCGAGGGATGGACATGTCATATTAAAGATGAAACAATTTATTTTACTGATGAAGGTGTATATGAATTAACAGAAGACAAAGTCCATATGACAGGTTTTATCGATGATGATTGGGAGGGCACAAAAGAAGCATATAAGATGTTTGATGAGAATGCGAAACATATCAATACGGATATAAGAAAAATTTATTCTAATGACACATACATAGGAATAAAGAAATATACTATATATGAAACGCAATATGAAAAAGCATATTTAAGACTTGGCTTGTCAGAACGGGACAAAGAAATAGAAATGCTTGTATGGGGTGATTCGGTATCCTATGATGATTTGGAGAAAATAGCAAAATCATTTGATAGAAATTTGCCAGAGGAAATTGAAAAGGAGAAGCGCAAATAAACCACAGCATCCAAACCGTTTGGCTCTCAAAAAACTCCTCACACTATAGTGTGAGGAGTTTTTTATTACTTATTTGTAATCAATACGGTTTTTGTGGTCTCGTCCCAGTCGACGTTGAGGTTAAAAGCCTCAGAGACTGCTCTTACAGGCACGAGGGTTCTGCCATCTATTACTATGGGGGCTACATCAAGTGCCTTCTCTGTGCCGTCAATTATAATGCCAGGGACACCAATCGTAAGGCTTATGTTTGTTTCGCCCTTTACAGAGGTTACGGTCTGGGTTTCTCCATCCCACTCAACTGTTGCCCCAAGCGCCTCAAAAATCGCACGCATAGGTACCATTGTTCTGTCGCTGATTGTCTGTGGGTGTACGTCAAATCCAACTTCTGCTCCGTTCAGCAACACCTTTATGGGTGAAATCTTTTTAGGATTTATAATCGGATATTCTATAATCTGCGGACCTGCCGCCCCGTAGATAACCTCATATTTTGCAAAGCAAAGATAGAGAGTGTCGCCAACTACATAAAAGTTAAAATCATTGATGTTGCGGTTTGCAATCATATCGGTGGCTTCAGGGAAGAAGCCGGGTTGACTAACATAGGCAACAGCCTTATCCTTGATATACTTTTCAACTTCAGATGCGTCCATATCAAAAAGGTCGGGGATGTTAAGAATATCACCTGTATAAATGTTAAATGTTGCACCATAGTCTCCGCCGTCACCGACACCGCCAATATACCAGTGTCTTGTCATCTTTACACAAAAGACACCGTCTTCGTTTTTGACGACCTCGGATGTTATACAATCGTGATATGTATCGCCCATGGTATACGCAGACTCTGCATAGTCGGATAATTCGTTTTCTAAAGATACTTCGTAGAACTGTCTGCTCATAGCCGAAAGAGCGTTGTTGATTTTAGCAACCACAGGGCTTTCTCCTGCGATTAAGGGTCTTTCGAAATTATTTTCGATAACAACCCTTCCGACATACTCAATGTCATATATATCTGTATGCATGCTGAACTCTAAACTGTCTCCTGCTGCAAATGATGACGCAGGAAGGGTTGTAACCGCCACAAAAATCATACATACAAATAAGGCTTTAAGGTTCTTTTTCATTTATGTTCTCCTTTAAAACTTAATTATATTTTGATTGTACAGGATGTGTGTTTAAAAGTCAAGAAAGAAAGTTAAAGAAATATAGCGCAAAAATGTTAAAATTTGTTGAAAGATACGGCGCTGTATTGTATAATGTAATAAAACCTGTTTTTAAAACCGGATGAATTTGATTATAACAACAGTGAGTAAAGTTTTTGACTTAAAACAAAACGCGAAATGATGCCGAAAGGGAGTTAAGCAACTTGAATGCAAAAAAAATAAAAGAGCCAATATCTACCGAAAATCATATTAAAAGAACAGAAAAAAAGTCATTGCTTTTCAGAGTACTTAAATATTTAGTCCGTGTGTTCTATCCCCGGATGGAGGTTGTGGGACTTGAAAATCTTTCCGGTGAGGGCTGCATAATTGCCGGAAACCACACACAACTTCATGGGCCGATTGCCTGTGAATTATTTTTTCCGGATGATTGCTATACATGGTGTGCATCTCAGATGATGAAACTTAAAGAGGTTCCCGCATATGCTTATCAGGATTTCTGGTCTCAAAAGCCAAAGTATTTAAGGCCTTTTTTTAAACTTGCCTCATATATAATTGCGCCTTTGTCCGTGCTTGTTTTTAACAACGCACGTACAATCGCTGTTTACAGGGATAAACGGATTTTAAGCACTTTCAGAGAGTCTGTCGCTATGTTACAGAAGGGAAGAAGTGTTGTTATTTTTCCCGAACAGGATATAGGCCATAATCATATCGTCAATGATTTCCAGGTAGGTTTTGTAGATGTTGCTCGTCTTTATTACAGACGCACAGGCAAGGAGTTATTTTTTGTTCCGCTTTACATTGCTCCCAGACTTAAAAAGATGTATCTGTGCAGGCCAATTAAATTTTCTGCCGGCACACCGATAGAGGAAGAGCGCCGTCGCATTTGCGATTATTTGATGAATGAAATTACGGATATTGCCTGCAGTTTGCCAGAACACGTTGTGGTACCATACCGCAATATGCCGAAGCGTCTATATCCAAAAAACACACAGAAGGAGCAAAAAAATGAAAAACCCCGCAGTTGATTACCGACAATTTTCTTTTTCAAAATTAAACACATCGCAGTTTTCACATCTGAAACTGCTTTTTGGCTGGGTGGGGTATTTTATTCTCTATTTCCTGACAGAGAACTTAATTCCAGTTGAAAAGTGTCACGTGATACATTGCTGGTTTGATGATATCATTCCGTTTTGTGAATGGTTTTTGCTGCCCTATGTCTTTTGGTATGTGCTGATTGCTTTCTCGCTTGTCTATTTTGCACTCTACGACGTAGACGGTTTTAAAAAATTGCAGACCTATATTATCATCACTCAAATTGTTGCCATGACGGTATACGTTTTGTATCCCAACTGCCAAAACCTTCGCCCTGCCGGTTTTCCAAGAGAGAATATTCTGACAAAGTGCATAGGCTATATATATGCTTTTGATACAAATACCGGCGTTTGTCCGTCGCTGCATTGCGCATATTCCATTGGTATTGCTTCGGTTTGGCTTAGAGCAAAGGGTGTACCGCAAATTTGGAAGGTTTCTGTAGTAATTGCTGCTATATTAATCTGTCTTTCTACAATGTTTATCAAGCAACACTCAGCGGTGGATTTTTTTGCAGCTTTGCCTGTATGTCTGCTTGCTGAAATACTCGTTTTTAAAGTGTTTTACAGAAAAAGACATTTGAAAGGAGAAAAACTACATAATGAATCAGATAAAAGAAATGCTTAAAATATCGTTTCAATATATAAAAACTCTTTTAAAGTGGCTGCTTATTGCGACACTGACAGGTATAATCGGCGGTATAGCCGGGACTGTTTTTCATAAATGTCTTGGCAGTGTAACTGATTTCCGTATGCAAAATACATACATAACATACCTTATGCCCATTGGCGTAATCGGTATAATCGCAATGTATAACAGGTTTGGTAATAAAGGAAAACTTAACACCAATCTTATTATAACATCCGTCAGAAAAGAAGAAAAAATCCCCTTGGTTCTGGTGCCCGTTATATTTATAGGTACTACCGTAACCCAACTTTTCGGCGGTTCTGCAGGCAGAGAAGGGGCGGCGCTTCAGATTGGCGGAGGCATTGGCTACAATCTGGGAAGACTGTTTAAGTTAAACAAAAACGATATACATATCATAACCATGGCAGGAATGAGCAGCGTGTTTTCTGCACTGTTTGGGACGCCGGTCACGGCAGCGATTTTCTCTCTCGAGGTAATCAGCGTCGGGACGTTTAACTTTACGGGACTTTTGCCCTGTCTTCTGGCGTCGGTATCAGCATACTGTGTTTCAAAGTTGTTTGGGATTCCGTCAGAATCTTTCTTTATAGCAGTCAGCGACATAACAGGGTTGATGATTGCTAAAGTAATAGTGCTTGCAATCTGTTGCGCCCTTATAAGTATCCTGTTTTGCTTTGCTATCAAAAAATGCCGTCAGGTTGCAAAAAAATGTTTTAAAAAATCGTATTTGCGCGGCATCGTATGTGCTCTGGCGGTTGTTATTTTAACTGTTGTATCGGGAACTTTTGATTATAACGGCGCAGGAATGAATATAGTTGAAAGGGCTTTGTCGGGCGAGGCAAGAAGTTATGATTTTATTATGAAAATCATATTTACTGCTATTACAATTGCGGCAGGATTTAAGGGCGGAGAAATCGTGCCTGCTTTCTTTGTCGGGGCAACCTTTGGCTGTACAATGGGACCGCTTTTGGGAATAGAGAGTTCCTTTGCGGCGGCAATCGGTATGGTGGCGGTTTTCTGCGGAGTGGTAAACTGCCCTGTTGCATCAATTGTTCTGTCCGTTGAAATGTTTGGAGCAAAAGGAATGGCACTGTTTGCCATTGCCTGTGCCGTAAGTTATATTATGTCGGGACATTCGGGCCTTTATAAGAGTCAGAAGATTGTATATTCAAAACTTACATCAGACACGATGGATGATTAATTATAGATGAAGCAACCCTCGGATGATAAAATCCTTATACTTTATGTCGTTATAACACAAGTGTTCTATCGAAAATGATGTTATAATTGTGGCATAGAATTTTTAATACTTAAATAGCAATAAATAATAATCTTATAATAGAAACAGGAGAATTTTTATGAGAAAAAAACTACAGGACAAAATGTTTGAGGTGAGTTATATGTTTGAACTCTTCATATCAGTGATTGTAGGAATCGCAGTTGTGATTCTGTCGGTGCGCCTTGTCATTGACGTTGTAAATGTGTCGTCATATTCTGACGGCGTTAACACCCTTGTGAAAATACTCGACGATGCGATTATTCTTGCAATCGGTGCCGAACTTATAAAGATGCTCTGTAAGCATACCCCCGAGACGGTAATCGAGGTGTTGGCATTTGCTCTTGCGCGTCAACTGATTGTAGGGCACGCTGCCCCATGGGAAAACTTAATAACAGTTGTTGCAATTGCAGTGCTTTTCTGCATAAGAAGATTTTTGCTCAAACGCCACGATATGGTTGAGACCCCTGACGGACTTGTAGAAGCCATAGAAGAAAAAGGAGAATAAAAATGATTTTTGACAGTTTAAAGAATTGCGCTATGTATTACGGCGTGAACGAAAACTTTGAAAAGTCCTTTGACTTTATCAAAAAGGTTATTATAAAAATAAAAGTGTAAACTTTGGTTAGTTAATATTTGGAATAAATATACCTCTGCATGGAAATATTATTAATATATTTCTAAAAAGCGAGGTGTATTTTTTATGTTTAAACACGAAAAACCTCTGTTTCATCCCGTAGAAGTTGAGAGACCAAATCCACAGTATGCGGCTCTTCTGCAGGAACAACTTGGCGGAGGAAACGGAGAACTTAAGGCGGCGCTTCAGTATATGTCACAGAGTTTCAGGATTAAAGACCCTGAAATCAAAGATTTGTTTCTGGATATCGCGGCAGAGGAACTCAGCCATCTTGAAATGATTTCGCAGACCATAAATCTTTTAAACGGCCACGATGTAGATGCAACCAAAGTCCCCTGCGGTGAGATACAGAGCCACGTTTTGCTTGGACTTAATCCCGGACTTATTAATGCATCGGGATATTCGTGGACGGGGGATTATGTCACGGTTACGGGCGATTTGTGTGCAGACCTTTTATCAAATATTGCCTCTGAGCAAAGAGCAAAGGTTGTTTATGAATACCTTTACAAACAGATTGATGATAAAAAAGTAAAGGAAACCATAGATTTTCTTTTGAACCGCGAAGAAGCCCACAACACAAGATTCAGAGAGGCGTTTAACAAAGTGCAGGATACGGGCTCTAACAGAGATTTCGGAACCACAAAGGCGGCGAAAATGTATTTCAGTATGTCAGAGCCGTCGCCGGCAGACTCTGATTTTGCAGAAGCCGCGGGCAAAAAACCATTGTTTGAATAAAAAAACGCATCATAAGATGCGTTTTTATTTTGCGTTCTCGCCGCCGGGGCCATCTCTGCGCTCTGTTTTGTCGCAGGGGCGTGCCTACCCTGTGGAAACCCACTTGTTGTCTGTGGCGGTTTTCCTGTTTGATGTCTTTTTGCCTTTGTTATTCATACATACATCACCTCAGATATAGTATGGACAAAACAGGGCAATTGTATAATTTACAGACAACAACTTTTATAAGGGCTGATTAATCATAAAGGTGTTTCTGTATTTTACAGAGGACACTCATTTTTGCTTTTTAAACTGTTTGCTGTAGTACGATGCACTTGAAAAACCGACAGTCTGAGAAATATCTTCCATATTCGTATTTGTGTGAATCAGAGTCCCTTCGGGCATCTGATGAATAAGGCAGCAATAGTTGTTGGTCTTTACGGGTGTGTGCAGTATAACCTGAAAATTTACATCTATAAGGTCAACAACGATGTCTGTTGCATAATAAAAGTCGTACAGTGCCGAGAGAAGTTTATCTTTGTCATAGTTTATAATCATATAATCACCGGTTATTATATGTTTTGTTGTGTGTTTTGTCAACATAGTGTGCGATACACGGAAAATAGTTAAAGTAAAAGTTTGCGAAAGACTTTTTTAATATATTCACTTGGTGTGATATGCATATGTTCTTTGTACACATTATTAAAGGTGCGGAAGCACTGAAATCAGCTTGAAAAAGCCGCCTCGGTAACACAGGCACCGCTGTCGAGCAGTTTGTTTGCGTTTTTTATCTACAAATCAGACGAAACAGGCAAACCGGTTATGTTAAAAAAGCATCGGACTTTTGTCCGGTGCTTTTTATCTTCCTTTGGGGCTGTGGCTGTATTTGCGCTTATACATCTTACAAAAGTAACTTATATCACTAAAACCGCAGGATGTAGCGATATCTTTAAGGTGAAGATGAGAAAAACTTTTGATAAGACGATGGGCGTGGCGCAGACGTATATCGGTTACCGCCTGGAAGATTGTTTGTTTGTATCGGTCTTTAAAATCGTGGCATAATTTTGCTTTGGAGTAGGAATACACGCCTAAAATATCGTCAAGAGTAAGAGGCTTTGAGTAGTTCTCTTCAAGATATTTATACACAGTCTCAATTGGCTCTGACTCCCTTTTGCAGGCTTCGTCAAAAAAAGAAATAACTGTTGAGAAAGTCATTGCACATAAAGATGCGGTCTCTTGTGAGATGTCAAAAGCCTCGTAGAGATTTTTGACGGATGCTTCAAAAGAATTTATGCTTTTATTTTTGTATACCCCGTGGTTGCCAAGATGGTAGTAAGTTTTTATTCCGTCAAAGCCATCGCCAAAGAAAGACAGATAGGTTGTCCTGAAAGTGTTGTCGGCACCATAATATTCGTGTGGAATATTTGCGGCAATGTAGAAAAAATCATTTTTTTCGAGGCTGTATGTGCATCCCTCTATGTTTAAAATTCCGCTGCCCCCGCTCACAAGAAAAAGCTGATGCATTTCAAAACCCCTGGGCCTTACGACCTTTGGCTGAAAATTGCTGATGTCGGAAGTAGATGGATACAAAGGAAAGTTATCAAGTTGGTCTTTTTTATATATACGGGTTTTCATTAAAATCACCTTTGATAATATAGTTATATAAAATATATAATATTTATATTGAAATCGATAAT
>JAZSBQ010000129.1:0-7391 GCA_045602485.1 Clostridia bacterium
GACGGTTTGTTCCTTCTAAAAGCATCTCAACACCCCATTATTATGCTGTTTTATATACTTTTATTATACCATATTTCACTTGCTTTTTAAAGCTTTTTTGCAAAAAAATGACCACCGACATTGACTTTGTCAGTGGTCTGAGAGACAGATTTTTAATCTGTCTCTTTTAGTTTATCTTATATCTTCCACAATTGTATCAGGCGGGGTGAGGAGCTGTTCGGGATTTTCGAGAATCCTCTTCAGTTTCTTGTAAGCGGTTGCATAATAGTGTCCGTCGCAAATACGCTCGTCACAGGTTATAGTAAAGTCAAGCAGCTTTTTCCTTTCAACCTTACCGTGTTTGTTCAGAACATACTCGGCGCGTTTGCCACCCATAGCAATAAAAACAGGGAGGTTGCCAAAGTCATATAGGTGGTGATAAATGGGAGGCATACCAAGAGAACCCATGTTTGTAATAAACATAGAGCCGTGGAAAGGACTGAGTTTTGTAAGAAATCTTGGCAGCATACCAAAATAATCAAGGAACTTTAGAAAGAATACCACGCCTTTTAAAAATACGCCCGGCAGACTGACAAGAACTCTTGCGGCGGTGTCCATATTATTCTGGTCGCCGTCGTTTTTGTTTTCTTCAATCTGAGCGCGAAGTTTTGTATAAACGGATTCTAAAGTCTCATCGGGCGTTGCCATAAGTTTTATCACTGTCTCGGGTGCATTAAGTTTCATTTCTTTTTTTATAGCCATACAAATTTCAATACCGTTTCTGGCATATACTCTCTGTCCGCGGATAAATCTGTTAAGCCCCGGAAGTTGTGAGACCACGCGAATATAGGCCGCCATAAAAATATGAATCATTCCAAGTCCGCCCATTCCCTCAGCGCGAAGTCTGTGGATAAGTTCATTACATTTTTCTACGTCAATAGTTGCGTGAAATTTATTAGAAGCCCCCGATCGTGTGGGCATAATAAAAGGAGAGACCGCATCCATCGGGATACCCCCACGTATCCGTCTGCCTTCTCTGTGAAACATAACCAACACCTCCCATGTGTGATTAATCCAATTTTATCATAAATTTCGATAAAATACAACAAAAAGTTTTTAATATTAAAATTTATTTTTTAAGAATAATAAAATAATTGTTTTTAATAATATGTGCAATGTGGTTTTATGCATATAAAAGCAAAAGCCGCCTTGTTTGGCGGCTTTTACTTTTATTCAACTCTTGTCATTCCAAAATGGGATAAGGAAGCGTCGAACTGATCGTCATTTGCTATTTTGCTTTTGGATATTCTTGTGTATAGTTCGTGCTGAGTTGTATAATCAAGAACTCCGTATGAGTAAAGACCAATCGAACTCTGGAAGACGCCAACGGCGTATTTTAAATCTTTGTCATAATATTCGTTGATTTCTCCTGAGTATAAGCCCCAGAGTTTTAACAGTTCTTTTGCGGTCTTTATTTCTGCTCCGCTGTCTCCAAGTTGATATTTGTTTAGATACTTAAATTCGGGATACCCACTCATATCGACAGGAGAAGAAGTGTTCTGCACAATGGCGTCAGGGGTAATGCCGATGCCGTTAATATTGTTGCCCTTTGGCGTCAGGTAATAGCCGATAGTAAACTTCATACTGTCGCCCTCGCTAAGGTCTGCCACGTTTTGAATGGTGCCCTTGCCGTAGGTTTTCTCGCCGATTAACACAGCGCAATCGTTTTCTCTGAGAGCGGCTGCAAGTACCTCGGAAGCGCTTGCTGAGTTTCCGTTTACAAGAACAACGATATCAAACTTGCATGTGTCTTCTAAAACTGCTCTGTAATCTACATTGAAAAATCTTATCTTATGGTCCTCGGTTGTTATCAGGCTGCCCTTGGGGACAAGCATATCAGCCATCTCTATTACCTGATTAAATAGCCCGCCGCCGTTATCGCGGACATCTATGATAAGATTGGTTATGTTGTTTTTCTCCGCTTCATTAAGGGCCTCCCTGAAGCACTCGGCGGTATTGCTTACAAATCCGTAAACACGGATATACATAAGTTTTTTTGTGCCGTCTTCGTAAATTTTACTCTCAACTGAGGTGCCAATTATCTCGTCGCGGACAAGGTCTTTGTATATTATCTCAGAGGTACCCTGGGTTTTTACGCCAATTGTTAGAGAAGTATCTTTCTCACCGCGGATATATCCTGCAGCGGTATCGGAGTTTACGCCTGACAGGGGATGCCCGTCGGCGCTGACGATAATGTCTCCTACTTTAAGGCCTGCATTTGCGGCAGGTGTGTCGGGGATTACGCTTCTGACATCTACGCCGTCAGCACACATCTGAAATGTAATGCCGATGCCTACAATTATGCCTGTAATATCCTCGCGGAGAGCAGCGGTTTCTTCTGTGTTGTAATACTCTGAATGTTCATCGATTGAACCGAGAATGCTCTTCATAATTTCTTCGTATAACTCCGGATGCTCTTCAAGAAGATTAAGCAGTCCTTCCTTATAAAGGCTTGATTGTGTAACATCGTCATATCTGGCGTGTATGCTGAGGTGTTCAACCACGGCTTGAACAGTAGCGGATTTTTCCTTTCCGTCGGTGTTATCCTCCTGTGCAGAAGCACAAGTGAAAGAGAGAAAAATCAAAACTGCAAGAAAAACCGAAACTGTTTTTTTGATTTTATTATTAAAGTTCCACATAGCGGGTTCCTTTCTTTTGGGTTATTTAAAACTGAAGTATGGAATGGTCAGGTTTCCGTCATATGTTCTGGCAATGATAAACCAGACGTCGCTGTCGACATAAGAGTTAAGATAACTGACTTCTGTCTTTGTGCCGTTTGCCATCCATATTGCGTCGGGTGACAGACTGATTTCAAGGTATTCAGCCTCTTTTGCCATTTTGTTTTCCTTGCTGTTTGAATTTGCCGAAACTATCGAGCGTATTACAACCCTGTCGGTGGGGGTATCACAATAGTAAAGTTTGCCTGTAAAAGCATAGAGTTCTACAATGCGGTATCCGTTTTCTTCAGGGGTGTCGGTTGTTTCTTCTGCAACCTCTGTTATATCTTCTGTGTCAACAACCTCGTCGGCAAAAACAGGAGCGACAGATAGGCACAAAATCAAAAGCAATATCAAAAGTTTTTTCATATATGTTCTCCTTATATGAACAGGTTTTTACATCTTCTCGGGTGCAGAAATTTTGAGCATCTTTAAAATTCCGCCAATGACAATGCGTACACTGTCAATAAGTTTAAGGCGTGCAGCCATAAGTTCTTCTGCTTCGCCCTTTACACGGCAGGAGTTGTAGAATGAATGGAAGTCTGTTGCAAGTTCCATTACATATCTTGTGATTCTTGCGGGCTCTAAGTTTTCTGCCGCATATTTTATTTCTTCAGGCAAGTCTGTCAGTTTTTTGAGCAGAGTAAGTTCTGCCTCGTCTGTCAGGAGGGAGGTGTTTATATCTGCGTAGGGTTTTACATCTACGCCTTCTTCTTTGAGCAGACGAAGGATACTGCAAATACGTGCGTGAGCATACTGAACATAGTAAACAGGGTTGTCGTTGCTCTGCTCTGCCGCAAGAGTTAAATCAAAGTCAAGGTGGCTGCCTGCACTTCTCATATTAAAGAAGAATCTTGCAGCATCTACACTTATATCTTCAAGCAGGTCAGACAATGTGATTGCCTTGCCTGTGCGCTTGGACATTCTTACAACCTCACCGTTTTGTGTAAGGCGCACAAGCTGCATAAGAACAACGTCAAGTCTGTCAGGTTCAATGCCAACTGCATTCAGGGCGTTCTTCATTCTTGCAACGTGGCCGTGGTGGTCGGTGCCCCATACGTTGATTGCCCAGTCATAGCCTCTTGTGGACAGTTTGTTTATATGGTAGGCGATGTCTGCCGCAAAATATGTGGGAATACCATTCTGTCTGACAAGAACCTCGTTCTTCTCAAGGCCCATTTTTTCGCAGTTGAGCCATACAGCACCGTCTTCTTCGTAGGTGTAGCCGTTATCTGTAAGTTTTTTAATCGTAGCCATAACCTCGCCGTCGTTATGGAGTTTGCTTTCTCTGAACCACACATCATAGAAAATTCTGTATTTTTCCAAATCTTCACGCAGGGCGGTTACGTTCTTTTCAAGTGCATATTCAATAAGGGCTGCTTTGCGTTCTTCTTCGCTGACATTTAAATGCCTGTCACCGTCGATTTCAATAAAAGCCTTTGCGTGTGCTTTTATATCGTCGCCGTGGTAGCCGTCTTCGGGGAACTCAATAGCGTCTTCGCCTTTGAGTGCCCGAATATATCTTGCATTAAGAGAGTTACCAAACTTTTCTATCTGGTTACCTGCATCGTTTACATAAAATTCTCTTGTTACCTCATAACCTGCATATTCAAGAACTGATGCAAGACAGTCGCCAAGAGCACCACCGCGGGCGTTGCCCATATGCATAGGTCCTGTCGGGTTGGCGCTTACAAACTCAACCATAACCTTTTTGCCCTTGCCAAGGTCAATCTTGCCGTAGTCGGTTCCCATTTTCTCAATCTGCTCCATAGTTTTATAAAGCCAGTTGGGAGAGAGATAGAAGTTGATAAAACCTGCTCCTGCAACTTCTGTTTTCGCTATGTCGCCGTCGGCAGACAGATGAGAGATTATCGCATCTGCTATCTGTCTTGGAGCGCAATGCATAGGTTTTGCAAGCATCATTGCAATATTGCAGGCAAAGTCGCCATGCTGCTTGTCCTTGGGGACTTCAAGTTTTATCATTCCTGAGATATCGATATCGTCTCCCTTTAAAGTTCCGTCGGCAATTGCAGCCTTGAAGGCTTCAACCACCTTGTCCGAAATTTTTCCTTTCATCTCTTCAAAAATATTCATTAGTACAAATCTTCCTTTCCAAAGTCTGTTCTTGTCGGTTATATTTTTATGAAAGCGGCTCTATTTTTACATTAAGAGAATTTTTATGAAAATTCTCATTATCTGCGTCAACTGTATAGTCGACCTTAAGCCATCCGCTGTTTCCATCAAAGTTAAAGTCCACATCATAGGTTTTGATAGAGGCGCTTATCTCACCATAGGGGGTGGGATATAGGCAAAGCCTCTGTACGCCTTTGATGTATTCTATCTTCATATTGAACTTCCCTTTTCGGGTAACTATGGCATTCCCGTCCCATACCTTAATGGTGGTAGTGGTGTCGGCAAAGCCTGTCATTTCGCTCTCTTTGTATATAATATAATATTTGTCATTTGCCCTGCCGAATTTTCCGAGGGTCTGGAGTTCAATAGGTTCATCAGCGTCTCCGTCGATGTCCTGATATGTCTTTATACTTATTAAAACATTGTTATCCATTTTGTTTCCTCAATATTTTTCTATGTCTATTTTGTGGACTGTGCCTTCTATATGTTTTTCAAGGAACATCCCCGCCAATTCTTCAAATCCGCTGACTGAGTCACTTACATAATACTGTGCCCCACCTGCCATGCGGTCTGACATCATATCGTGGGCTTTGAGGTGTTCAAAGGCGGCAACAGCCGCTTCTGCGCCTGAGTTTATAAGGGTAACATCATCATCCACAATTTTCTGTATCTCGTCTTTTAAAAGAGGATAGTGTGTACAACCCAAAATAAGGGTGTCTACGCCCTCTGCCCGAACAGGTTCGAGGTATTCCTCTGCGATAATGCGCACAACCTCTCCTTTTGTATAGCCGTTTTCAACAAGAGGAACAAAAAGAGGACAGGCACGGCTGACAACCTGAATATCAGGATTTATGGCCTTGATGGTCTGTACATACTTGCCGCTGTTTATTGTGCCCGAAGTACCAATTACGCCGATTTTGCCGTTTCTGGTTGCAGCAACTGCCGCACGGCAAGCAGGGTCAAGAACGCCGATAATATCAGTGCTGATTTCACTTTGAATATGTGGCAGTGCCGCACTGCTGGCGGTTCCGCATGCAATAATTATATATTTAATGTCAAAACTCTCAAGCAGATTAATATCCTGTCTTACATATTTGACGATTGTCTGTGGGCTTCTTGCTCCATAAGGAACCCTGCCTGTATCGCCAAAGTATATAATATTTTCGTTTGGCATAAGTTCCATTACCTTTTTAACGCAGGTAAGGCCGCCAAGACCCGAATCAAAAATTCCTATGGCTCTGTTATCCATAAAATCCTCCAAATTATTTGGGTAATCCGTATTCTATCAATTTATCCAGAAGGTCACCGATTGGCAAACCACTCTCTGCCCAGAGTTTGGGATACATACTGATTGAGGTAAATCCCGGAAGAGTATTTATCTCGTTAAGTTTAATCTCGCCCGTTTCTTTGTCAACAAAGAAGTCAACACGGGACAGACCTTTGCATTCACAAATCTTATATGCTTTAACCGCATAAGAACGGATTTTATCTTCGGTTTCCTTGTCGACGGGTGCCGGCATAAGAAGTTTTGATACTCCGTTTTTGTATTTGTCATCATAATCGTAGAATTCTGCGCCGGAGACAATCTCGCCAAGGACCGGTGCACAAACGGGCTCTTCGTTACCCATAACTGCGCTTTCGATTTCTCTTGCGTTGACAGCCTCTTCTACAAGAACTTTGTAATCGTGCTCAAAGGCAAGGGCAAGGCCGCTTATAAGTTCGTCGCGGTTTGATGCCTTGCTTATACCCACAGAAGAGCCTGCGTTTGAGGGCTTTATAAAACAAGGGTATCCAAGTTTTGTCTCGACCTCATCAATTTTTGACTTGTCATATCCGCCATCGTCTCCGTGGCGGAACTCAACCCAGTCTGCCTGAGGGATGCCTGCTTCTTTAAACATAATCTTTGCAATACACTTATCCATACAGATTGCACTGCCGATTATCCCGGGGCCAACATAGGGGATGTTAGCCAGCTCAAAAAGACCCTGAACTGTGCCGTCCTCTCCGTTCTTGCCGTGCATAGCAGGGATTGCCGCATCAATTTTAATTTTTGATACAGTATCGTCTGCAAACAATAATATTCCGCTATCGCCTCTGTCGGGTGAAATAATGGCTTTAGGGAGTTGGTTTGCGATTGTATCAAAGTTTACAATTTCAGAGGTATCGCGATCAAAATAACGCCATATGCCTTCCTTTGTTATACCTATCATATGTATATTATATTTATTTTTATCAAGGGAGTTAATAATTGTTGTGGCTGAAACAAGTGAAACTTCGTGCTCGCTTGAGACGCCGCCGAAGATTACACAGATGTTAAACTTTTCCACTATAACATCACTGCCTTTCTGCAAAGAATATAAAACTTCATTATATATTGTAACTCTAAAGGGAGAAAAAATCAATATGTATAAATAATAAATATGTGTTAAAAATATATTAAATGATTGTTGGCTTCCCCCTATCCTGCATACACTTATATATTTTTGTAAAAATATATAAAAA
>JAZSBQ010000130.1:0-4661 GCA_045602485.1 Clostridia bacterium
GGCTGTCGAGGACGCCAGCCCCTACAATCATTGGTTTAATCAGTTTTAACCGGGGAAGTCTTTTTATGCACTTCTCAGTCTTAGTCTCAGTTTGTCTGCAATCATTGCAATAAACTCAGAGTTTGTTGGCTTGCCTTTGGCATTTGCTATTGTATATCCAAAGAAAGCGTTAAGCACATCAGGGTCGCCTCTGTCCCACGCAACCTCTATCGCGTGGCGGATGGCACGTTCTACGCGGCTTGGTGTGGTGCTGAAGTTATCAGCAACTGTCGGATAAAGTTCCTTTGTGATTGAGTTAATTACATCAAGGTCGTCAACTGCCATAATGATAGCATTGCGCAGATACTGATAGCCCTTAATATGCGCAGGAATACCAACCTCGTGGATAACATCTGTGACCATACCTTCTATATCGGGTGCCGAGGGCTTTGATATAACTCTGAGTTCGTTATTGTTTGCCGGCTCTGTTACAGAGATATCTATCTCTTTGGAGAACATCTCTATTCTGTTGACAAGAGCCTCCATATTAACAGGCTTTTGCATAAAATATTCGGCACCGAGCGAAATTGTGTGTGCGGCAATCTTTTCATTTATAATGGCACTTACTACAATAAATACAGGTTTATTAAAATTCTTCTTTACAGAGATACGCTCAAGCACCCCTATGCCGTCAAGGTTTGGCATAATCATATCAAGAATAACGATATCCGGCTCGCTCTCTTCAATCATATCAATTGCCTCTATACCATCACCGGCAGAGCCAATCAGGTCAACTGTGTTGCGGTTGGCAATTGCGGCGCTGAGTGTCCTTACATATTCTCTGTCGTCATCGACTATAAGTACTTTTGGTTTTCTTTGCATAATATTTTGCAATTTTATCATCCCCTTTTTTGGTTTAACTATATTATAAACATAATTTACAAATTTTGTCAATAGTTTTTTAGAAAATAATTGGAAAAATTTACAATATTTAACATTTATGCAAAAAAGTCCGAAAAATCGTTGTATAATTGCAAACAAAAACTGCGGTAGGAAACCCTGCCGCAGTAATTTTTAAGTTACAGAGATTAGTCTCTTGCCATTCTTTTATACTCTTCGTATCTTGCAGTAAGATCCTTTTCGGCTTTCTCAAAGAGCTTCTCAGCAATTTCAGGATAGCCTTTCTGGAGCATAAGGTAACGGTTCTCGCCCATCATAAAGTCGGTAATAGTTCCTGTAGGTTCTTTAGAATCAAGAACGAAAGGATTCTTGCCTTCTTCTTTGAGTTCAGGGTTGAATCTCCAGAGGTGCCAGTATCCGCAATCAACTGCCTTCTTTTCTTCAGCAATTGAGTTACCCATACCGCCCTTAGCCTTGATACCGTGGTTGATACAAGGAGCGTAAGCGATAATAAGTGATGGGCCCGGATAAGCCTCAGCCTCTTTGATTGCCTTGAGAGCCTGTGCCATATTAGCACCGAGAGCAATCTGAGCAACATATACATAACCATATGTTGTAGCAATCATACCGAGATCCTTTTTCTTAACTTTCTTACCTGCAGCTGCGAACTTAGCAACAGCAGCAGTAGGAGTAGCCTTTGAAGACTGACCGCCTGTGTTTGAGTAAACCTCAGTGTCAACAACGAAGATATTGATGTCTTCGCCAGATGCGATAACGTGGTCAAGACCGCCGTAACCGATATCGTAAGCCCAACCGTCGCCACCGAATACCCACTGTGAACGCTTTGTAAGGAAGTCTGTTCTCTCTGCGATTTCCTTAACTGCAGCATTTGACATATCAGCATCTTTGATAAGTGCTTCAATCTTAGCGCCTGCAGCCTTAGAAGCCTCAGCATTGTCCTTGCCTGCCTGCCATTCTTTGAATGCAGCAGCGAGTTCAGGAGATACAGCGTCCATAGCCTCGTCCATTCTCTTAGCAAGAGTTTTTCTTACTTTGTTGCTTGCAAGTACCATACCAAGACCAAACTCAGCATTGTCCTCAAATAGGGAGTTAGCCCAAGCAGGACCTCTGCCGTTTTCGTCTTTGCAGTAAGGCATTGAAGGAGCACTACCGCCCCAGATTGATGTACAACCTGTTGCGTTTGCAACCATCATTCTGTCACCAAAGAGCTGTGTGATAAGTTTGATGTAAGGTGTCTCACCACAGCCTGCACAAGCACCTGAGAATTCAAGGTAAGGCTGAGCAAACTGAGAATTCTTAATGTTAGCAGAAACATCAACGAGGTCTGCCTTGTTAGAAACCTTTTCCATAGCATATGTCCAGTTAGGCTCTTCTGTAGGTGTAACGTCATCGATTGGCTTCATAACGAGTGCCTTGCCCTTAGGAGCCGGACATACGTTTGCACAAACGCCACAACCGAGACAGTCAAGAGGTGATACCTGCATTCTGAATTCAAGACCGTCAAAGTCTTTGCCGATAGCCTTAAGTGTTTCAAATGTTGCAGGAGCAGCAGCCTTCTCGTCAGCATTAACGAGAACAGGTCTGATAGCAGCGTGAGGACAAACAAGTGAACACTGGTTACACTGGATACATGTTTCTTTGTTCCACTCAGGAACGAGAACGGCTACGCCGCGCTTTTCATATCTTGAAGTACCTGTTTCAAAAGTACCGTCTTCTCTGCCTTCAAATACGCTAACGGGGAGTTTGTTACCACGCTGAGCATTTACAGGGTCAACGATGTTCTTGATAAAATCAGGTCTTGTGTTATCAGTTGTATCTGCATCTACTGCATCTTTCCAGTCAGCAGGTACATCAATTTTAACGAGAGCGTCGATAGCGCCATCAACTGCTGCGCAGTTCATGTTAACGATTTCGTCACCCTTCTTGCCGTAGGTCTTCTTGATTGCTTCTTTAATGAGAGTAACTGCCTTATCAAAAGGAATAACCTCAGAGAGTTTAAAGAAAGCACTCTGTGTAACCATGTTGATACGGTTAGGACCAAGACCTGCTTTTACAGCAACGTCTACTGCGTTGATGGTGTAGAAGTTGATGTCGTTTTCAGCAATGTACTTCTTAACGTTTGCAGGAAGTTTTTCGCTGAGTTCTTCCGGTGTCCATACGCAGTTGAGGAGGAATGTTCCACCCTTCTTAAGACCATCAAGAATATCATACTGATATACATATGCAGGCTTGTGACATGCAATATAGTCAGCCTCGTCGAGGAGGTATGTTGACTTGATAGGTGTTTCACCGAATCTTAAGTGAGACATTGTAACACCGCCTGACTTCTTTGAGTCATAATCAAAGTAAGCCTGAGCGTACATATCTGTGTTGTCACCGATGATCTTGATAGCATCTTTGTTAGCACCAACAGTACCGTCTGAACCAAAGCCCCAGAACTTACAACGTGTAGCACCGGCAGGAGCTGCGTTGATTCTTTCGCCAAGGTCAAGTGAGAGACCTGTTACGTCATCTACGATACCGATAGTAAAGCCCTTCTTAGGTGCAGCTGCGTTGAGGTTATCAAATACAGCAACAAGCTGAGTCGGGGTTGTGTCCTTAGAACCGAGACCGTAACGGCCGCCGATAATCATAGGAGCCTTGTCAGCATCCTTGTAAAGGTTGCAGATGTCAAGGTAGTGAGGCTCACCGAGTGAACCGGGTTCCTTTGTTCTGTCAAGAACTGCAATCTTTTCTACAGCCTTTGGCATTACATCAAAGAAATATTTAGCTGAGAAAGGACGATAGAGGTGAACCTCAAGTACGCCGACCTTTCTGCCGCGAGCGTTGAGGTAATCAACTGTCTCTTCGAGAGCGGGACATACACTGCCCATAGCAACAACAACTTCAGTTGCATCTGTTGCACCGTAGTAGTTGAAAGGCTTGTAGTCGCGGCCTGTGATTTTGCTGATTTCCTTCATGTAGTCAGCAACGATGTCAGGGATTGCTTCGTAGTACTTGTTAGAAGCTTCTCTTCCCTGGAAGTAGATATCGCCGTTCTGTGCGGTACCTCTGAGAACAGGGTGCTCAGGATTGAGGGCTCTGTCTCTGAACTCTTTAAGAGCGTCCTGATCAATAAGACCCTTAAGATCTTCATAATCCATAACTTCGATCTTCTGAATTTCGTGAGAAGTTCTGAAACCGTCAAAGAAGTGGAGGAAAGGAACTCTTCCCTTTATTGATGCAAGGTGTGCAACACCACCGAGGTCCATAACTTCCTGAACGCTGCCGGATGCCAGCATTGCAAAACCTGTCTGGCGGCAAGCCATAACATCCTGGTGGTCACCGAAGATGTTAAGAGCGTGAGCGGCGATGGCTCTTGCACTAACGTGGAATACGGTAGGAAGAAGTTCGCCTGCGATTTTGTACATATTGGGTATCATAAGAAGAAGACCCTGTGAAGCTGTAAATGTAGTAGTGAGAGCACCACCCTGAAGTGAACCGTGAACAGCACCTGCTGCACCGGCCTCAGACTGCATCTCAACAACATCTACGGTCTGTCCGAAGATATTCTTCTGTCCCTTTGCGCTCCATTCATCAACATATTCTGCCATTGTTGAAGAAGGAGTGATTGGGTAGATAGCTGCGACTTCAGTAAACGCATAGGCGCAATGTGCTGCAGCGCAGTTACCATCCATGGTCTTAAATGTTTTAGCCATGATTTGTACCTCCTTGAGTATATATATTATTTATTATTTTTCGGTTGTTTTGACGGAGAGAAA
>JAZSBQ010000131.1:0-5182 GCA_045602485.1 Clostridia bacterium
TTGACAAATCAATGCTTAATATGATATACTTACAAGGTCGCAAAAAATGAATACGGAGAGGTGTCCGAGTGGTTTAAGGAGCTAGTCTTGAAAACTAGTGATGCGAAAGCACCCAGAGTTCGAATCTCTGCCTCTCCGCCACTTCATTCTCTCGTGCGAAACAATTTCATATTTTTTAAATTCGGAGAAGTACTCAAGTTGGCCGAAGAGGCGCCCCTGCTAAGGGTGTAGGTCGTGAAAGCGGCGCGAGGGTTCAAATCCCTCCTTCTCCGCCACCATTTGGCAAGTCATTTTTAGAATGACTTGCTTTTTGGTTTTATAGAGGATTGAAGCCTCGCGACGTAGGCGCGTGGGAGACGTGCGCGACCGCGTCCGGTGGACGAGGCAGGGAGCGCTAAGGAGTGGCAGCAACACAACGAATTCGAGCAAAGCTTTGCGAAAAATGAGTTGATGTTGCAACAGGCTCGCGATAGCGAGAAATCCCTCGCATCGTAGCCACCATTTGGCAAGTCACAGTAGTGGCTTGCTTTTTGGTTTCAGTGAAGATTTAAAGCCGAGCATTGCTACCACGTAAATTCTTTTACCTTCCTTGATAAATGTCTGTAAAATAATAGTATTTTTCTTGATTTGTTGCTAATAATGTGGTATAATGACATCTCGAAACATAAGAGAAATCAAAGTTTTCTATGTTCCTGAGAATATTGTATGAGGTGGTAAAGTATATGAAGAAATTTGACGGAATACTGATGTGCACCGATCTTGACGGAACATTGCTAAACAGCAAAAAAAATATAACAAAAGAAAATATTGACGCCATAGAATATTTCAAGTCAGAGGGCGGATACTTTACCTTTATAACTGGCCGTATGCCATCCTACGTAAACTATATTTATGAAACAATAAAACCCAACTATCCTTTTGGCTGTGTCAACGGTGGCGGAATATATGACCACAGAACTCAGGAGTATGTCTGGACAGAAGAACTGCCTGCTTCTGTTGTAGAACTTCTGGAGTACGTAGATATAAACGCACCATCAGTAGGGATTCAGGTAAGCACCTTTGATAAGGTTTACTTTTGCAAAGAAAACGAAGTAATGGCGCACTTTCGCGCGGTGACAGGTGTTCCAAACCTTGTGCGTCATTACAATGATATAAATGAACCCTTTGCCAAGATTTTGTTCAGCGTTTTAAATCCGGAAGAAATCCCGTTTCTTGCAAAACTTCTCGGCTCTCACCCCAATGCCGATAACTTCAGATTTTTACACTCAGAGAAGTATCTCTACGAGATAATCCCAAAAGGAATCCACAAAGGGGTTGCTCTTTTAAACTTAGCAAAAATATTGAACATAGATGCCGAAAAAACAATTGCAATAGGCGACTACAACAATGATATAGAGCTGCTTAAAACTGCAGGGATTGGTGTAGCGGTATCCAATGCCTGCAACGAACTTAAGTCAATTGCCGATTATATAACGGTAAGCAATAACGATCATGCAATTGCGGCGGTTATAAAAGATTTAGACAGCGGAAAATTAAAAATATAAAAAGAGGAAAGGACAAAAATCCTTTCCTCTCTTATCTTGCAGAAACTTTTAAAACTATTGCCGTCATATCATCCTGTGGTTCTCCTCCGCCAAGAGTTTTTGCCATTTCTACTATGCGGTCTGCAAGCTCCTGCGTCGGCATATCATCTTCTGCTTCAGCAATTATTGTTTTAATCCAGTCTTCGCGTCCTTTTTTCGTCTGAATTCCATCACTGAGCATTACGATGATATCCCCATCTATTACGTTATGTGCAAAGGTTTCTATTTCCACCTCCTGCATCACTCCGACAGGCAACGATGCCGCCCTTATAGTTTCCACTTCGTTTCCTCTCCGTATATAACTTGGCTCGGCTCCATTTTTTACAAATTCTGTCTCCCCGCTGAATAAATCTATTACGCACATATCTACTGTAGAGAATGCCTCGCCCACTGATTTCATAACCATAATTGAATTAATCAGCCTGACAGCCAACGACTTATCAAAGCCTGCCTCAAGAAAATCACCAAGCAACTTTACAGTGGCACCGCTATCGCGCGAGGCACGGGCACCTGTGCCCATTCCATCACTCAACGCTGCTGCAAACTTACCGTTGCTGAGATACCTCAGGACACAATTATCTCCGCATCTGACAGATTTACCAACGCACGCTGCAGCTGATTCAATTATATACCCCTCGGGTTGAGTAAACCTCATAAGAACTCCACTCGGTGTCCCTGTTGCCCCTACCATAACCATCTGCATACCAAGAACTGACCGCAGCACCTTTTCAACAGACCTTTGGCATACTTCTGCATCCGCAGGCGCTGTCACCTCCAGAAACGCTGAATATCTCCCAACCATATTTACCGTCACATCAGCACTGACAACAATTATGCCTTTTTCCTCTAACCTGGCAATAATCTCTTCATCTGTCCCTCTATCAAGTTTTTCATCACATATTTCTTCGGCAATATTATCTAAAATCTGTGCCATACTGCCAAGCTGTTGTCCTGCAAGTCTGCGATTTTCGCACAACTTACTCTTCCATACACAATTTATTTTATATATCTCATAAAGTCTGTTTATCTCCCTGACAAAGGATCGTATTCTCAGGCATCTTCTCTCAAAAAAACCTTCAGCACAACTCTCGGTCATCTCTCCTTTTTCTTCCATTGAATTTAACATTTTTAGCATTGCCTGATATGTAGAATCAAAATCCGTAACCCAGCATTCACTTATTCTCGAACATTTTTTACATACCCTGTCTGCAACACCGTCAAACATTATTGAGATATCCTCCATATCTATTTTATCCGGCTCGTCAGATATGTCGAGAAATGTTCTGGCAAGGGTTATAAATGAATCAGCCGCTGAATTCAGTCTCATTTTAGTGAAGTCCCTATACCCCGTATCCGCCGATGTTTTTCGTTTGACGCCAAATATTCTGCCTATATTGCGCATAACTGCATCAGGTGTTAAAATTATTAAAAGCACCGACAGAGGAATATCCATATATCCCAAAATCAATACGCCTTTTTCGCTGCAATATATTGCAAGTATTGCGGATACTATAGATATAGTTATGCAAACTGCGGTCTTACCATATTTTTTAGCAACACCGCCTGCAAGTCCGCATATTGCAAACAACGATATAATGAGTAATATATTTTCCCCTATTCCTGCAATCAAACCAACAGTTACCGCACACACGGTTGCCTCTGCAATTCCGCCGCACATTGCAAACACTGCAATAAGCCATAAGCCTGCTACATTTGCCGCCGAGAAAAACTGATTTATATAAAAACTTTTTACCCCAATGAACAATATCACTGCAAGAAAAAGCCCATATACTTTCTCTTCCTTATTCATAGAAAAAAGTTTTTTACCCCCACCTCTGAGCACACTCCTTGTCCGCTCAAAAACCGAAGCACCTGTAACAGTCAGCAAAACGTCGCACAATAACTGAATCACTCCACCGGGAGAAAACCCTACCCATATCATTTCCCCTATCCGGCTTATGCCAACTGCAACACCTGCTGCACAAATCGCTAAAACCGGCGGGACATCTTCATCTCCATTGGCGGCCGAGAATAAGAATATCAGGTATATTACTATCGATGATATGTAACGGACGGCAAGTGTTATATTAAATAGACTTAAATATCCTATTGCCGTCATTAATGCACTTATTACAGCGGAAAGGGAAAATCTTCTCTCGGTTGCCAGAAATGATATACCAAACGGAGCGATTCCTCCAAATGGCATTGCCCGTGCTACCAAAACACCAATTGCCTTTATCGCCATATTGTATATTAGAATTGCATGCTTCTCGCCGTTTTTCCACACTCTTCTTTTATTTGCAGAAACACTCAACGCCTTTATTTGTTCCATAATACCACCCCTTATCATTTGTCGCAGCATATATATTATATCCATTATTTTCCATTTTTTGTGTCGAAGTAAGGTGATATTCTGTAAAAGTTTTCGACTATTTTCTTGTTTTTACAATATAGCCATTAAACCAAGTATAGTTGCCATAAACCCAATTGCGCCTGCTGCAAAAATAGTCATTTTTTTGTTTTTTGCAAATTTCCTTTTGGCAGAGCCTTCCACCATACTGATGTAGTTATTAATAATCTCCTGAGCCTCTGCAACAATTGCACTGCCTACGCCGCCTGCGCTTTCACCGGCGGAAGTTTTTAAAATAAAAATCGCCTGCTCTATTGATCCTGACTTAATATTATTTATTACAACCGCCCTCTTACCTTTTTTGTCTGTCATAATATTCCCCCCGAAACTTTTAGGTTTACAGGTATTATCTACATAATTGGCAAGTTTTAAACATTTTTACAACAAAAAAAGGAATGTGATAAAATCACATTCCTTTTTTGATAAGCTAAACTTATTTAATAACTTCAGTAACAACGCCTGAACCAACTGTTCTACCACCCTCACGGATAGCAAAACGGAGACCTGTTTCAATAGCAATGGTTGTTGTAAGTTCAACATCCATTGTTACGTTATCACCAGGCATACACATTTCTGTACCCTCAGGAAGGTTAACTACACCAGTAACGTCAGTTGTTCTGAAATAGAACTGAGGTCTGTAGTTTGTGAAGAATGGTGTATGACGTCCACCCTCTTCCTTAGTAAGAACGTAAACTTCGCCCTTGAACTGTGTGTGAGGTGTGATTGTACCTGGCTTTGCGAGAACCTGTCCTCTTTCGATTTCGTCTCTTGCAACACCACGGAGAAGTGCACCGATGTTGTCACCAGCTTCTGCATAGTCAAGAAGCTTTCTGAACATCTCGATACCTGTTACAACTACTTTTCTTGATTCGTCAGAAAGACCAACGATTTCAACTTCATCAGACATATTGAGCTGACCTCTCTCAACACGGCCTGTAGCAACTGTACCACGACCTGTGATTGAGAATACGTCCTCGACAGGCATCAAGAAAGGCAAATCGCTCTTTCTTTCAGGTGTGGGGATGTAGCTGTCAACAGCTTCCATAAGCTCGTGGATACAAGCGTATTCAGGAGCAGAAGGATCTGTAGAAGCACTCTCAAGAACCTGAAGACCTGAACCCTTAACAATCGGGATATCATCTCCGGGGAACTCATACTCTGTGAGAAGGTCTCTGATTTCCATTTCAAC
>JAZSBQ010000132.1:0-31785 GCA_045602485.1 Clostridia bacterium
TTATTTCAACTACATAAAACCCGTACGAAAACTAAAAAGAAAACCGCCTGTTCAATACAGACTTGAACAGGCAGCTTAAAATATTCTTTTTTTGTGTCTACAAAGTATTGACTATTTCACTCTTTGAGGGTTATTTTTTTATATCCTTATAAGTTTTGTTTCGCTTTCTTCAAGTCTTTGTTTTAAGATTTCATCGGGCTCTGTGTTCGTTATGAGAAAATCTACTTTATCAAAGTTCATAAGTTTTACAAAACCAATGCTTCCGATTTTACTCTTGTCACACAGATAATACCTTACTTTACTGTTCTGAATCATCTTCTGTTTTATTCCGCATTCCTGCTCGTTACTCTCTAAAATTCCTAAATCAGCAGTTATGCCTTTGCTTGATAAAAACATTTTGTTTGCAAAGTAATTTTCTTCAATTGTCTTTTCCGCAAGACTTCCTACAAACGATTGGTTTGCGCTGCATTTTCCGCCAACGGCTATTACCTTTATGTTTTCGCAACCCGAAAGTTCGTTTATTATTCTGAGCGAATTTGTGATAACCGTAACATTCTTCATTTTCTTTATTTCGCGTGCCATAAAGAATGTTGTAGTAGATGCATCAAGAAAAATTGTATCCCCTGACGCTATATACCTTGACGCCTCAATCGCCATTTGCTGCTTTGCCTCTACGTTTATAAGTTTTCTCTTCTCAAGTGATGCTTCGTAAGTACTCTCTTCCATCGGCATAGCGCCGCCGTGAGTTCTTCTCAGACATTCCTGCTTCTCAAGTTTTTCAAGATCTCGTCTGACGGTTTCTTCTGTTACATCAAGAACACTGCTCAGATTACTTACAGATACCGAGCCATCCCGCTCCAGCATCTCAAGGATTTTCTTCTGTCTCTCAAGTGCAAACACAAAATCGCCTCCTCTTTCTTACCACAAAGGCACGCAAGGTTGCGTGCTTTTGCTTTTCTTATGACTGTTCGTCTTTTTTTAATATTTTAACCTTGGCTCCGTTTTTAAGTCCTGCAGAATTCGCATCATCAGTATCTATATGCATCTCCACATTGAAATCATCTCTTACTCTGACCTGAACATCATAAAACCTTGTCGGCTTTACTCCTTCTATCTCAACATCAACATAATCATTATCTTTTATGGAATGAGCCATAGCATATTCAGGTGTAAGATGTATATGACGATTTGCTATTATTACACCTTCTTTGAGGTAGACACTTCCCTTAGGTCCGACCAAAACAAGTTTCTCAGACCCTTCTGTTTTTCCTGACGGACGAACAGGAGGACTTACTTTTAAAACAAAGGTATCTGTCCTTGAAATCTCAACCTGTGTTTTCTCTCTTACAGGGCCGAGTACTCTTACGTTTTCAATTGCCTTTAATGACGGTCCGACCAGCGTTACAACCTCGTCCGAGGCAAACTCTCTTCCCATAAGATACTTTTTAACTGTAAGTTCATACCCCTCGCCGAAAAGGATTTCAAGATCCTCTTTGGACAAATGCACATGTCTCTGGGAAACACCAACCTTGATTGTGTCTTCATCTATGCCGTCTATTACGTTTTTTACTGCCTCTGCAATGGCATTTATATCATACATAATATGTCACCTATATATCAAAAAATTTCAATATTTCTGTATGTGGATTTGCAATTACTTCGCATCCAAATACTTCTCCAAGTTCTGTTGCGCGTTCACGCCCTGCCTCAACTGCCGCTTGAACCGCAGATACACTGCCGGCAATTATTATGGTAACAAGTCGTCCACCAAGTCTTTTTTCGGTATGTATAAGTCTTACATTTGCTGCCTTTAACATACTGTCAAGCCCTTCGATTGATGCAACGAGACCTTGTATTTCAAGCAATCCGATAGACTCCATCATCATCAATCCTTTCTCATAAAGTTCTTTGGCAGTTTTTTGTTAAATTTGTCTTTATTTATATCCATCAGGTATGCAAGTTTCTCTGTGCCATCCCCGGGATTTGCTATAATGTGGGACACAATATACATTCCCTTTGATTTAGCATAGTTTACTCCTGCCTCAACCGCTGATTTAACTGCGCCAACGCTGCCCTCCATCTTGATTTCCATAACCAACGGAGCCGGAGCATCTGCACTCTTCGGACGGTTTCTGTCAAAGGCAATTATCTCTACGTCAGCTGTCTTTGCACAAATATCCGCCGTGCAAACTGCCGTTGTAAAGCTGTATACTTCAATCATTCCAAGTGCCTTCATAAGCAACTTCCTTTCTGCAAGAATTACAATTTTTGATTATACTATATGAAGTCCGTCCGCCATGACGCATCTTCTCTGTCTTGTAAAGGAGCGTGCTGATGTAAGGCCCTCACCTGTCGGTCCGGCAATAGTAAAGGTTGTGTGGCCCTCGCCTCCGGCACCAATACCTGCATAGGATGGAGCATTCTTAACAAAAATTGTCGTCTCAACGGCTCTTGCAAAACTGGTAAGTCTGTCAACATTCTTTGAATGTATATGTGCACTGTGACGGTTGCCATGCTCTGCGGCAACAGCCTTTTTGATTGCCTCTTCTATATCTGCAACTCTTACAACAGGTAAAATCGGCATCATCATCTCAACCTGAACAAACGGATGATTTGCATCGGTCTCGCATATGATAAGTCTTGGATTTGCATCAATACCAAGCGCCTTTAATAACTTACCTGCGTCCTTACCAACCCAATCTTTATTTATCATATACTTGCCGTCTTTTTCTATCAGAGCAAGTTTTACAAGTTTATCAATCGTATCACCTTTTATAAGGTAAGCATCGCTCTTCTGCATAGCATCGATAAGTCCATCCGCAACAGACGAGAGTACAAAGCACTCTTTCTCTGCAATACAAGGCAGGTTGTTATCAAAACTTGCACCTTTTACTATATCAGATGCCGCCTTTTTGATATCTGCAGTATCGTCTACGATAACGGGTGGGTTTCCGGCACCTGCACCTATTGCTTTTTTACCTGATGATAAGAGCATCTTTACAACTCCGGGGCCACCTGTTGCAACAAGCATCTTCACCATAGGTGATGTAACCATCTCTTTTGAGGTCTCCATTGTTGGATTCTCAACAGATACAACAAGGTTTTCAGGGCCGCCTGCTTCAAGGATTGCTCTGTTTACAAGGTCAACAGCATAGTTTGCAACTTTTTTTGCATTTGGATGAGGGTTAAAAACAACCGCGTTACCGCCTGCAATCATTCCTATGGAGTTACATATAACAGTTTCGCTTGGGTTAGTAGATGGTGTAATGCTTCCGATTACTCCGTATGGAGCCATCTCAACTAAAGTAAGACCGCAATCTCCGGTCTTTACTGTGGGAGCAAGGTCCTCTGTACCCGGAGTTTTGTTTGCAACAAGTTGATGCTTGATAATCTTATCTGCAACTCTTCCCATTCCGGTTTCTTCAACACCGAGTTTTGCCATATTTTCGGCTTCTTCAAGGGTGAGACGACGAATGTTTGAAATCATCTTTTCTCTCTGCTCAACAGTGTAACTTCTATACTGAGCATACGCAGCAGATACTGCCTCGAGCGCCTCTGCCATTGTAGAGAAAACACCTTTAAGTTTCCCGCTGGTGGTTCCTCCCATATTTGCAATTACACTTTCTACTATCTGGCTTATATACTTTTCATCTATCATTTTAAACACCTCTGTATAAATTTAAAACGCTATAAAACTGTATTCCACATTTTTTCATCAGGACTTGCAATAACCGAACTGTCAAGGAACATCGTTCCATTGCCTACCTCTGTTTTTGCTCTTTCTATTGCCGCTTCAACTGCCGCAACCTCTCCGGTCAGCAGCATATATGATTTACCGCACATTCCTCTTGCAATGCGAAGTTCAATAAGATTAACTTCCGCCGTCTTTGCCGCAATATCTGCCGCAAGAATTATAGATGCTGCAGAATAAGTCTCAAGTACGCCAAGTGCCCTCTTGTCCTCAACCTCTGCCGAGCCATATATAGCAGGAAATATCGTCTCGTGCGGGTTTCCGAGAACAAAACTGTCAATCAGTTTTTCCGGATACCTTGTCTTTACTGCATCAAGTGATGCCCACACCGCACTGAGTTCACCTTCGATGAGCACAATGTATTTACCCGGACAAACTACCTGCGCCTCAATAATGTTTACTTCTGCTGTCTTAACCATAATATCTGCTGCCTGCATTCCGACAGAAACTGTCGTATACTCTGCCATCGCCAAAGCTTTTCCCATTGTTTACTCACCTACCTTGTCTCTATCATAATATACTTATCCGTAACTTCTTTTACTACTCCATCCATAGGGCAATGGATATTTGCCCCAAGATTTTTGCACTCAGCAAGGGTCTCACCGCAAGTAACCTCTGTTCCCTTTTTGCAAATTGGCTTTGCAGCAGCACCTATATGCTGAGTCAGCATAATTTTAAGTTTCTTTGGTTTAATATCTATATCCTTAAAACTTGCCTCTACATCATATTTTGATATGCCAAGCCTTGAGATAAGTCTCTCCATAGGAATACGTCTGTATTTTCTCGCCTTATCTACGCCGCTGAATTTAGGCTCCTCAAAACCTTTTATGCCAAGTTTTGAAAGTTCTCCCTTCGCAACACCGATAAGAGAGCCGGGGGACAGCCCCTGCTGACAGGCATACATCTCGCATGTCTTACACTGAGAGCAATATGCTGTATTTATCATTGCCGCCGTGTCTGACATCATTCCCTTTGACGATGCCCTCATAAAACTATGTGGTTCAATCGGGTAGCCCAAAAGATTTCTTGAACACATATCAGTACACATTCTGCATTGACAACATGCACTCATTGCTCTTTTTATATTAATTTTTGTATTTGTTTTCTTCTTCAATATAACAGGATGATTTTTAGGCAAAACCAGAATCGCGTTTGTTGTCTTTGTAACAACATCTGTTTTCTTTGATATCTTTCCTGTCATTACACCACCGCTTATAATCTCGCAATCCTCTGATGTTACTCCGCCTACAAGTTTAATCGCCTCACAGAATGTGATTCCAACAGGGGCTTTGTATGTATGGGGGCGTTTTACTTCTCCTGCAACCGTCATATATTTATGGGTTACAGGCTTGTTTTCTTTTACTGCATAATAAGTGTTGAGCATCGTCTCTACGTTATAAACGATTACTCCTTCCGAAATCGGAAGTTTGCCCGGCTTAACGATTCTGCCGGTAGTCTCATAAATTGTTATTATCTCATCACCTGCCGGATAGATTTCGGACAGACGTGATATGCTGATATCTTTAAAAGAATCAAGTCGTGCTTCAATTTCTTCGATTGCTTCTTTGTAAGACGGTTTTATCGCAACAATTACTCTCTTTGCTCCAACCGCCTCTTTTACAATATCAAGCGCTGTCAGAATTTCAAATGAATATTTTGCAAGCAACTGTCTGTGAAGCCGAAACAGTGGCTCACACTCTGCGCAGTTGAGAATTATAGTGTCAGCCCTATCGCTGAGTTTTGCATAAGAGGGGAAACCTGCACCGCCGGCTCCGACTATTCCGCATTTTTTCATAATGTCTGTAAGCTCGGTTATTTGCATATTTTCTCTCCCCTTTCTCAACTATTTCATATAAGTCTTATTTTGTAAAACTGTCTCCGTCGTCAATTATACCTACAATTGCTGCATCGATTGGAGCATTTTCTCTGTCACAACCAACTCTTGCCGCGCTGCCGAGGGCAACTAAAACATATTCGCCTATTCCTGCACCTATGTTATCAACTGCAACAACTTTGTTTGTTTTCTCAAATCCGCAAACAGGCTCAACTATCATAAACTTGTTTCCAACAAGTTTTTCATTTTTACGTGTTGAAACAACACTTCCGGTTACTTTTCCAATAATCATACGGAAACCTCTTTTCTTTGCAATGTGCGAGTGGCGGGGACAGAAATATTTTCTGCCCCTTTTACGTCACACATAGAAATTTACTTAAAATAATAAGTTTTAACTTACTTAAGTACAGGCAAAATCTTCTCAACGTCTGCGTGAGGTCTTGGAATAACGTGAGTAGCCACGATTTCTCCAAGGCTCTGTGCGCTTGCGCCGCCGGCTTCAACTGCTGCCTTTACAGCACCAACATCACCGCGAACCATAACGCTAACGAGACCGGAACCGATCTTCTCTGTTCCAACGAGAACAACGTTTGCTGCCTTAAGCATAGCATCTGCTGCTTCAATTGCAGCAACTAAACCTCTGGTTTCTACCATACCCAATGCTTCCTGTGCCATTCTTTTTTCCTCCTTTACTACGACTGGCTCTCTAGCAGCCGTTTCTTTATTTGTGTTTACCTCCGTCTTTGCAGCGGAAGTTGTTTTTTTCTGTGCCATATTACTTCACCCTTAGAACTTTGGCAAAATCTTTTCAACGTCTGCATGAGGTCTTGGAATAACGTGTGTAGCCACGATTTCTCCAAGTCTCTGTGCTGTTTCGCCGCCTGCTTCAACTGCTGCCTTTACAGCGCCAACATCGCCGCGAACCATAACACTAACAAGACCTGAACCGATCTTTTCGGTTCCGATAAGTACAACCTCTGCTGCCTTTACCATTGCGTCTGCCGCCTCAATTGCTGCAACCAGACCTCTTGTTTCTATCATGCCTAATGCTTCCTGTGCCATTTTTTATTCCTCCTGAATATTATAAATTTTTTAATAATTTTTAAATTTAGTTTATTATTGCTATCTTGAGACCTTCCATCTTAAGATTGGTTATATGTGCCTCATTTATCTGCTCGAGCGGATATCTGTGAGTAATAAGATCAGACATCGGAAGTCCGATTGCCTTTGCTCTCTTTAAGAAATCAAATGTTGTTGCATAATCTCTGAGAGTGTATACCCATGAGCCAACCAAAGTGATTTCCTTTGCACAGAGGTCAAAGTGTGGGTTGATTGATGCCTCACCACCATTGATGAAGAACCCGAGCTCACAAAGGCCGCCGCCGCTTCTGATAAACTTATAAACATTACTGTGTGCAACCGGTGAACCTGTGCACTGGAAAGCAAAGTCTGCAAGATGTCCGCCAAAGGATGCTTCAACTGCACCTGCGAGTTCTTCGATTCCTTTGTAATCTTTAAAGTTAACCGTCTTGTCTGCACCCATCTTCTTTGCAAATTCAAGGCGCTTTGCTTCGCCGTCTACAGCTGTTATGTTTTCTATACCCATGGTGCGGAGTATCGCAACACAGATAAGACCGATAGGTCCACAGCCCTGAACTACAACACGGCTGTTAAACTTTAAAATACCTGTTGTCTTTGCTCTCTCCACTGCGTGGATTAAAACTGCGCAGGGTTCAATCAAAATACGTGAGTCAAGGTCAAGGTCGCTTACGTTGAATATTGTAGAACATTTTGTTACAACAAGGTAGTCTGAGAACCATCCCTTAAGGTGGTTCTTCTCATCATCGGGCAGAAGTCCGTAAACATCTGCGCCTCCTACATTCTGTTTATTTAAGTCAAACATGGTAATGTCAGGATTGTCGTTAAAAATCATACATGTAACGACTTTGTCACCAACCTTTAACGGCTTGCCTGCACTGTCTTTTTTTACATTCTTACCCATCTTGACAATCTCACCTGTCCCCTCGTGACCGAGGTTTACAGGGATAAGACCGAATGGGTCTCTCTTAAACTCATGCGCATCGGTTCCGCAAACGCCACAGCCTTCGACCTTAACAAGAATATCATCATCACCGAGTTCAGGGATGGGATATTCTTTAATGTCATAGTTTTCAAGGGCTGTAAGCATTGCAACACGGCTTGTCTTTGGTACTTCACCACAAGCAGCCGCCGGAGCATCTGTGCCCTGCATTCCTGCAATAACCTGTTTAACAATCTGTTCGATTTCGCTATTGTTCAATTATATTCTCTCCTTTCTTAAATTCTTAAATATTATCAAGCACTTTTTTAAGGCAGGACGCTCCATACGCCGACAAGGCTGTGTCCTGCTCCTCTGTGCCGCCGCTGACACCGATACCACCGATTATTTCGCCGTTATATACAAGCGGGTCTCCACCGCCGAATATAACAATTTTACCTTCATTGGTAAACTGAATCCCATAAAGGGACCCGCCCGGCTGTGACAGAGACTTTAATGTGCTTGTGGACATCTTAAGCGCAACAACTGTGTACGCCTTATTGATGGCTACATCAAAACTAGCAATATAAGAATCATCCATACACTCTATGGCAATAGGTCTTGCACCGCAGTCAGATATTGCTACAACTGCCTTTACGCCCATTTCTTCTGCCTTTTTCTCAACAAGAGCTATAAGCGCTTTTGCTGCTGTAAGGCTCATCTTTTTGCCGTCTCCGCTCTTATTGCGAAGTTCTTTTGCAACAACCTCTGCTATTTTATTCAGCATTTCGTCGTTCATAGGATACCTCACGCAGATTATTTGCCTAGCTGCTCCATAACCTTTTTGGTTACCTGTGCAATAAGGTCTGCATCAACACCCTTATCATCTGCAACTGCACAATCAGGAATATGACATGTGTGACAGTTTACGTGTCCATTCTTGTTGTTGGGACAAAGGTCCGCAGGGTGCTTGCCTGACATACCAAACTGTCTTCTTACTTCGTAGAGTTTCTTAATCTGCTCTTTTGAGAACTCTCTCGGTCCGCCAAGCTGCTTTGACTTAAAGAGAAGCTCTGCATAGAACTCAACAGACTCCATCTTGTGGTAAGCCGCAAGAAGTGAATCAGAATATGTAAGAGCGCCGTGGTTTTCAAGTAAAACTGCGTCATAGTATGGCAGATACTTTTCAACTGCATCAGGGATTTCGTTGGTTGAAGGTGTACCATATTCTGCAATCGGAACACAACCAAGAGCGATTACCGCCTCAGGCATGATTGGCTGAGTAAGAGGAATACCTGCGATTGCAAAACTTGTTGCATAAATCGGATGTGCGTGTACAACTGACTTTACATCAGGACGATTTGCATAAACTCTCATATGCATCTTAATCTCAGATGAAGGCTTATATCCCTTGTTCGCCTGAATAACATTACCTTCCCTGTCAACCTTACAGATATATTCAGGGGTCATAAAGCCCTTACTTACACCTGTAGGTGTGCACAGGAATTCGTTATCGTTAAGCTTAACAGAAATATTACCGTCATTTGCGGCAACCATGTTTCTGTCATAAATTCTCTTACCGATGTCACAAATTTGTTTTTTGATTTCGTACTCGGATACCATAATAATTTCTCCTCTGCTTTCTTTATATAGTGTTTATTTATATACCAAAATTTTTTACATTAATTATATACTACCATATCTTACTACTGCAGTCAATAGTTTTTTCTGTGTTTTTGTGGTTTTTTCTTTGGGTTTTTACTTTTTTAGATAATTTACAAGTTCTTCTATACCTTCTCCAGTTTTTGAACTGACAAAAAATATCTTCTTACATCCTGCAAGTCTCAGCCACCGTTCTGCCTTTTGCACGTTCGCTCTCTCGTGGTCTGTCTTTGTCACAATGCCCACAACCTCGCGGTTTGCGGAACTTGTAACCCCCGGAGGATAGAGCGAATACGGCTCTGTTGCCGATAGCAAAAGCCCCACAATGTCCGCTTCGTATGTATAAAGTGCGAGAGCCCTGCCCAGGAAATTGTTTTCGGCATACTCACCCGGAGTATCTATGATTAAATCACCATAGTTTATGTACTGAGTCTTGTGATATTTTATTTTCTGGCCTTTCATTGCCTGAGTCAGCGAAGTTTTTCCGCTGCCGGTCCTGCCGACAAACATTATTTTCTTCATAGATATCAGGTCTTGGTTATGGGACATACGCTAAAGCCCAGAGTGTCTTCACAATATTCTGCAAGGGCGCGGAGTGCCGCGTCTACCTCGGACACTGTACCCGTCACTATAAGAGTACCGCTGAATCGGTCCACAAATTCAAGTTCAACTCCTGACGCCTTAATGGCTATATCGCCTGCAATAATTGCAGTTTCTGCCGGAGACATAGTCACAATACCTATTGCCGATTTTGCATAGTCTACAGACGGGTCAAGTCCCAGTTTCTGATACAAAATCTTATCAGGATTTGCAATTATGTGAGCAAGAGTAATCTGCTTACCCGGAACAAGTTCCTGTATTATTCTCATTTTATTCTGCAAGTTCTCTAAGTCCGTCATAGTCTATCCTCCTATCCTGCATATAAGTCCTGCGTCTTCTACTACCTTTTTAAGCCTCTCAATATGCTCATCGGGTATAGTATCTATACCTTCCATAAGATACTCACGGGAGAGACTTTTGTATTTGTTCTCACCAAATCTGTGATAAGGCAAAAGATGTAATTCCTTAACTCCTGAAAGCCCCTTTGCAAATTTTGCAATATCTGCAATTTCAGCCTCTGTATCATTAAAAGTAGGTATTACAGGCACACGGATTATAAGTTCCTTTGCTGCCTTTGCAATCTTTGCTGCGTTTTCAAGTATCAACTCATTTGGCTGAGTGGTAAACTCTTTATGCTTAGCCGAATTTGTATGTTTTATATCCATGAGGTATAAATCAAGATTAGGTAAAAGCATCTCTATCTTTTCAAATGGTGCACATCCCGTTGACTCGATTGCTGTGTTTATGCCGCGCTCTTTGCACGCCTTGAGTATTGCCGCCGCAAACTCAGGCTGAGCAAGACATTCACCGCCCGACAGAGTAACCCCACCGTTTGAGTGACGGTAGTAAACCCTGTCTCTTTCGATGATTTCCATAACCTCTGCGACAGTCACATCTTTGCCGACAGTCTTTTTCTTTCCGTCGGTTTCCATAACCTCGATATTGCGGCTTTGAGACTCAGGATTGCAACACCATCTGCATCGCAGGAAGCAACCTTTTAAAAATATAATTGTGCGTACCCCGGGGCCGTCATGAACGGAAAACCTCTGGACATCAAATATCCGCCCCGTGGTTTGCATATAGTCATTCATAAAATCAATCCTTTAAAATCCCTTTTGCTCTGTTCGGTTGATAATATCATCCTGCAGAGATTTAGAAAGAGTTGTAAACAACGCACTGTACCCTGCAACACGGACAACCAGCCCTTTGTAGTTTTCAGGGTGCTTTTGTGCATCAATCAAAGTTTCGCGGCTTACAACGTTAAACTGCATATGGCTTCCCTTCTGATCAAAGTAGCCTCTGATAAGAGCCACAAAACTTTCAAGTCCTGACCTGCCCTTAAGTGCGGACGGGTGAAACTTCATATTGAACAATGTACCGTTTGATGCTATAAAGTGGTCAAGTTTTGATACAGAGTTAGCAGAAGCAGTAGGGCCGCTTACGTCTCTGCCCGCTGACGGAGAAACACCGTCTGCGACAGGAGTATATGCATAACGTCCGTCAGGGGTTGCACCCGTCTGTGCACCAAGGGGAACATTTGCAGAAACCGGATAAAGGCCTGCCTGATAGATGCCTCCGCGTGGGTTTTTATACTTCTCAACCGGCTTTGTGTATGTATAGGCAACATCTCTTGCAAAGGCGTCAACCTCTGCATTATCGTTACCAAACTTGGGCACTTCTTCTATCATTTTCAAAATCTCGGCATGCTTTGGATTAGCATCGCTGCTACCTGCACTTGCACTCTCGTAAATGCTCTTGATTTGTTCTTCCGAAACATTTACGCCTTTTTCTGCAAGGCTCTTTACAACACCAATTGTCACAGCCTCGGCAAAATCGGATTTTTGACCTTTGCCAAAGTTGTTTTTAAGCGCATCTTTAAGTTCAGCAAGGGTAACCTTCTTTTCTTCAAACACAAGTTTTTTGATTGAGTAGAGAGAGTCTGCCATATTTGCAACACCAAAGCCCTGCGGCCCTGTAAAGTTGTATATCGCACCGCCCTCCTGTACGCTCTTTCCTCTGCCGATACAATCCTCAATCATTCCTGACAGAAACGGAAGCGGACAACGCTTCATATGTGCCATATCAATAGCATTATCGGCATTTACCATAAGAGAAATCATATACTCTGTCTGAGTTTTATATGCATCATAAAACTCTTCAAATGTTTTCATATTCTCAATTTCGCCGGTCTTTACACTTATCTGCTTTCCGTTGTCCATACCATTTGAGAAAACAAGTTCAAGCGGACGGCACATATTAAAGAATGCCGCATCGTGCCAGCCGTCGGTTTTGCCTGCTTTCTGAGGCTCAACACAACCGATTATATTATATTGTCTTGCATCTTCAAGAGTAAGACCTCTGCTGATAAGAGCAGGGATAATAACCTCGTCATTGTAGTATGCAGGCAAGCCTATACCTGTCCTTGTAAGTTCTGCCGCACGAATCAAAAACTCGTGAGGTGACTTGTTCCATACTCTGACAGAGAGAGACGGCTGAGGAAGCATAGTATGCATAGATGCGTTGATACACATAAATGACAAATCATTTGTAATATCCTCACCGTTTTTGTCCTGTCCGCCTGCTATAAGGTTCTGAAACATACTATATCCCGCAAAACCTGCAGCAGATGCCGCATCTCTTGCTTTGTTGAGATCGTTTAACTTTATCCATACGCAGTCCATAAGTTCCTGCGCAAATTCACGGGTAATTTTTCCGCTGTCTAAATCCTTCTTATAATAAGGATACATATACACGTCAAAGCGTCCCGGTGATATGGAGTGTCCGCTTGACTCTGTCTGAATAAGCATCTGCACAAACCAGAATGACTGACACGCCTCATAAAAACTCTCAGCGCCGTATCTTGGCACCTTTTCACAGTTTTTTGCAATCTCTAAAAGTTCATCGCGTCTGTGCATATCTGTACAGTTCTGTGCCATTTCTTTTGCAAGGTCTGCATATCTCTTTGCGTAAGCAGATGCCGCCTCGAAACTCTCTATAACCGCCTCTAAAAAGGCTCTCTTTTCGCAGTAGTCACCATCTGCATCATCAAGACTGAATATTGCAACCTTTGCCTTGTCAATTATACCCTCAAAGCCAATATCAAGTATCTCGTCATAGGCAACAGTTACATGGCCTACTCCATTATAAAAATAGTTACCCGGGGTAAATATGTTATGCTCGATTGCATCCAAAGTCTCTTTTCTCATATAGGAAGCCGCAAGTTCACTTGTGGTCTTACCCTTCCAATACTTATAGGCATCTCTCAGTGCCTGCTTTGTCTCTTCTGATATAACAAACGGGTCAGCGCTTCTTGTCTCTATTGTGTCAAACTCGCTCTCAAGCCACTCATAAGAGAATTCAGGAAACACCTGACAACTTCTGGGTGCTTTTGTTGCGCTGCCTACAATAAGTTCTCTGTCCCTGATTGTAATCGGGATATTTTCAAGGATATGGCGAAAAGCCTTTGCCCTTCTTGTGATAACGGGCATGCCCTCAGTCATTTTATAAGATTCAGTAATCAATACACCGCGGTCTGCTTCAATCTGTGGCTTACTGCGGAACAAATCCTCTTTAAGTAAATCAATACGCGGGCTTTTTGCAATATCTTCTGAATAAAACTTCATAAAAACGCCACCTCCTTCTATTACTACTATGTTACAAAAATATAATACAACAAAAACAAACAAATGTCAATACATTCAAAGAAAAAAAAAGAAAAACAAATTTGTTTTTCTTTTTTGAATATATTTGGCACATTGAGGCACCCTGGGGCTGCCGCTCTTATTGTCTTGCAACAATTTACCTTCGCCGCGACCCATACAATATTTATTATACCTCGGATTTTAAAGGATCGCAACCCCCTTTTATCATCCTTACCCAAACATACTTATCCATTTGCCGCAGGCAACTATAATATGGTCAACAAGTGTCACATTAAGGGTGGCAAGGGCTTCTTTTACCTCTCTTGTCAACGCGATATCTGCCATGGACGGTTCAAGTTTTCCTCCCGGATGATTATGCATAAGCATTACAGCATACGCTTCATGATTTATCGCAAGTTTTGCTATATGATGAAGCTCCACACTTGCGCTTGTTGCTGTACCCTCGGATATTTTATCTATATGTATCACACAACCTGAAGAATTTATACTTACCATATATAAATTCTCCACAAGTTTGCCATAGAAGAAAGTTTTGGCAAACTCTCCCCTCTTTTCAGGGCTGTCAACAACAGTCCTTCTTCTTTCCCTGTCCATTGCACTTCTCTGAACAATCCCAAGCAAAGGCATCATATCATGCAAAAATTCTGCAGTTCTGCGTCCTACTCCTTCAACGCTTTTTAGTTGCTCAATATCTGCGCTGAGCACTCCATAAATTGAGCCAAACTCCTCGATAAGTTTTATAGCAAGTTCGTTAGTGTTACCTCTTGGAATAACAGCAAAGAGCAGCCTTTCCAGCTGCTCATGCTCTTCTAAAAATTCAAGACCCAGACGATGTGCTTTTTCATCTATTCTTTTTCTGTGTCCGTTATGCAATTCGCCTTGCATTATTTGGTTCCTCTGCTGCCCGGCTTTACAAGGGGAGCTCCACTCTTACAGATTGGGCACTCGTCTGCCTCATAAGATGTGATATCCATAGAGAACGCACTCTTATAAGGTACACCAAAATCAATCTTGCCGCCTGTTCTGTCAACAATAGAGCCGATGCCGGCAATCACGCCGCCGTATTCTTTAACAAGGACCATAACCTCACGTACGCTTCCGCCTGTTGTAACAACGTCCTCAACAATAAGAACTCTTTGTCCCTCTTCAATAGTAAAACCACGTCGAAGTGTCATTGCGCCGTTCTCACGCTCTGCAAATATGTTTTTTACACCCAGCTGCTTACCAACCTCATAAGACATCTGGATAGCACCGATTGCAGGGCCGATTACAACCTCGATATTGTCATCCTTGTACTTTTCTACAAGTTCTGCACAAAGAGGAACGCTGTACTTTGCATTCTGAAAAATCTTTGCGCACTGCATGTATTTGTCACTGTGTCTGCCTGATGTGAGAAGAAAATGTCCCTCAAGCAAAACCTCTGCCTCTTTAAGCATTTCGATAATTTCATTGTTTGTCATTTGTATCAATCCTTTCTATTGTTAATTATGTATTAATACATTTCTACTGTTCCAACAAGGTCTGAGACACTTGCTATATTATTTTCATCAAGATATTTTTCTATTCCCTCTGCTACCTTTATCCATGCATATGGGTCAACAAAGCCGGCTGTTCCTACCGCAACTGCGCTTGCGCCTGCCATAATAAATTCTATGGCATCCTCACCGGTTGAGATACCGCCCATTCCTATAAGGGGCAGATTAACCGCCTGATGAACTCTGTAAACCATATTCACCGCAACGGGCTTTATAGCAGGACCTGACAGACCGCCCGTATTGTTTCTGAGTATTGGGCGTCTTGTCTTTATGTCAATTTTAAGACCGAGCAGAGTGTTTATAAGAGACAAAGCATCTGCACCGCCTGCTTCTGCGCCCTTTGCAATCTCGGTTATGTCGGTTACATTAGGCGACAACTTTACAATAAGCGGAACTTTAGAAACTTCTTTAACGCGTCTTGTGATTTCCTCTGTCATTTTAGGGTCTGTACCAAATGCCATACCGCCGACCTTTACGTTGGGGCATGATATGTTAAGTTCAAACATATCAACACAGTCGCCAAGAATTTCTGCAACTGCAACATAATCCTCAACGGCGCTTCCGCACAGATTTGCAATCAGTTTTGTATCATAAGTCCGAAGTTTTGGCAGATAGTGCTCTTTAAAATATTCTGCACCCGGATTCTGAAGACCTACGCTGTTTAAAATACCCATTGGTGTTTCTGCAATTCTCGGCGCAGGATTGCCGAGTCTTGGTACCGAAGAAAGTGCCTTAAGACAAACCGCGCCAAGCCTTGATAAATCAAAATACTCACCGTATTCTTCGCCAAAGCCAAATGTACCCGAGCCTGTTGTTACAGGGTTTTTCCATTCAATACCTGCGATGTTGACTCTCATATCAGCCATCCCATTCCACCTCCGATGCATTAAACACAGGGCCGTCCTTGCAGACACGCTTACGCTGACCGTTTATTGTGCATACACATGTCACACACGCGCCTATGCCACAGCCCATTCTCTCCTCAAGAGAAACCTGTGTGGGTATATTCTTTTCAGCCGCAATGGCTGAGATTGCTTTCATCATTGGGGTAGGGCCGCAAACCAGTATTCCTCCGACCTCGTTGGACTCGGTTATGTTTTTTAAAAGTTCTGTAACAAATCCCTTAAAACCGCAACTGCCGTCATCTGTCGCCACAAAAACATTGTCTGCATACTTTGCAAATTCGTCCGTCATCATCATCTCGGCCTTTGTCTTAAAGCCAAGCAGAACACTTGCCCTCTTGCCGTAAATCTTGGCAAGTTCAAGAAGCGGAAAAATACCGATTCCGCCGCCTACGAGCAAAACTCTGCCCTCTGTACACTCTGTGTCAAAGCCGTTTCCAAGCGGACCGAGTATGTCTATCTCTTCCCCTACATTCTTCGCAGAGAGTGCATCTGTCCCTATCCCTCTCACGCTGAAGATAAATCTTATCGACTTTTTATCAATAACCTCGCATACACTTATGGGGCGACGAAGATACGCATCCCCTCCGCAAAGTACATGCAAAAACTGACCTGCCTTTATTTTTTCTGCCATCTCAGGACAGTAAACAGTAAAATCATACACATTATCAGTCAGTTTTTCTTTTCTGATAAGTTCACAAATCAACTCTCTTCCTCCTTATATCAATTGTCTACAAGGAAACTCCTTATAATACGCTGAGTATATCGTCTCTCATTCTGATTGCTTCGGCTCTTGCTGCCCCGCCAACGCTGCCGCCGTTCTTCATATATGCGCACATAATAGAACGTGATGCGTTAACAATTGCGCCAAGACCGTCTTTGTTAAAGCAGGGGGCTACATCCTTTGCGCCGCCGCCCTGTGCACCGTAACCGGGAACAAGGAAGTATGTTCTTGGCATAAGAGCGCGAAGTTTTTCTGCCTGCTCAGGATATGTTGCACCTACAACTGCACCTGCACTGCTGTAACCATATGTGCCTATCAGGTCACCGCCCCATGTCTTTACAAGTTCTGCCATATGCTCATAAATGTGCTTGCCATTTGCCTTTAAATCCTGAATTTCTCCTGAGGATTTATTAGAGGTCTTTACAAGAATAAATACACCCTTGTCATTCTCTGCGCACTCTTTTATAAAAGGAGCAACTCCGTCTGTGCCAAGGTATGGGTTTATTGTCATACAGTCTGCACCGTAGGCTTCGAGTTTCTTCTCGCCAACCTGAGTTTTGCCAAGGTATGCTGTAGCATATGCCTCTGATGTTGTGCCGATATCTCCTCTTTTTGCATCCAGGATTACATACATTCCCTTTGATTTTGCGTACTCGATTGTATCGTTCATGCATTGAATTCCGGGGATGCCATACATCTCATAATATGCCGCCTGAGGTTTTACAGCAGGCACTATATCATAAAGAGAATCTATCAGAGTCTTGTTAAACTCAAGTATTGCCGCAGAAATCCCTTCAAAGGTTTCGCCATATTTTTCAAAGGCCGCCTTCTTCATTTCATCGGGGATATAATCCGCCTTAGGGTCAAGACCTGCAACTGTTGGATTATTCTTTTCCTTTATTTTTTCTATTAATACATCAATCATATTTTGCCTCCCTGAATCTGGTCTGATTTTTACTCAGCCTTATATACTGTTCTTCCGCCTAAAATTGTGCGGTGAACTTTACCAAAAAGTTTTATTCCATTATATGGTGAATTCTTACCTTTTGTTTCAAATTCATTCACATCTACTGTGAATTCTTCATTTTCGTCAAAGATTACTATGTCTGCAGGAGCACCCACATTGAGGGTTCCTCTGTCACTGCCGATAATCTTTGCAGGAGAAGTACTCATCTTGTCGATAAGTTCAAGCATTGTCATTTTACCGCTCTTTACAAGATAGGTACAACCAAGGGCCAAAGAAGTCTCAAGACCGACGATTCCGTTTGCTGCCTTTTCAAACTCTATTCTCTTTTCGTCAACGTGGTGGGGCGCGTGGTCTGTGGCGATTGCATCAATTGTACCGTCACAAAGCGCTGCTATTATTGCCTCAACATCTTCATCGTCACGCAGCGGCGGATTCATTTTTGCGTTGGTGTTAAATCCGTCACACGCCTTATCGGTAAGTGTAAAGTAATGGGGTGCTGTCTCTGCTGTGATTTTTGCCCCTCTTGCTTTTGCCGCACGAACCGCCTCGATTGAGTTCTTTGTACTTACGTGGCAGATGTGAAGTCTTGCACCGATTTCTTCTGCAAGCAGTATATCACGGCTGACCGCAACGCTCTCTGCCGACTTGGGGATTCCGCGAAGCCCAAGATAGGTTGACATATAACCCTCATTCATACTTCCGCCGTCTACCAAGTCAAGGTCCTCACTGTGTGCCATCAGCGGGATATCCAGCATCTTTGCATAACTGAGTGCGCGTCTCATAATAACCGATGATGTTACAGGTCTGCCATCATCAGAGAAAGCAACCGCACCTGAGTCTTTAAGTTCTGCCATTTCGGTAAGTTCCTGTCCCTTGAGGCCTTTGGTGATACAACCTGTGGTCATTACATTTGCAAGACCTGTTTTGTTGCCTCTGTTTATAATATACTCTACAAGTGCCGCATTATCTATTGGCGGATTTGTGTTTGGCATACACACAACCGAGGTCACGCCGCCCTTTGCTGCCGCACGGCTGCCCGACACTATATCTTCTTTATACTCAAAGCCCGGCTCGCGGAAGTGAACGTGAAGGTCCACAAGTCCCGGTGCAACAATCATTCCTGTGGCATCGATTATCTTTGCATCATAGTCATCTATGTTTTCTGCAACTCTCTCTATTACGCCATAGTTTATCAATATATCAGCCTTGCCGGCAAAACCTTTTGCAGGGTTGATAACATATCCGTTTTTTATAATTCGTTTCATACACTATCTCCCCTCTCTTGTAAGCATATCAAGAACCGCCATTCTGATACATACACCGTTGGTAACCTGTCCGCCTATAACCGAGCGTGGGCCGTCTGCCACATCAGCCGAGAGTTCTACTCCGCGGTTTACAGGGCCCGGATGCATAACTATTGCATGGGGTGCCGCAAGGTCTACCCTGCGTTTGTTTATACCAAAAAGTCTGTGATACTCTCTGACCGACGGGAAGAGACCACTCTTCTGGCGCTCTAACTGAATTCTAAGACCCATAATAACATCTGCACCATCTGCCGCCTTGTCTGCGTCATATAAAACCTTTACGCCGAATTCTTCAATCTCTTCGGGCATTAAGGTTGTGGGTGCACAAAGAGTAACATCTGCGCCGAGTTTTTTAAGCCCGTAAATATTACTTCTTGCAACACGGCTGTGCTTTACGTCGCCGATTATAGAAACTTTTAAACCCTCAAAACTTCCAAACTTTTCGCGCATTGTCATAAAGTCAAGGAGCGCCTGAGTCGGATGTTCATTCATGCCGTCTCCTGCATTGACAATTGACGCGTTTGTGTACTTAGAGAGCAAATGAGGTGCCCCCGACGCACTATGGCGTACGATTACAACGTCAGCCCCCATCTCATCTATTGTCTTGCCTGTATCTTCAAGCGTCTCACCCTTTGCAACGCTGCTGCCTGAGGCTGTGATATTGGCAGCAGTTGCGCCAAGATACTTTGATGCAAGTTCAAAGGACAAACGTGTCCTTGTACTGTTTTCGTAAAACAGAGTAATAATACTCTTACCGCTGAGGCAGTTGTCTTTTTTGCTGCCCTCGAGCACATCTTTCTTCATAGTTTCTGCTCTGTCAAGGATACTTATAATCTCCTCGGCAGATAATTCTTTCATTCCAAGCAAATGTTTCATATACCTTTGCCCCACTTTCCATACTTATCTAACTATATATCATACCACAAGAGTTTGGGCTTGTCTATAAAAAAATCCGCAAACTTGATAAAAAAATCTAAAATTTTATTAAAATCGGGGCGTTGGAATGTCATTCTCCGTAAATTATGCTAACAGTTATTTTTCCTAATAAAAAACTCCCTTGTGTAAAGGGAGTTGTCACCATGTGACCGAGGGATTGTTATCCCTATTCCGTTATATAAATTCTGCTGCCGACAGGCAGATTTTTATCAAGCCAGTCAATGTCCGCCTTATGAAGTCTTACACATCCGTGAGAAATCATAACACCCGTTCTGTCATCAAAAGGTCTTCCGTTATAGCCTATAAGTGTCGAATGAAGAGCATAGTTACCGTAGAACACAAGGCAGGGACCTACGTAATATTCGTCATAATGCCACGCTTCCATTCTGTACTGATATTCGTAAAGGCCTGTAATGGTCGGTGATGACGGCGCACCTATTGCACAGGGGAAGTTCTTCTCCTCAACCCACTTATTCTTTGAGCCGGTATAAACTTTAACTCTGTAATCAGACTTATCAACCCAAACAAGATAACGTGTCTTACTTGACAAATCCCACTTGTTTACGGGGAAGTTCTGCATATACTCATAAATCATCTGAGACCGGCCGATACACACATCTATGTGGTCACCAAAATCAAAGGTCTCTATCTCTGCCCCGAACGCATCTGCCAGAGCCCTTACAGGGACAAAGGCTGTGTCATCTATCATCTCGCATTCTCTCTGAAGATTGATATCCTCTCCAAATATCGTGGCATATGATGTACCAAGATTAAATATTGCCTCTTCTTCTCCAAGGGAGCATACAACGCTGTTATATACCTCGTCATATCTTACCTTTATACCCATAGCCTCTGCTACGGCTCTTACAGGTACCATTGTTATATCGTCAATAAGTCTCGCACGCGGGTTGAGGTTTAGCATATTGTTCTCTACATACATAACTATTGCATGCTCATAAAGAGGACAACCGTCGAGTTCAAAGGTAGCAACCACACCTTCGTTGCCCTCTGTTACTTTATATCCGTACGCCTCAAGAGTTATACCCTCGCCTTGTGCATATACCTTATCATAATACTTAAGATAAGAAAGCCCGCTCTTTAACTTAAGTGTAAACTTATCTCCCGCCTTTATCAGCGGCACATCAAACTTAAACTCAAGTCTCTCTGCAATGCCGCCAACCCACTCTTCTGCTTCGCCAAGTTTTACTCCGCTCTCGTTATAAAGTTCTATCACAGCAACAGAGTCGGTTACAACCATTCGGGGCAGCATTGTGATGTTTATATAGACAACGCGGTTACCCGGAACAAGTTCTTCTGCCGTTTCCTCTTCAGGCTTTGCATCAACTGTCTCTTCATCTGTTTCTGCAACTTCATTTTCTGTTACAGCATTTTCTGTCTGTGGCTTTACCTCATCAGCATATACAAAACAGTTAAAAAGCGATGTCACCATACAAAGACATACTATTATACCGATTAATTTTTTCATGTCTGACAACTCCCAAATAGTTTTACTGTTTTTCTCTTAGAGTTTTTAAAACCCTTTCATAGTAATCAGGCAGGGGCGAAGTAAACTCCATATACTCACCGCTGATGGGATGAACAAATCCTATTTTATAAGCGTGGAGCAACTGTCCGTCAAGGTTAAACTCCTCTTTTTTTACCCCATATGTTTTATCGCCTACAATGGGGTGCCCTTTACTTGACATATGCACCCTTATCTGGTGCGTGCGTCCTGTCTCCAGAATGCATTCTATGAATGTGTACTTTCCAAACCGCTCAAGGACATTAAAATGAGTAACCGCCTCTTTTGAGCCACGTTCTGTGATTGCCATTTTCTTGCGGTCTACGGGGTGTCTGCCAATTGGCGCATCAACCGTGCCGCTGTCTGCCAGAAACCCACCATGTACCAACGCCTTATACGCTCTTGTAAGGCTATGCTCCTTTATCTGCTGCGACAAGGCAAGGTGTGCTCTGTCACTCTTTGCTACCATCAAAAGTCCGCTGGTGTCCTTGTCAATCCTGTGAAGTATCCCAGGGCGTTTTTCTCCGTTTATCCCCGACAAAGAATCTCCGCAATGGTACAAAAGGGCGTTTACAAGCGTCCCTGTGTAGTTCCCCACAGCCGGATGAACAACCATTCCCTGTGCTTTGTCAACGACAAGCATATCTTCGTCTTCGTATACGATTTTTACAGGGATATTTTCCGGCAGAATTTCAGGCTCTTTAAGGTCAGGAATCATAACACTTATTTCGTCCCCTGCCTTGACCTTATAATTTGCTTTGGTTTCCTCTTCTCCGACAAGGACGTTTCCGTCTTCTATCAGTTTCTGTATGTGCGACCTTGTAAACCCTTCAATTCTGTCACTGAGTAATTTGTCTATCCGACAGCCGGCTTCTTCCACTTCGACAACAAAACGAACATCCTCACTCACTGTCGTTTGCCTCCGTTTCCGTCGACTTTGAAATCCTGTCCTCTATAAAAAGGAAGTGTATAACAAGCAGTGCTGCGCCTGTGCATACTGCGATATCTGCAATATTGAAAACAGGGAAGTCTATAGCCTTAAAATCTATAAAATCTACAACATATCCCTTATATATTCTCTCAATAAGATTGCCTATTGCCCCACCGAACACAAGGGTAATTCCTGCCTTCATCCATTTTGATCTCAGTTCTTCTTTGGTTCTGTATATTACAACTCCCAAAACTGCAAGAACAACGAGAGAAACAATTATAAAAACAATTCTTCCGCCACTGAACATACCAAAGGCAATACCTCTGTTTTCTACATATGTAAGATGAATTATATCTTTTATTATTGGGATTGTACCTGCAGGCATCAGGGAATTCTCTGCCATTATTTTAGTGATAATATCTGCGGCAATAACCATTATCGCAACAATTATATATATCATTTTACATTACCTCTTTTTTGTTTGGTTAACTATTATTCAAGGGGCAAAAAGGAACGGATTTTTCCGTTCCTTTTAATTTTTATTTTGCTTCAGCCCCGGGCTCTGTACATGGTAATTTTTCTGTATCTTCGCAAGGGGGTGTCAGTTTTTCCGTCACCACGTCGTCCTTTGATGCAAGATATGACGCAACCTCTTTTTTGTATGCAAGAAGTTCGCTATGCATATCCAGAAGTTTTTTAGCATTTTCGTCAAGTTTTTTACTTACCTTGTCAACCACTTCACGTGCTGCGCTCTCTGTTTTTTCTATTGCATACTTTGCTTCTTTCAAAGCTTCTTCGGCCTCTTTTACGCGCCCGTCATCTCTGTCTGCCATTTTTGTATAGGCAAGAGGTGTGGTCTCATCCCTGGCATCCGATATTTGTTCTCTCATTTTTTTGTTTTCTATGTATATTTCAAGGTAACTGTCGCATATCTCCTGCAGAAAATCATCTACCTCTTCTGTGTTGTATCCCCTGAAGGACACTTTAAACATTTTATTTTCTATATCTTTTGGTGTAATCATCTTGTCTTCACTCCGTCGCATCTATTTCTATTCAAACCTTGCAACTGTTATTCCTGTTCTGCCTTTTCGCGTCAAGTTACCAATGCGCTCAAGCCTCATCCGGCCGATTCCCCTGACGGATATAAGGTCTCCCTCTGCAATCTTTTCCGATACAGATTCGCAGACCTCAAAGTTAAGCGATACTGCTCCTGAATTTATAAGTTCTACCGCGCGGCTTCTGGAGATTCCTGCCGCAACAGACAAAACAGAGTCAAGTCGCAGTGACGAAACCGTTCCGCCTATCTCTTTTGTTTTAGACTTTGGAATCTCTGCCTCTGAGCCCTTGCAAACTGCGGTTTTTACACCATGTCTACCGATTTTATCAATATTGTTTAAAATATAATCTGCAATATCTGCTTTTACAAAAATATATGCACCGCTGTCGCTTACAATGATATCACCGATATTTTCTCTGGTTATTCCAAGCCCCATAAGACTGCCAAGATAATCCCTGTGAGAAAGTGCCGCCACATCTCTGCCCGTCACTTTTATAACTTTAATTATCTCATCAATATAGACATCAAGAAACTCAGGCACACATACCATCAGTGTGCGCTCTGCGTCTTCCCAGCCACCTTCAAAGGTTACTCTTATATCAGCAGACGGATATATGTTCTTTTTAATCATCACCCTCTGGTGAGGATTTAAAAAGCCAACCGTCTTTATCTGATACTTCCTCTCACAAAGCAGGACCGCATCTTCTGCCCTTGACAATATAAGTCTGTCCTCTTTATCGGTGTTGTTCATATTCTATCAGCTCCAGGGGAAAGCTCTTGTTTCGTTTTTTATTACATCGCTCATAATATCAACATTGTTGGGTGCAATAACAAAGATTCCGTTTGATACCTTCTGGATGTCTCCGTCAAGCGCAAATACCGCACCGCTTAAAAAGTCGATTATTCTGCGTGCAACCTGCTTTTCAACAGATTCAAGATTTACAATAATCGGCTTTCTGCTCTTTAAGTGATTTGTTATATCGCGAGCCTCCTCAAAAGATTCAGGCTGAATCACAACCACTCTCATCTGTGCAGATGAATTATGTATTTTTACAACCTTGTTGTTTCTTCTTTCGTTAAGTCTGTCAAATACCGAAGGCTCATAATCAAGGGTGGTATCTTCTTCGTAAATGTCTTCCTCGTACTCTTCTCCGCCAAAACCTACAATGTTAAGCATTTTGTTCATAAAACTACTCATTTTAGTATCCCCTTTTCTTCTTTATTATATATTGAGTTTAATACTTATCGGATTTATTGTATAACATCGCGTGCACCAAAAATTGCGGTACCTACACGCACAATTGTTGCACCTGCGGCGATTGCCGCATCCATATCGTGTGTCATCCCCATAGACATCTCGTGCATCTGTACGCCGTCTATGTTAAGGGCTTTTATTTTGTCTGCAAGTTCTTTAAGTTCAGAAAAAACCCTATAGTTTTCTTCATAAGCCATCCCAAGAACAGATATTGTCATAAGTCCCTTGATTCTGACATTTTTAAGTTCTGCTATCTGTCTGCAAAGACTCTCTGCCTCGTTTTTGGCTATACCGGACTTACTTTCTTCTCCTGTTATGTTCACCTGCAAAAGTATATCCTGAACTTTATTTATGTCAGCCGCCCTTTTGTTTATCTCAAGGGCAAGTTCATAACTGTCTACCGAGTGTATAAGGCAGACTTTATCAATTATATGTCTGACTTTGTTCTTCTGCAATTGACCTATCAAATGCCATTTTATATTTCCATCCTGAAAGTGAGGAAACTTTGCCACAATCTCCTGAGGTCTGTTTTCGCCAAAGTCACACAAGCCATATTCTTCTGCTTCTTTCAGCATTTCTATGGGTTTTGTCTTTGTTACTGCAAGAAGTTTTATACTGCCGGAGTCTCTGCCTGCATTCTCTGCCGCTTTGCAGATATTTTCCTGAACCAATTTTATGTTTTCTTCTATACTCATATTCCGCACCACCTCTCAGGCGTCAACTATCTCACAATTTTTCCATCTTCAAGATTTCTGCAATCTACGATTACTTCATCATACATCTGCAATTTTGCACTGCCGGGCTGTGGTTCTGCCGCTGATACAATTGTCCATTCATCGTTCTTATATATTACGCTAACCGGAACAAACTTTGCAACATCAAGACGAACAACATATACACCAGTTGCTCCATCCTTTACATGGAGGCACTGCGCCGGAAGTTTTATCCCCTCAGAACTTGTGGTGATTACATCAGCGTTTATACGACTTGATGAATATATTCCCTCTACATATTTGTTAGTTGAAACGACAACCGCCACCTTGCCATTTTCAGGCTCTGAAATCCTGATAACATTACCTTTGATTGTCTCTTCGGACAAATCAAAAAACTCCAGTTGTACGCTTTGTCCGACAGTAATACTTTCGGCCTCTTCTTCCGTCATTTCCATAGCATAGCGCCATACATAGTTATTTACAATCTTACAAAGAGGCTGTCCAACCTGCGCCGTCTCATCTTTATCTGTTTTTTCGCTCTTTCCTATACCCTGCAGGTACGAGGGCGTCACCTGTTCTGTCTGCTCGTATTTAAGTTTATCTTCAAGTCCGTCTACCCTTGTCGTAAAAACGCCGCCACGCGGTGCAATAACCGCTCCTCCTGCATGAACACTTGCAAGAAGATTCCCAAGTTGCGCCTTTATACTGTCGGCAGTTATATGTTTTTCTTCTTCATTTGTATTGTTTGCTTTTCTCTGTACAAGAGTATTTATCTCTTCTTTGTTGTCTCCCGTTTTGCTCAAATCGTTGTTTTTTCGTGTATCTGAAAGGTTTCTGGCAAGTTCTGAAATTCTCTTTTCTGCAGTTGCCGGCGTGCTTGAATACAGCAGCATCTCTTCTTCAATTCCGATTCTGCCAAGAGCTCTGTGCAGTTCTTTTATTTCTTCCATCACCGATGCATCGGGAATCTGCGCAAAAATATAGCCTACAACCTGACCTTCTTTTACTCTCTCTCCCTCGTTAACTACACATTCAAGATATCCGACATCAGGGGATGTAACAACATTCTGTTCTCTGAACACATATCCCGTAACCCTGATACTTTCTCTGACCATACCGTTCTGGGCAACCGTTGTTGAAAGATTGCTGCTTATACTGACAAAAATTGCCCCGAACAAATAGAGCAAAACAACGCCAATAAGTATGATTGACGCCGTCTTAATTTTGCTTTTCTTCTTTTCTCTTCTTCTTCCTTGGGAGACAGGCTCTAAATTGTTGCTTTTTCCGGGCATTGCCTCTCCTCCTTTTAGATACAAGTTTCCCAAATCAAACAAAAATAGCCACAAAGACAATACCCTACAGTACCATCTTTATGGCTATATTATATCACCTAATCATTCTCTGTAAACCGCAAAACCTGAATTGTATTACAAATTTAACATTTCTGTAACATCACGCTTCAATCCATTTGATTTTATCGTTTCTTTTAAACCACGTCATCTGTCTTTTTGCATATCTTCGCGACTCCATTTTTATCTTTTCTATCGCCTCACAAAGGGTGCACTCGCCTTCTATATATGCAACAATTTCTTTATACCCGATTGCCTGCATCGCGGTGGATTTTTTTGGCACTCCCATCTCAAGCAGAGATTTCACCTCATCGCATAGACCTTGCTCTATCATACTGTCAACACGCAGATTTATTCTGTCATAAAGTCTCTCTCTGTCCATCGTCAGTCCGACAAACTCTGCGTCATACTCAGGTATACCAACCGCAAGTTTATCTGCCTCCGTTTTGGTCATTCCGCTTGTTTTACAAATTTCTAGAGCGCGTATTACGCGTTTTACGTTGTTATAATGAATCTTTTCCGCTGCCTCGGGGTCTGCTTCTCTCAGCATCTGATGAACAAACTCATTACCCTTTTCCTCTGTCAACTTCCAGAGACGTTCCACATACTCGTCATCCCTCTCGGTCTCAGGATAATCTATGTTATTTATCACGCTGTCTATATAAAGTCCCGTACCTCCGCAAAGGACAGGGAGTCTCCCTCTTGAGAGTATATCATTTATTGCACATCTTGCGTCTTTTACAAACTCTGCAACACTGTAATCTGTCTTTGGGTCAACAAAATCTATCATATGATGGGGGACTATCGACCTCTCCTCATCTGTTGCCTTTGCCGTGCCAATATCCATAAACTTATAAATCTGCATAGAATCGCAGGAGACTATCTCTCCGCCACGCTCTACGGCAGTCTTTATTGCATAGGCAGTCTTGCCTGACGCCGTCGGCCCGACAACGCAAAATACTTTTGGCTTGTTTGTATTTTCACTCATCAAAGCACCGACACACCCCTTTTACAGTTTACGTTTAAACATCTTCTCTATATCTTCTTTTGTAAACTCTATCCGTATGGGTCTGCCGTGAGGACAAGTCCTCACTCCTCTTTTTTCCATATCCCATACCTTATCAATTACATCCTGCATTTCTGCAAAACTTATCTTATGATTTGCCTTTATGGCATATTTGCAGGCTATCATATCAAGTGCCTTTTCTTCAAAATCCGCCACCGTATGTCTGCCCTTGTCCGATATCGCATCTGCAATTTCGAGTATCATATCCCGAATCACGTTCTCCCCCGCCGCAACAGGGGTGGCATTTACAATTATACTGCCTGCGCCAAAGTCCTCTATCCCAAAGCCAAACGCCTCATATGTATCAAGATTTGATAAAACTGTCTGGGTCTCTGCAAAGTCGAGTTTAAGTATAACGGGCACAAGCAAAATCTGAGACATCCTCTCCTTTGCATAGTATGCCTTTTTAAGTTCCTCAAACCTGAATCTCTCGTGTGCGGCGTGCTGGTCTATCATATAAAAGCAATCACCCACACTGCATAATACATAGGTATCAAATACCTGCCCGATTGGCTTTGGAACCTCAGTCATATCAAACATCTGTGTGTTCTCAACAGCCTCTTTTGGTTCGGTTATTTCTTCTTTTTTATCAATCTCGTGGATTTCAAGAGGCTGGCTCTTGTTCTCTTCCAAAAAGTTAAAGTCCGAAAAGATTACATCAGGTTTCTCATCTGTCTGCTTTTCTTCTTTTTGCGGAATCACACTGTCTAGGTACTCTTTTACCAGTGCAGGTTCAACCCTTTCCGTCACTCTCTGTATGGGAGCAGGAAAACTCTCTTTTGTGCTTGGGATAACGCTCTCTTCCCTTTTTGGAATTTCGGGAACAATTTCCTCTTTTTGCGCTTCTTTGCCACGAAGAGCATTGCTTACTGCGTGGTGCAAAATCTCATATACTCTGTTTTCGTTGGCAAACTTTATCTCAGTTTTGGCAGGATGCACATTTACATCCACCCACTGGGGTGCAACCTGAATATCCAGAACAAAAAACGGGAACTTGCCCACCATTATTGAGTTTCTGTATGCCTCTGCCACAACCTTTGAGGCAACGTGGCTTTTTATATATCTGCCGTTTACAAAAAACGTCTGTCTTGACCTGTTTCCTCTTGCAATATCAGGTTTGCCGATTACTCCGCAAATCCTTAAATTATCTTCGGTATGGTCAACGGGTATAATACCTTTTGCGTGGTCTATGCCATACAGTTTTAATATTACGTTTTCGAGTTTTCCGTCTCCCGATGTCGAGAAAACCTCTTTTTCATCACATATATACGTAAAGGCAATTTCGGGTTTTGAAAGCGCTATTCTTCCAAGTACATCTGCCACATACCCTGCCTCTGTTGAGTCTTTTTTCAAAAACTTCATTCTTGCAGGGATGTTTTCAAACAACTTCTCAACAATCATTGTCGTACCATCATTACACGCAATTGGTTCTTTCGTTTTTGCAACCCCTCTTTCAAGTTGCATAAATACGCCTTCTTCGCAATTAATGGTTTTGGTTATGACCTGAACATCTGCAACTGCACAGATACTGGACAGAGCCTCCCCACGAAAGCCCATGGTGCCGATTGAATATAAATCTTCTATGTTTTTAAGTTTGCTTGTGGCATGACGAAGAAAGGCTGTCTCAACCTGATCAGGTTCTATTCCGCAGCCGTTATCACTAACTCTGATATATTCAATTCCGCCTTTTTTGATTTCTACTTCAACAGAGGTTGCACCTGCGTCAATTGAATTTTCCACAAGTTCTTTAACAACAGCCGATGGGCGCTCTGCCACTTCGCCTGCCGCAATCTTGTCCGCAACCTCCTGCGGAAGAATCTGAATCTTCGCCATTTGTTATCTCCTGTTTATTAACTGTTCTTTGCCTTTGCCTGAAGGTCGTAAAGTGCAGTCATCGCCTGCATCGGGGTCATAGAATTAAGGTCAAGTGCTTTTAGTTCTTCGCAGACCTCATTTGTTGCACCCTGCAAAAATCCCATCTGCATATCATCTGCTTTTGGAATACTTATTGTTTTAATTTTTGCCTCACTGACCTCTCTTGGATTTTCGTCCTCAAGTGATGCAACTATCTCTCTTGCACGGTTTACGACAGACTTCTTTACTCCTGCAAGAGCCGCAACGTCTACGCCGTAACTCTCATCCGCTCCGCCACGGATAATCTTACGCAAAAAGCTGATTGTTCCGCCGTGCTTTTTTACTGCAATACAGTAGTTCTTTACATTTGGTATTTTGCCTTCAAGTTGTGTCAACTCGTGATAGTGTGTTGCAAACATAGTCTTTGCACCGCACTTTTTGGTGTCTGCCATATATTCTACAACCGCCCACGCGATTCCAAGCCCGTCATAGGTACTTGTGCCCCTGCCTATCTCATCAAGGATCACAAGACTCTTGTCGGTTGCATTATCAAGTATGTATGACACCTCTGTCATCTCCACCATAAAGGTACTCTGCCCCGAGGATAAATCATCAGATGCACCGACCCTTGTAAATATCTTGTCAACTATACCAATCTCGGCACTGTCTGCAGGAACAAAACTGCCTGCCTGCGCCATAAGCACAATAAGGGCTGTCTGTCTCATATAAGTTGACTTACCTGCCATATTGGGGCCTGTTATAATAGAAATCTGGTTTTCTCTGTTATCAAGTATTGTATCGTTTGCAATAAAGTTTCCGCCTCTGACAAGTTTTTCTACAACAGGATGTCTGCCATTTTTTATGATAATCCTGTCAGACATATTAACCGTCGGCATTGTATAATTGTTGCGCTCTGCAACCGATGCAAAAGAGCACATCATATCCACAACGGCAACAATTTCTGCTGCTTTGCAGACTCTCTCAAAAGACTCTGCAACCTTTTCTCTTATCTGGCAGAAAAGTTCATACTCAAGTTCAACTTTCTTCTCGCCTGCAGAAAGAATTTCTTCTTCAAGCTCTTTAAGTTCAGACGTTATATATCTTTCCCCGTTTGTCAGGGTTTGTTTTCTCATAAAATAGTCAGGCACAAGTTCTTTATAAGAGTTGCTGACTTCCATATAATATCCGAAAACCTTATTAAAGCCAAGTTTCATAATCTTAATTCCGGTTTTCTCTTTTTCCTGCTCAACTATGCCGTGAAGAACCGTCTGCCCGTTCTCAACAAGGTCTGTCAGGCGGTCAAGTTCAGGATTTGCACCCTTTTTTATCAGTCCGCCGTTACGCAAAAGTGCCGGTGCGTCTTCTTCAATAGTGTTTTCTATCAGCGTCCTTATATCCGCCAGAACATCAAGTTTTTGCGCACAACTGTTTAAAAGTTTAGACGCCGTCCCCTTAAGGCACTGGAGCAGGGTTGGTAATTGAGCAATTGATTTTGCAAGGCCTGTAAGGTCACCGCAGTTTGCATTTTTATAAACAATACGGTTTATAAGCCTCTCCATATCACGGATGTTTCTGAGGGCTTCTGTCATTTCGGCGCGCATTATGGGGTCATCCACAAGTTCTTTTACCGCAAGATGACGATTTGTAATTGCCGCGCAATTGCAAAGAGGCGCTGTAAGACTCTTGCGAAGAAGCCTTGCACCCATTGCGGTAGAGGTCATATTAAGAGTATGTAAAAGTGCCCCTTTTGCGTTTCTGTCACGCATAGTCTCAATAACCTCAAGATTTCTCAGACTATACATATCAAGTTGCATATTTTCTGCATCTCTGTTTATGTCAATACCGGTAATGTTTTTTATCTCGGTTTTCTGGGTTTCTTCAAGAAAAATAAGAAGCGCCCCGACCGCCCTGATACTGTACGGCTTATCATCGGGAATACGCGCCACAACTCCGCCAAAACGGCTTTTTATAACATTTGCGGCTTATGTTTTTTCAAAAGCCCAGTCATAGAAGTTTCTTACAAAGCCACCCGTCTTGCCTTTTATATTCTCTACAAGAGATGTGTTTTCAAAGCCCTCTAAATTTATTATTATTTCACTTGGTGAATATTTGACCATTTCATTTAAGATAAGTGTCTCATAATC
>JAZSBQ010000133.1:0-18086 GCA_045602485.1 Clostridia bacterium
GCTAATTTTTCTTCTTTGCTGTGAAATACATTAGTTCCACCTTTTGGTCTTCCCATAAAATTCAACTCCTTTTCTTTAGTATAGCATAAAAAATGATGGCAGACACTTTTTTGTGTCTACCATCATTATATCACTTCACCACTAGGGTGCCTTTTTTGTTAATCCATAATTCCGTAATAGTAATAATAACGCAGAAAATCTCCAAGAGAGTCACTTGATATAAAGATAACTATAATTGCTATTATGCACAAAACGACAGATAATATTGTAACAGCGGTTGCTATAATGTTTAAAATTTTTGCAGTCCGAAGTCTTGATTTTCTTTCTGTATCGGTACAATCTCTTGCGCGTATTGTCTGGATAAGGGCAATTATGCTCATTACAAGAGAGGCTATGGGCGTGAGAAAGTAGAAGAATGATGCAGAGAGAAGAATGTTTGCGGCGGACCAGATAAGATAACCGATGCTGAGAGAGTTCTTTTTCTGGACGGTTGCTTTGCCGTACACTTTTGCATCTGTGGCTTGGGACTTTTGTGCCATTGCTCCACATACAGAGCAGAAGTCAGTCCCGTCGGGGAGCGGGTTTCCGCAATATTTACAGTTGTTCATATAAGTTGCTCCTTTCTTTATATAAGGGATTATATTTATGTTTGTTATGAAGTGATTTATCTGATTGCAGATATTATAAAATCACAATACTGCCTGAGTGCCTTGGGGTGGTTTCTTATATCGCAGTGTTCCATCTTGGGGTGTACTGTCAGTGTGTAGTTGTGGCCGTATTGTTTTAATTTTTCTTCCATCGGTGGCATCTGATAATCAACAAAGTGAGTGTCTTTTTCACCAAAAATCAGAAAGTATGGAATATGGGGGAGTTTGTCTGCAAAGTTGACGGGTGAGAAGTTGCGCATTATAACGTCGATAGGACAATCCTTCTCAATGTGCGCGGACAGAATTGCGCGTCTTGCACCGACGTTGCAATCATAAATTATGTTTATATCCGTAACGGGACAGTTAAGTGCGCACGCAGTCGCTCTGCGTTTTCCGCGGACAAGATAGTTCAGCGCGGTCAGTCCGCCCATGCTTCCGCCGCTGATAATGAGGGGGATATCCTCATCTGCGCCAAGCCTGTCATATACGGCATCGAGAACCTGCTCGTTGAATATCTGAGAGTTTTCGCTCATCCAGCCCCATACGCTGTAGTATGGAAAGACCCAAGCGATTCCGTTTTCGCCAAGGATTCGCGCCTGTTCGGAACTTTTCTCAAACCTTGTATCATCGGTGTATCCGTGGAAACATACGCAAATTCCCTTAAGCGGAGGTTTAAGAGTGTCTTCGTTTAAAAATGCAAAATCAAAAAGATTGTCTTTGGTTATATGCCTCATGAAATCACCTCTCCTTACAAATAGCAAATGGTTGAAATTTGATAATATTTTACTATAAATCATGCAAAATGGCAAGAGATAAATCAAATAAAAATTTTTTGTATAAAAATTACAGATTTTTTAATTTTTATATGGAAATTATTTAAAGTATATGGTACAATATAAATAGTATGTTTAAAGAGGCGGGGGTGAGCGCAGATGAGGCTTGACAAATATCTTGGTGACTGCGGTGTAGGCACAAGAAAAGAAGTGAAAAAACTCATCCGCTCGGGGGCTGTTACGGTTAATGGCAAGAATGTAAATTCCCCTGAATATAAAATAGACGAAAATTCTGCAAAAGTCTGCGCAGACGGACGATTGCTGGTATATAAAAAATATGTCTACCTGATGCTTAATAAGCCATCGGGATATGTCTCTGCCACGTGGGACAGGGAAAAGCCTGTCGTTACAGACCTTGTGCCGGAGGAATATTCCCATTATGAGGTTTTTCCCGTTGGAAGACTTGATATTGATACGGTGGGTTTACTTATTCTTACAAACGATGGTGATCTTGCCCATAAGCTGACAAGCCCTGCCCACCATGTTCCCAAAACCTATTGGGCAGAGGTTGACGGAAAATTGACAGAGACGGATGCAGAGATTTTCTCAAATCCTATGGATCTTGGCGATTTTGTGACAAAACCTGCAAAACTGACGATAATCGATAAAAGTTGTGCTGAGGTTGTCATAGCAGAGGGAAAGTTTCACCAGATAAAGCGGATGTTTGAAAAGGTCGGTAAAAACGTGACCTATCTTAAAAGAACTGCGATGAACAAACTTACCCTTGATGAGAGCCTTGATGAGGGTGAAGTAAGAGAATTGACCATTGAAGAACTGGAGTTGTTGACTTGTGATAACAGAGAGTGAGAGTTTGAATAAAGGAATACTGCCAAGAGCGGCGGTTGTTCAGGATATCTCGGGCTTTGGCAGAGTGTCGCTGACGGAGGCGCTGCCTGTAATGTCGGCTATGGGGGTGGAGGTTTGTCCTCTTCCAACGGCACTTTTGTCAACTCATACATACGAATTTAAGAATTATACTCTTCTTGATCTCACAGATGAGATGAAAAAAATCATAAATCATTGGGATGAAATCGGCGTTGAGTTTGATGCAGTTTACAGCGGATATATGAGCAGCGCAAAACAGATAGAAATAACAAAAGAGTTTATGCAAAAGCAAAAGGCAAAAGGAGCGATTATAGTTGTTGACCCTGTTATGGGTGACAATGCTCTTCTTGATGTCAAGACCGTATACTCAGACAGAATGTATGAACTTATCGACGGAATGAGAGATATGTGTTCTGTGGCAGATGCCATAACACCTAATCTTACCGAGGCCTGCCTGCTGCTTGACTATGATTATCCAAAAGATGCTATTGATGAGGGGCAGATTTGTGATTTACTGAAGAGACTGTCAAACTTAGGACCTGAGATTGTAGCAATCACAAGTGTTAAAGACGCAGAAAGTTCTATGTGCGTGGCTGTGTATGACAGGGCTGAGGATTTGTACTTTAAAGTGGATTGCGGATATGTAGAACGTCTGTTTCATGGGACGGGAGATATCTATGCGAGTGTTTTTACAGGCGCACTGATGCAGAAAATGAGTGTAAAAGATGCGGCAAACATTGCGGCAGAGTTTGTAAGAGAGAGCATAGCAAAAACTGTTGAACACGATTCTATGCCCGTGCGACATGGCACATTGTTTGAGACGGTTTTAAGAGAAGGTTTTTTTGCGAGAGAGAACTACATAAACAGAGTTGAGATACTAAAACAGGAAAAGGGTGAGAGCAAATGATAGCCAAGATAAACAGCGTGGGGCTTACGGGAATTGACGGATACCCCATTGGGGTAGAGACCGATGTAAGCAACGGTGTTCCAAGTTGGGACGTGGTTGGTATGCCGGATACTGCTGTACGTGAGTCTAAAGAGCGTATCCGTTCAGCGCTGAAAAACTCCGGGCTTACGATTCCGGGCAAAAGGATTGTTATAAATCTTGCTCCTGCCGATGTAAAAAAAGAGGGCGCATATCTTGATATGCCAATTGCCCTTGGTATACTGATAGCGAGTGAACAGATAAAGGCGTGGAACTTAAAGGAATGTTGCTTTTTTGGTGAACTGTCTCTTGACGGAAGTTTAAGGTCGGTGCGCGGCGCTTTGCCGATGGCGATTACTGCATATCAGAATGGTATAAAAAAGTTGTTTCTGCCAAAACAGAATGCCCTGGAGGCGGCAGTTGTTGAGGGACTTGAAGTTTACGGAATTGAAAATGTAGATGAACTTATGAAGATTTTTTCAGGAGAAATGGTGCCTGATAAAACCACAGTTGATACAAACAGACTTTTTGATAATGCGATAGAGAATATGCCTGATTTTGCAGATGTAAAAGGTCAGGAGAGCGCCAAGCGCGCCCTTGAAATTGCGGCGGCAGGTGGTCATAATATATTGATGATAGGTCTGCCGGGGTCAGGTAAAACTATGCTTGCACAGAGGATACCGTCAATACTTCCTGCTATGACATTTGATGAGGCTTTAGAGGTTACAAAGATACATAGCATTGCAGGGTATTTGCCAAAGGGGCTTCCTATGGTGGCGAGCAGACCTTTCAGGAGTCCTCACCACACTGTCTCGGCAGTCGGACTCACCGGTGGCGGCAACGGAATACCAAAGCCGGGCGAGATAAGTCTTTCTCACCACGGAATATTGTTCCTTGATGAACTGCCCGAGTTCCGCAAGGATGCTCTTGAAGTAATGCGTCAGCCCCTTGAGGATGGAGTTGTTACCATCACGAGGGCGGGCGGCACATTCTCATACCCCTGTAATATTATGCTGGTGGCGTCTATGAACCCCTGCCCATGCGGATATTACGGAGACAAAAACCACGATTGCAGTTGCTCGCCTCAGAGAATTGGCAAGTATCTCTCAAAAATAAGCGGGCCCCTCCTTGACAGAATTGATTTGCATATAGAGGTTCCTGCTGTTGACTATGATGATTTGGGTAAAAAGAGTACTGCAGAATCATCAAGCGAAATCAAAAAGAGAGTTGACAGAGCGAGAGAGATTCAGTTAAAAAGATATAAAGGTACAGGCATATATTCAAACAGTGGGCTGAGTGCCGCTATGATTGACGAGGTTTGCGAACTTGACAGCGAGAGTTCCGATATGTTGAAAAACGCCTTTGAACTTTTAGGACTCAGTGCGAGGGCACACAACAGAATTTTAAAGGTGGCAAGAACAATTGCTGACCTTGCAGGTAACGAAAAAATTGCCAAAGAAAATATTGCAGAGGCAATACGGTACAGGTCTCTTGACAGGAAATTCTGGGCATAATAAACAGGAGGGGATTGTGTTGAAACTACATATCGTTCTGGTTGAGCCTGAAATTCCATCTAATACGGGCAATATATCAAGGACTTGCTCAGTTACGGGGGCGGCACTTCATCTTGTTCATCCCCTTGGTTTTGACATAAGTGAGAAGCAGGTAAAACGTGCAGGGCTTGATTATTGGGACAAACTTGACCTTTATGAGTATCAGAGTTTTGATGAGGTCAAAGAGGCCTATCCTGAGGGTGAATTTTATTACTGCACAACAAAAGGGAAAAATACATACAGTGAGGTAAACTATAAAGAGCGGGACGGCGATATATTTCTTGTCTTTGGCAAAGAGACAAAAGGTCTTCCTGAGCCGCTCCTTAAAGAGAATTATGACCGCTGTATAAGAATCCCCATGAGGGAAAATATGAGGTCGCTTAATTTATCAAATTCTGTAGCAATTATAGCCTATGAGGTGCTGCGGCAATTTGAATTTTCAGACTTAGAAATAGAGGGTGTATTAAATGGTTAAAATTATTACCGATGCAGCAGCGGATATATCAAAAGAGGTTGCAGAAGAACTTGACATTAAAATACTTCCGTTTATGATTATGGCAGAGGGCAGACAGATTATTGCCGATGAGAATTTAGACCTTGAAGAGTTTTATGATATTATCGAAAACTCACCTGAGGTTCCCACCACAAGTCAGATGAGCCCTGCCGATATTGAAGATATTTATCGTGGCGCCGGCAAGGATGCAGAAATTTTGCATATAACAATGTCAGCCAGAGCCAGCGGAATAAACAATACTTCCAATATGGTAGCCTCTCAATTAAACGATGAGGGTTTTGATATCGTTGTATATGATTCGGCATCATTTTCTCTTGCTTTTGGCAAAGCCGTAATCGAAGCGGCAAGAATGGCAAAGGCAGGCAAGTCAAGAGAAGATATAATTGCCTATATAACATCTGTTTACACCCATGATACGGCGTACTTTCTGGTTGATGATCTGACTCAGCTTAAAAAGAGCGGCAGAATCAAAGCCACAACAATGGCAATCAGTAAAGCTCTTGACATAAAGCCGATTCTGACCGTAAACGATGGTCTGGTTGAGGCTTTCCGCAAGATAAGAGGTCAAAAAAAAGCCCTTGCCGCACTTGTAGACTTTATAGAAGAGAGAATGGATAATCCTGAGGAAAATGAACTGTTAATACTTCATTCAAGAGCAGATGATAAGGTAGAGATTATCGAGAAATTAGTCAAAGAGAGGTTAAATCCCAAAGCCATAGAGTGTGCTAAGGTCGGCCCTGTGATTACTACCCACGCAGGGGTAGGGGTCCTTGGGGTATACTTTAAGCATAAAAAACCTTATACAGAGTACGAGAATAAATAGGGGGACTTAATATGTTTCTTGAACATGACGAGATGAAGTTTGCAATTTTATATACCCTCGAGAAAAACATAGAGCCAATCAGTATGCCTTCCCTTTGTGATATTCTTACATGGGAGAAGCAGGTGATGAACTATTTTGATCTGGCGCTTATGCTCAATGAACTTATAGAGGACGGTTTTGTAGAGAGTAAGTTCTATCGTGATGAGCGGGCCTTTACCCTAAGCGAGAGGGGTAAAGAGACCAATATGTTCTTCTTTGAGCGTGTTCCAAAGAGTATACGCGACAGAATTGACAGTGCAATATCCGAAATCAAGTTCGAAGAGCAGGTCAATCCCAATGCGGTAACAACCGAGATTATTCCGGTTGCGCCCCATCAGTATATGGCAGCAATTAATATGCTTGACGCAAACTTGCCGCTCCTTGAACTTAAAATTTACGCAGGGTCAAGGGCGGATGCAGAGAATGCTTCAAAGGTCCTCTCTAAAGAGGCTGATGAAATATACAAGATGATAGTTGCAAAAATTACTGAAAATTAAAGGCATCAAGGCTTGACGATATAGAGTAAAATTGGTATAATTATAAGAATGTGATTACAAGGCCCGTCTGCAGTCTTGGTTATATGATAAATATGCAGATAGAAAGGCAATGAATATTATGGAAAAGCTTGGACTTAACGAAATACGCGAGAGATATCTCTCGTTTTTTGAGAGCAAAGGGCATTTGAGACTTCCGTCATTTCCTCTTGTTCCTCAGGGTGATGCAAGCCTGCTTTTGATAAACGCAGGTATGGCACCGCTTAAGCCCTATTTTACAGGCAAAGAGGTTCCGCCAAGAAAGAGAGTAACCACCTGCCAGAAGTGTATCAGAACCCCTGATATCGAGAGCGTTGGCCTTACTGCCCGTCACGGTACTTTCTTTGAGATGCTCGGTAACTTCTCTTTCGGGGACTACTTTAAGAACGAAGCAACCGCCTGGGCGTGGGAGTTTATAACAAAAGTTCTTGAAATCCCCGAGGACAGAATTTGGGTAAGTGTATATGAAGAGGACGAGGAAGCAGTTAAGATATGGACAGAGAAGGTCGGCGTTAAAAAAGAGAGAATAGTTTACCTCGGCAAAGAGGATAACTTCTGGGAAATCGGTACAGGCCCCTGCGGACCTTGTTCTGAACTATACTTTGACAGAGGTGAAGAATTTGGGTGCGGAAGCCCTGACTGTGCAGTCGGATGTGAGTGTGACAGATTTGTTGAATTCTGGAACCTTGTTTTCACTCAGTTTGACAAGGACGAAAACGGCGTTTACAACCGTCTTGCAAACCCCAACATCGACACAGGTATGGGGCTTGAGCGTATTGCCTGCATTATGCAGGGCGTTACCTCTATTTTTGAGGTTGACACAATCCGCAAAATCTTAGATACTGCAGCCGAAATGGTTGGCATAACTTATGGTAAGGACAAGCAGACAGATATATCACTCCGTGTAATTACTGACCATATCAGAAGTACTGTGTTTATGGTATCTGATGGTGTGTTGCCGTCAAATGAGGGCAGAGGATACGTTCTTCGCCGCCTCCTCAGACGTGCGGCAAGACACGGCAGAATGCTCGGACTTAAGGAGTCTTTCCTTTATAAACTTGCAAAGGTTGTTGCAGGAGAGTCAGGCAAAGCATATCCTGAACTTGAAAACAACTTTGAGTATATCGAAAAGGTTATCAAAACAGAAGAACAGCGTTTTGAAGAGACCATCGACCAGGGTATTGCAATACTCAATGACTATATTGCTGAACTCAAAGAGAGCGGCAAAACAGAACTCTCAGGCGGGAATGCGTTTAAACTTTACGATACATATGGCTTCCCTATTGACCTGACAAAAGAAATTCTTGCTGAGAATTCCTTCACAGTTGCAGAAGACGACTTTAAGGCGCTTATGAATGAACAGAGAGAGCGTGCAAGATCTGCCCGCGGTGATATGGAAGGCGAGGCATGGAAAGAAGATATCTTTGCAAATATCGAGAGTGCAACTGTATTTGAAGGATATGACAAAACAGAACTTTCTGCAAAAGTTCTCGGCATCGGTAATGATGGAGAGAGAGTTACAACTGCAAATGCAGGCGAAGAGGTGACAATTGTTCTTGATGCAACACCTTTCTACGGAGAGAGCGGCGGTCAGGTTGGTGACAGCGGATGCATAAAGACAGATAATGCAACTATCGCAGTAAAGGATACAAAGAAGAGAAACGGTAAGTTCCTCCACATCTGTACAGTTGAAAGTGGAAGCATAAACGAGGGAGACGCGGTCTCCTGTGTGATTGATAATGAGCGCCGTATGGCAATCAGACGCAACCACTCATCTGCTCACCTTGTTCAGGCTGCACTTCGCAACGTTCTGGGTAACCACGTTGCTCAGGCGGGTTCTTATGTTGATGAAGACAGAATGAGATTTGACTTTTCTCACTTTGCGGCAATGACTCAGGAAGAACTTCTGGCAGTTGAGAGAGAAGTTAATGAGATGATACTTGCAAACCTTGATATTGAGTGCAGCGAGAAGAGCCTTGATGAAGCAAAGAAGATGGGCGCAACCGCACTCTTCAGCGAGAAGTATGGTGCAACTGTACGTGTTGTAAAGATGGGCGATTACAGCCTTGAACTCTGCGGCGGTATCCACGCGAAGACAACGGGCAGTCTTGGACTTTTCAAGATTGTCAGCGAGAGCGGTGTTGCAGCAGGTGTCCGCAGAATTGAAGCAGTAACAGGTATGGGCGTACTTAAACTTATAGATGAGAAGCAAGGCCTTATTAATAGAACTGCAGCGGCTCTTAAACTTAAGTCTGCGGCAGATATAGATGTTAAGGTTGAGGCACTTGTAAACGAGAATAAGGAATTTGAAAGAAAGATTGAGCAGTTCAATGACAAGATGGCAGCAATGCGTACCAGGAATATGATGGCAGAGGTAAGATACCTAGGCAGCGTAAATGTTCTGACCGCACAGGTTGACGGTATGGGTGCAAACGAGATGAAGGCGCTTGCTGATAATGCAAAGTCACAGATGCAGTCAGGTGTTGTTGTTCTTGCATCAAACACCGACGGCAAGATTACATTTATTGCAATGGCAATGCCCGAGGCAGTTAAAGCAGGTGTACACTGCGGCAATATTATCCGCGAGGTTACTGCAATCTGCGGAGGCAGAGGCGGTGGCAAGCCTGATATGGCACAGGGCGGCGGCGTTGATGCAATGAAGATTGACGATGCTCTTGCAAAGGTTGACGATATTGTTTCTGCAATGATTAAGTAAAAGAGAGGTAAATCAAAATGAGTGATTGTCTTTTTTGCAAAATAAAAGACGGAGATATTCCGTCAACAAAGGTTTATGAAGATGAACTTGTCTATGCTTTTGAGGATATAGAACCTCAGGCGCCGGTGCATATAATCATAATTCCAAAGGTGCATACCGCATCAGGCAACGAAATAGACGAAGAAAACTGCGCAGTTATCGGACACATTTTCTCGGTTGCGGCAAAGATTGCCAAAGAAAAGGGCTTTGCCGACAAAGGTTGGAGAATTGTAAACAACTGCGGAGAGGACGGCGGACAGACGGTTGGACATATTCACTTCCACCTTCTTGCCGGCAGAAATCTTCAGTGGCCCCCGGGCTAAAAATTATCGGCGGAATGTCTTGTCTGACATTCCGCCGTTTTTCGTAATAAATTCTTAATATAAATATTGAAGAAACCCACAAAATTCCCTTGACTTTTTAGTTAAATCTGTGTAAAATTATAATGTATACTTCTGATTAGAAGCAATGGCTATACATTTATCTTTTTGATTCTTTGATTTAATTAAGTTTAGTTTATACCATAGTGCTATGCACAAATTTTATTTAGGAGGTGGCAAAGATAGACTTAAAATTAATAATTGTAAGTTCAGTTTTGATTTTAGTTGCAATAGTTGCAGCAGCTATTGCGTTTAAAAGCGGATATAATTACAGAAAAAGAATAGCAGAGTTCAAGATTGGCAGTGCAGAAGAAGAAGCAAAGCGAATCATGGATGAAGCGGTTTCAACATCCAGAAAAGAAGCTGAAAACATCAAAAAAGAAAGAGAAATAGAAGCAAAAGAAGAGATACACAGGCTCAGAAGTGAGCTTGACAAAGAAATCAAAGAACGCAGAAACGATATTCAAAGACAGGAAAGACGAGTGCAGCAAAAGGAAGATACAATAGACAAAAAGACCGCGCAGATTGAAAAGCGTGAGGAAGAAATTCAGCAAAAGATGGCCGAGGTTGAAGGGATTCAGGCAGAGGCAGATCGTGTCAAGAAACTCCAGATGGCGCAACTTGAAAAAATTGCTGATTTTTCAGTAGAGCAGGCAAAGACATATTTGCTCGCTCAGGTAGAAGAAGATTTGGTACACGATAAGGCGGTTCTTATCAAAACAGTTGAAGAACAAGCCAAAGAAGAAGCCGAAGAAAAAGCACGTAACATTATTGCAGGTGCAATTCAAAGATGTGCGGCTGACCACGTTACAGAAACAACTGTTTCGGTTGTTTCTCTCCCCAACGGCGAAATGAAGGGTAGAATTACCGGCCGTGAGGGTCGAAACATTCGTACCATTGAGACCTTGACAGGTGTAGATTTGATTATTGATGATACACCGGAGGCAGTTATTCTTTCAGGATTTGACCCTGTAAGACGTGAGATTGCAAGACGTTCTCTTGAAAAACTCATTACCGACGGAAGAATTCATCCGGGTCGTATTGAGGAAATGGTTGAAAAGTCAACCAAAGAGGTTGAAAACATTGTTAAGCAAGAGGGTGAGCGCGCAACATTTGAAACACATGTTCATGGATTGCATCCTGAACTTATCCGTCTTCTTGGCAGACTTAAGTACAGAACAAGTTACGGACAGAACGTGCTTCAGCATTCTATTGAGGTTTCTCACATTGCGGGCCTTATGGCAGGTGAACTCGGCGTCGATGTTACACTTGCAAAGCGTGCAGGACTTCTCCATGATATTGGTAAGGCAATCGACCACGAGGTTGAGGGTTCTCACGTTACTATCGGTGGAGACATTGCTAAAAAGTATAAGGAGAATGACAAGGTTATTCACGCAATTCTTGCACACCACGGCGATATAGAGGCTAAGAGCATAGAAGCGTGTCTGGTACAGGCGGCTGACGGAATTTCAGCAGCAAGACCCGGCGCCAGAAGAGAAAATCTTGAGTCTTACATAAAGAGACTTGAAAATCTTGAGGAGATTGCAAATTCATTTAATGGTGTTGAGCGTTCCTTTGCTATTCAGGCAGGACGTGAGATTCGTATTATGGTCAGATCTGATGCAGTCAGCGATGATGAGACCGTATTGATGGCAAAAGACATTGTTAAGAGAATCGAAAATGAGATGGAGTACCCGGGACAGATTAAAGTAAATGTTATCCGTGAACTTCGTGCAATCGAATACGCAAAATAAAAGACAAAAATGCGATGCATATGCATCGCATTTTTTATTTACTTTGTATCATACCAACTTTTGCCGAAGTTCATATCCACTACAAGAGGAACGGACAGTTTGTATGCGTTTTCCATTTCTTCTTTAAGGATTTTTCCTGCAAGTTCTCTTTCGCTCTCAGGGGCTTCTACGATAAGTTCATCGTGTACCTGCAGAACAAGACGGGCTTTAAGGCCTTCTGTCTTTAAACGCTTATATACATTTACCATTGCGATTTTTATAATATCTGCGGCACTGCCCTGAATCGGCGCATTCATGGCCACACGCTCTCCAAAGGCACGAAGCATATGATTACTGCCGTTGAGTTCAGGAATGTATCTGCGGCGGTTCAAAACCGTGGTAATATAGCCCTTTCCTTTTGCATCTTCTACGGTGTTCTTCATATATTCAGAAACATTGCTGTAGTGGCTGAGATAATCATTTATATATTGGTCAGCCTCTTTGCGGCTTGTGCCAATATCCTGAGCAAGAGAAAAAGCCCCGATTCCGTAAACGATACCAAAGTTTACTGCTTTTGCACGCGAGCGCATCTGCGGAGTAACATCTTCGATCGGTACCCTAAATACATTTGATGCGGTCTGTGTGTGAATGTCTTCGCCGCTGATGAATGCGGACTTCATATCCTCGTCATCTGCTATGTGGGACAGAACTCTCAGTTCAATCTGTGAGTAGTCAGCGTCAATCAGCCACCAGTCGGGTTTTTCCGCAATAAACATTCTTCTGATTTCGCGCCCAAGTTCGGTGCGGACGGGAATGTTCTGCATATTTGGCTCGGTACTGCTTATTCTGCCTGTTGTTGTAACCATCTGGTTAAAACGGGAGTGTATTCTGCCTGTTTTGGGGTTTATAACTGAGGTGAGCCCCTCGACATAGGTGGACTGTAACTTGGTAAGTTGACGATATGTCAAAACCCTGTCTGCAATAGGGTGAACTAAGCGCAGTTTTTCCATAACATCTACATTTGTGGAGTAACTGCCGCGCTTGTTCTTTTTGCCATAGGGGAGTTCAAGTTTATCAAATAAAACCTCGCCAAGTTGTTTTGGAGAGTTTATGTTAAACTCCTCGCCCGACAATTCATAAATCTCGTCCCTTACCTGTTCTATATGTGTCTTGAGCGTTTCGCCAAAGTCTGAGAGAGCCTTTTCGTCAACATACATTCCTCTGAGTTGTAAATCAGCGAGAACCTCAAGAAGAGGAAGTTCTACATCATAGTAAAGGGTGTGCTGTCCGTTTTCTTCTATAAGTTCTGACATTTTGGCATAAAGTTTTCCGATAATATAAACATTATTATAAAGCGTTGAATAATCGTCGGCAGAGTCTCCGCCAAGGAGAGCCTCCATAGAAATCTGCTCGTTTTCTTCTTTTGAAGAATTGCTTGAAACCGTTGCCGACAGATATGTACGGCATAAGTCATCAAGGCGGTATTCTGACTGAGTCGGGTCAAGAATGTATGCGGACAGCATTACGTCAAATTTTATGTTTTGGGCATTTATTTCATTATAATCAATGCCGCAGTCAGACAGAGAAATTATATCTTCTTTTACATTAAATCCAACCTTGGAGATTTTGTTATTCTCAAGAAACTCTATCATTGTTTTCTTATCTGTATTCGGGCAGATAAGTGCTTCTTTTGTCCCTTGAGGCCTTATGCATAATTTGTTACCATCTATAATATAACTGACAAAGTCAGCCTTTTCTGCAGCGGAGACAAGTTCGTTTATTGTGACAACTCTGCCGTCTTCGTCAATAACCTCTCCACCTTTTTCTTCGATAGCCACATTATCAAGATTGAACTTTTGTATAAAAGAGCGGAAGTTAAGACGGGTAAAGAGTTTAGCAAGTTCAGGTGCGTTATACTCCTGAAGAAGAGCGGATGCAAAATCAAATTCTATGGGGACGTTTTTATCAATAGTTGCGAGGGTGTAACTGAGATACGCATCATCTTTGCCATCAATCAGTTTTTTGCGCACACTGTCGGTGACTTCTATTGAGTCGATAGATTCGTAAATTCTATCAATGCTTCCATAGGTTTGTATAAGGGACATAGCGGTTTTTTCGCCAATACCTTTGACACCGGGGATGTTATCAGAGGAATCCCCCATAAGTGCCTTTAAATCAATAAAGAAGTCAGGTGAAAAACCGTATTTTTCGGTAAAGTCTGCCACTTTGTAATCGGTGGTGGTTGTCTTGCCCATACGGGTAATAACAAGTTTAATTGTGGTCTTGTCGGATGCAAGTTGCAAATCGTCCTTGTCACCGGTCAGAATTTTACATTCTGTGTCTGAGTCCTCGCACATTTTGGCAATTGTGCCGATGATATCGTCTGCCTCATAGCCCGGCAGTTCAAGACACAGACAGTTCATAGCGGACAAAACATCTTTAATAAGGGGTAGCTGCACCAGAAAATCCTCAGGTGCAGGTTTGCGCTGTGCCTTATACTGGTCATACATTTTGTGGCGGAAGGTTTTTTCCTTGACATCAAAGGCGACGCAAAGATAGTCAGGTGTCTCTTCCTCAAGATATTTAAAAAGTATGTTTAAAAAACCATAGACCGCATTAGTCGGCGTCCCGTCAGGAGCTGTAAGCGGTCTGATTCCATAATATGCTCTGTTTAAAATACTGTTACCATCAATAATTAACAACTTTTTCATTTTTCTTTTCCTCTGTAAAAAGATATTTAAGTTTTTGGCATCAGTCTGCTGATGCAGTCTGATGCCAAATATTATTCTTTTGTTTGCGCCGTTACTGAGATTGTGTCACTATACTCGGGAGAATATTCAAAACTTATTTCAACTGCATATTTTGCGGCAAAGTCCATAAGGGCATCAATGTTGTCTGCAGAAACACTTGTGTTTATCACATTATTTGCTGCATCTCCGCCAAATCTTGCGGCAAAGGCAGACAAATCAAAGGTGATAATAGTACAGGAGACGGGATAAGACATAGCCCCACGGGAGTTGTAGGCGGCAATTTTATCTGTTTCTTCTGCTGCAGAACCTGCAGACACCGGTGCGGGCATTGCAGGTGCGACAAAATTTTCGCTATCATCCGATGTGTCCGTAGATACATCATTTTGAACTGCTTCGCTGACCGCAGTTGCGTTGTCTGTTGCAACATCCTCCGGAATTGGATTGTTTGCGGGTGTTTCTGATTTAACCTCTGTTTTGTTTTTAGAAGACGTATCAGATTTTATATGTGCACTGCCATTGTTTTTGCTCTGCGTTGTAGTTGGGGTAACATTTTCGGCAGTTGGTGTTTCGTCGGTATATGTCGGACTTTGAAGAGTTTCTGTCTCGGTGGAGACGGCGGATGATAAAATATCATCAGAGTTTACAAAACTGTCCAGAAGTCCGTTTGAGTATATGCCGATTGCAAGGACGGCACATGCGGCAAGAGGAAGAGCAACCGATGCAAAACGCCGCAAAGTGTATATATTACGATGCTTGGGCTTGTTTGCAATATCGGAAATCTGTTCTGCCACAGACTCTCTCAATCCGTCGGGGACTTCAACCTCAGGGAGAGTTTGAGCGGCACCGATGATTGCCTGAATTTTTAAAAGTTCTTCTTTGCAGTCAGGACAAATGTCAAGATGTGAGAGAAGGTCAGCCTTTTCTTCGTCACTCAGCAAGTCAGATACATAGTCAAAAAGCATTGCGCAATAGACTTTGCAATCGTCGCTTTGGTGTTGCATATTAAAATCCCCCTTTCTTTTATGAGTCATTCGTATACTTAGACGGCTATGTGTTAAAATAAGTTCCGTTAATATTGAAATTATTTTCAATAATTATTTTAAGTTGTGCACGCGCACGGCTTATTCTTGATTTGACAGTACCCTCTGTACAACCGACAATCCTTGCAATCTCGTCATAACTAAAACCCTGAATGTCACGCAGAACTAAAACTGCCTTGTGGTCGGGATTCAGCATACCTATGGCAGATGCTACAATTGTTTTAAGTTCTTTTTGTTCGGCAAGCGTTTCTGGGACGGGAGAGGTGTCCTCTACCTCGTAAGAGAAGTCGCCGTCATCGGTTTCGATATCCTTGTCAATGGAGTAATTTTTGTGTCGTTTAAGTTTTTTTAACTCATCAAGACAGGTGTTTGTGGCAACACGGTAAACCCATGTAGAGAATTTAGAGTTACCGCTGAAAGAAGAAATATTTTTAAAGAGTTTTAGCATAATTTCCTGAGTCATATCGGCGGCATCATCGGCATTATCTGCCATACGAAAGGCGATGTTGTAAATCTTTTTAAAGTAATCGTCCATAAGATGGTTAAACGCATCATTATCGCCGTTTTGTGCCCTTTTAATCAGCATTTCTTCGTTCATACAAACACCTCCTGTCGTCATAGGTTTTACCTATTTAAAATACCATACTTTCTTATTTTTGTCAATTTGCCAAAAAAGAAACCTGAACTGCCGGAGGTAAGTCTTGCCACACTTGTGTAACTTAAAAAACAGGTAAAAATATTGCTTGCGGCAATCATAGCGGCAAAAGCGGTTGCTTTGCCAAGTGGGAGTGTATAGTATATCAAGGTAAATCGCAGACAGAAGTCAAGGAGAGAGAAAAGCAACATTCTGGGTTGCTTGCCAAGTCCGTTTAAAATAGCGCAGGAGACAGAGTCTGTCACCATTACGGGGAAAAGTGGCGCCAGCATAACTACAAGTTTTGCCGCACTGTCTGTGCCGTAAAAAAGTTGTGTCAGGTCTTTGCCAAAGAACATAAAAACGAACGAGACAAAAATCCCGACAGGCAGAACAGTTTTATAAATCTTAGCGGCTGTACGACGAAGTTTTTGACGGTTGCTGACTCCTGCCCTGGAAATTTCGGGAATAAGCAGAGACATAACCGAGCCCATAAGAGTAAGAGGCATAACAAGGAGGGGCATTACCATTCCGTGCAGGATGCCGAGGGTGCTTATGGCATCTGTGTGGGACACACTTCCGCGCTCAAGAGATGAGACTATCAAAACCTCTTCTTTCATACGCAGACCACTGCAACAAAGGGAGGTTACCATAGCAGGGATAGAGACTCCAAGCAGTTTGCAGACAAGTTGGCGGCTGCTGATATTGTCAGAGTTTTCGCAAAGGGCGTCAAGGTTAAGTTGTCGTTTGTCTCTCAGGTAAAACAAACACAGATATAAACAGGAGGAGAGTTCGCCGATTGAGATGCCGAGAAATACAGCGGCGCAAGCGTATTTTATGCCATAGGGAGAGGCAAAATTAATAAGGGTTTTTATGGCAATAAATTTGACCGCCTGCTCTAAAATCTCAGAGGATGCAGGGGGGAGGGTTTTTCTTGATGCATAGAAAAATCCTTTCAGGCAGTAGGAGATGCCCATAAAAAGAATACTTGGCGAGAGTGCGCACAGGCTGACGGAGACTCTCTGGTCGCCCAGAACTTTTAATGCTATGTAAGGGGACGCAATAAAGGTAATCAGCATTACAATCAGGCTGAAGGCAGACACACACAGGAGGGAACAGTTCATACACCCAAGCACAGCCTTCTGGTTGCCTCTTTCCATATACTCGGACGTGACTTTAGACACGGCAACGCCAAGCCCTGCGGTGGCAAAGGTCAGCATAACAGAATGCATAGAAAACCCAAGGGATAAAAGTCCCATTCCCTCATTTCCCAGGATGCGGGAGTAATATGCCCGAAAGGCAAAATCAAAAGATTTTGCCAGGATGCCTGACAGACTTAGGATAAAGATGTTTCTCATAAAAATATTTTTGCCCACAATATCACGCCTTTTGCTATTAAAATAAAAATATTTGTTATAAAGGTATTTTAATTTTATGCCGCTTGTGGTAAAATAATGAAAAACAGTATAAAGGTTGGATTTTATGATACATATAAAAGAGGTAATTGTCGTAGAGGGGAAGTACGATAAAGAACGTCTTAAAAAGATTACCGATTCGCCCATTATCTGCACCCACGGATTTGAACTTTACCGCTCAAAGCGGATTATAGACAGTATCCGCCGGATGGCAAAGAACAGAGGGGTTTTGATATTGACAGATTCAGACAGGGCAGGTTTTCGCATCCGCAACTATATTAAACAATGTATAGGAGAGGGTGGGGTAGTAAAGCACGCCTATATCCCGTCTGTTAAAGGTAAAGAAAAACGAAAAGACAAGCCGGGCGCAGAAGGAATCCTCGGTGTTGAGGGGATTGACGAAGAAACACTTGAGAATATTTTAAAACAAGCCGCAGAGGTAACCGACAAAGAGCCTGCTGTAAAGATTACAAAGGCACAGTTTTATGCCGATGGATTTTCGGGCAGACCCGACAGCGCGGCAAAGAGGGCAGAACTTGCAAAGACCTTGTCTCTGCCACCAAGAATTTCTGCCAACGCTCTCCTTGAGATGATAAACAAGGTCTGCGGCGCAGAAGAATATGAGGAATTTAAAAAAAGAAATCCGTAGAGGTGAAGTGATATAATGATGGTAGACACAAAAAAGTG
>JAZSBQ010000134.1:0-5305 GCA_045602485.1 Clostridia bacterium
TGAACAGGCAGCTTAAAATATTCTTTTTTTGTGTCTACAAAGTATTGACTATTTCATTTGGCCATTTTTTTATTTAAATTTATATTCTGTTATTGTGTCGTATTTTTCACCTTTTTTAAGAACAGGTGAGATAAAATGGGGATTCGCCATAGCGTTTGGAAAAACCTGAGTCTCAAGACAAACTGCGTTATGTATTTTATATACTGTGCTGTCCTTGCAAACTCTGTCTTCTATAATCATATTACCGCTGTAAATCTGTACTCCGGGCTGATCTGTGTATGTGTCCATCTCAATTCCTGTCTTGTCGCCGGCAAGGGTTGCAACTTTGCGGAAACCTCTGCCGTTTAAGCAGAAGTTATGGTCGAAGCCGCCGAACATTTTAACCTGCTCATCATTTGAATCAAATACATCCGCAAATTTTACAGGTTTTCTTAAATCAAAAGCCGTTCCATCTACCCTTGCTATTTCACCGGTTGGCATACACTCATCATTGTTCGGGGTGTAGAAGTTGCAATCAAGACAAATTGTGTGTCCGTCTATAACGCCACTGTTATGACCATTTAAATTAAAGTAGGAGTGGTTTGTAAGGTTCATAATTGTATCCTGGTCACAGGTGCCCTCATAATGAATCTTAATTGAATTTTCTTTGGTAACAGTGTATGTAACTTTTATATAAGCGTTTCCGGGGAAGCCTTCCTCGCCGTCAGGACTATGGAGAGTGAGGAGCAAAGAGGGCTCTGCATCATCAATTATCTCTGCATCCCAAACCTTTGCATTAAAACCAACCATACCTCCATGGAGGTTGTTGTTTCCGTCGTTATTATAAAGTTTATAGGTTTTACCATTTAGTTCGAATTCTGACTTTGTAATTCGGTTAGAATTTCTGCCGATAAGTGCACCGTAGTATCCGTCATTTGTTAAATATTCTTCAAGGCTGTCTCTGCCGAGAACAACGTCTGTGTTCTTATATATAAGTGATTTAATTATGCCGCCATAGTTAGTGATTTCTGCGCTAAGGACACATCCGTTATCCAGCGTAAAGATAAATACATCTGCATCGTTTAGTTTGCCGAAAAGTTCTTTTTTAAGCATTTGTTTTCTCCTTTTAATTTATACTGTAAAAAGTCTGCCGCTGATTAAAAAATACAGCAAGACGATAATACCTAAAATTATTCGATAGTTTGCAAAAAACTTAAAATCGTGTTTTCTTACATAGTTTACGAGAAATTTTACCGACAGCATTGAAACAACATAAGCCACAAGCATTGCTGTCAAAAGTAAAATCCACTGTTGTGCATCCATTGTAAAATCGCAGGTCACCATCTTTAGAACTGTTACTCCAAGCATAACCGGGATAGCGAGGAAGAAGGAAAATTCTGCCGCAACAGCACGTGATGTACCAAGGATAATTGCACCAAGGATTGTCGCACCCGATCGCGAGGTGCCCGGGATTATGGACAGAACCTGAAATAATCCAATAAGCAATGCGGTTTTATATGTCATATCATTTATATCACATATAGATGGTGTATGATTTTTTCTCTCTACAAGAATAAAGCCGATTCCGTAGATTATAAGCATTGCACTGACAACCACAGGAGTGGAGAACCTATCCATAAAGTCATTAAGCAACAAGCCAAAAACCGCCGCAGGAATGCAGGCAATTATTACTTTAAACCACATTTGCCAGGTATCTGACTTTTCCTGTTCGGATTTTGAAGGTGCAAATGGATTGAGTTTGTTAAAGTAAAGTGTAACGATTGCAAGTATTGCACCAAGTTGAATTACATAGAGGAAGAGTTGCGAGCCAAAAAATCCATCTGCGGTATTCATAAACTCATTTACGAGTATCATATGCCCTGTGCTACTGATTGGCAGCCATTCGGTTATACCCTCTACAATACCGAGGACAATTGCTTTTAAAATATCAATAATAAACATATATATCACTCCACTTAAGTCTTAATAGTCTATTTAATATCATCTATATTATAAGGTGTTGTCTGATATACGAAATAATTAAGCCAATTGGAGTAAAGAAGATTTGCATGTGCTCTCCAGTTCATCACAGGCTCACATTTTGGGTCGTCGTTGGGGAAGTAGTATTTGGGCACTTCGATTTCAAGACCTTTGTCTACATCCCTGAAATATTCGCCCGCTAAAGTTTCTTTGTCGTATTCGGAATGCCCGGTTATAAAGAACTGACGTTCACTCTTTGCGGTCAATATATATACGCCGGCTTCCTCTGATGATGCGAGGATTTCAAGCTCGGGTACTTTTTTTATATCTTCTTCAATAATGCCTGTGTGTCTTGAATGAGGAGCATAAAATACATCATCGAAACCACGCAAAAGCATTTTGTGTCTCTTGTCAGGCTCTATTGTGTGCGGAAACACACCAAACATTTTTTTGTCAAGCAAGGTTTTCCTTACCCCATAGTGATAATAGAGCGCCGCCTGAGCACCCCAGCATATGTGGAATGTAGATGTTACGTTATTTTTTGACCATTCCATAATCTCACAAAGTTCTTCCCAGTAGTCGACCTCTTCAAAATCCATAGTCTCAACAGGGGCGCCTGTGATTATCATGCCGTCAAACTTTTTGCTTTTATAATCATCAAATGTGCCATAAAATGTCTCAAGGTGGCTCTTTGATGTGTTTTTTGATTCGTGACTTTTCATATGCATAAAACTTACATCAACCTGAAGAGGAGAGTTGCCAAGCATACGAAGAAGTTGGGTCTCAGTAGTGATTTTTGTCGGCATAAGATTTAGTATAAGAATTTTAAGCGGACGAATATCCTGCGTGAGTGCACGGGTCTCAGTCATAACAAAAATATTTTCGTTGCCGAGAGTTTCTATAGCCGGCAAATTATTCTGTACTTTAATAGGCATTTTGTCACACCCTTTGATAAATTTATATACCATAATAGTATATCACATATAAGAGAATTAGTAAAGGATATTTTGCACATAATAGGTAAAAACTTATACAGAAATGGCGTGACTTTAAATGGATAACAAAGATAAAAATGATAACATAAAAGAAATGGCAAGCGTTAGTCTTGACTGTAAATTCGGCAAGATATTCTGTCTGACTATTATTGGAGAGATAGAGGGGCATATAGCGCTGCCCGGCACAAACAAAACAACTAAATATGAGCATGTAATACCGCAACTTGTAAGAATAGAAGAAGACGATGATATAGATGGGTTGCTTATTCTTTTAAACACTGTAGGCGGTGACGTAGAGGCAGGGCTTGCTATTGCTGAACTAATTGCCAGTATGAGCAAACCAACTGTTTCTATTGTTCTCGGTGGAGGGCACAGTATCGGGGTTCCTCTCTCGGTGTCTGCAAAACATTCGCTGATTGTACCGTCTGCAACAATGACTGTACACCCAATCAGATCATCAGGTACTTTTATAAACACTCCTCAAACTTTTGAGCAAATGAATAAAGTTCAGGATAGGTTAATCGAGTTTGTTGTGAGAAATTCAAACATAAGCGAAAATGAATTAAATCGTATTATGATGGATACAAAAAATATCTCAAACGATATCGGAACCGTTCTGTTTGGAGAAGAAGCAGTAAGGTGCGGATTGATTGATGAAGTTGGGGGAATATCAAAAGCGATAGAAACAATAAAAAATATGGTAAAGGATAAAAAATAACAAAATTTTTAAAAATAATTTATTATTTTACTTGACATATCTCACAAATATCGGTATAATTGACAGGTAGAATTTTTTATACCTTGACATCTTAGTGTTGACCATATTTGGAGGGAGGGTTGTACCATGGCAGAAGTTAGAGTAAAAGATAACGAATCATTAGATAGTGCACTCAGACGTTTTAAGCGTTCATGCGCTAAAGCAGGTGTTTTATCTGAAGTCAGAAAGAGAGAGCATTATGAGAAGCCCAGCGTAAAACGTAAGAAGAAGTCTGAGGCTGCAAGAAAGCGTAAATTCAGATAGGATTTATATCGGCGGGGTTTTTCTCCGCCGTTTTTTCATATAAAAATATAAATGTCTGGAGGATATATATGTTTGCAAAATTCGGCACAGCAGGTAATTGTGAAGATTTTTATGATGCAGGTAACAAATCTGCATTGGAAATGCCTATTTGGCTTAAAAATCACAACCTTGATTGCTACGAATATCAATGTGGCAGAGGAGTAAAAATATCTGATGATGCAGCAAAAAAACTTGGTAAATTTGCGGCAGAAAACAATATTATACTATCTGTGCACGCGCCGTATTATATCAGTTTATCCTCTGTAGAAGAAGAAAAAAGAAACAACAGTATTAAATACATTTTAGATACCTTAAATGCAGCAAAATGTATGGGGGCCGACAGAATTGTTGTACATTCAGGTTCTTGCGGAAGTATCACAAGACGAGAGGCACTTTCTCTTGCGTCGGATACATTAAAAAAGGCACTTGATGCCGCTGATGAGCATGGATTTGGAGATATTCACATTTGTCCCGAAACTATGGGTAAAGTAAAACAACTTGGTAACCTTGATGAAGTAATAAAACTATGTTTGATTGACGAAAGATTGATACCAACTATTGATTTTGGACACATTAATTCAATGACCCTTGGTGGATTGAATAGCACAGAAGATTTTGAGGTAATTTTTGATACAATAGAGAAAAAACTAGGTGCAGACAGGGGCAAAAATTTTCACGCACATTACAGCAGGATTGAATATACAAATGCAGGAGAGAAAAAGCATCATACTTTTGACGAGACAGAGTATGGCCCTGAATTTTCTCCAATAGCTGAGATAATGGCAAAAAGGGGCGTAACTCCGCGAATTATCTGCGAATCAGCAGGGACGCAAACCCGTGATGCTGTACGCCTTAAAGAATTATATATGAATTGTATAAAGTAAATATCGGGGGTTTTATATGTATAAAAAACTTTGTGATATATTAAAAGAGGTAGACTTAGTGCTTATAACCTCTCCGCACAATCTGAGATATTTTACAGGTTTCAGAGGGGGCGAGGGTGTAGCGCTTATAGGCAATGGCTTCAGGTTTCTTTTTGTAGATTCAAGATATACAGAAGCCGCCAGAAGCGAAGCCGTTGATTATGATGTTATAGAGTTTGGCGGCGGAAAACTTCTTGATGCTATAAACGAAAAAATATCTTTGACATCAGCAAAAAGCATTGGATACGAAAACAGTTATATGACTGTATCAGAATATGAAAAATATATCGACAAATTAAAAGATTATACATTTATTGGCCTCAAAAACAGACTTGATATGCTAAGAAGTCGGATCGTTGCCATGTCGT
>JAZSBQ010000135.1:0-4052 GCA_045602485.1 Clostridia bacterium
ATATCAAGGTTATCAGCAAGCCCAATCTGCCCTGACGGCCATGATGCACCAAAATCGGTGTTCTGGTAGCCGAGGACCTTAAGCATAACAGTAATCGCCTCTTCGTAAAGAACTGTGTTGTCAGGCTTAAACGTTCCATCAGGGTAGCCTGAGATAATTCCGCCTGTCACACCAACCCTGACATATGGAGCCGCCCAATGTTTGTATGTAACATCAGGGAATGGCGAAATTGCAAGGTTTGACGCAACGCTGTTCTTGTAAGATGACGCCGCAACTGCTACCTTTACAAACTCTGCCCTTGACACATAATCGTCAAGACGCATATTCCCGTCAGGGTCGCCCGACATGATATTCAGCTCTGATAACAGACTGAAGATACCACTTTCAGTATCGGCAGAGTATGCAACACTTGAAAAAACAAAGGTTGTAAATATTATACATATCGAAATAACTAATGCAATAATTTTCTTCATTATACCACTCCCTGATTAATCGTATCTAAGTGCATCAATGGGGTTAAGCCTTGCCGCATTTCGTGCAGGCAAATAACCAAACACTATTCCGATTCCAACCGAAACTCCAAAGGCAACGGCTATTGCACCCAACGACGGAACGGCTGTAAGCCCAAGAAGATTGCCAAATAATATTGCAAGCACCGACCCGACAATAATGCCGATGATTCCGCCTACCCCGCTGACTGTACCGGCTTCTATGACAAACTGCGACATTATGGCACTGTTTTTTGCACCAAGTGATTTTCTGATACCTATTTCTCTCGTGCGCTCTGTAACCGATACAAGCATAATGTTCATAATTCCGATTCCGCCAACGAGGAGAGAAATTCCCGCAATACACACAAGCAACAGTGTCATAGTATCTGCCATATCCGTTGCTATATCTAGAACCTCGCTCATACTTGAAACATTATAATAATCACTGTCACCGATTTTTTCCATAAGTTTTCTGTCTACAAAGTTTATTGCATCTTCTACAACTTCGTCAGACACTGCCGTCACAACATATGAACTTATATAACTGCTCGATGCAAACCTGGTCGCCGTTGTGTATGGAATATATATAACATCGTCACCGCTGCCGCTTTTTGATTCTGCCTTTTCTTCGAGTATGCCAACAACCGTATAAGGCATCCCGTTTATTTTAATTGAATTACCTATCGCCCAAGTATCGCCAAACAACTCTTTTTGAATGTATGTACCGATTACACAACTTTTGGCGATTGTTTTCATATCCATATAATTCAGAAAACGCCCCGTTGTAATATTGAGTTGTTTCATATCAGCGTATTCCTCGCTGACACCTGTTACATTTGTGGATATACTGTCCGATTCACCTGCAATTTTTACAGAAGAACGAGGTACAGAAACGCTTGGTGAAACTCCTGATAACAATTCGGGGTTTTCATCGCGCAGGGCATATATGTCTTCCTCATATACAGTTCTGCTTCCGCCTCTGTTTTGAACAGATATGTTAATCGAAGTTGTACCAAGTTCATTAAATGCATCGACCATTTTTCCTGTCATACCATTCATAAGGCTGATTAAAATAATTACAGCCCCGACACCAACGATGATACCAAGCATGGTCAAAAAAGACCTCATTTTATCGTACATAATATTTGACAAGGCAAGAACAAAGGATTTTTTTAGTGTCATACATCCCCCTCCTCATCACCTGCAAATACCACATTTGCAAATTTATTTATATCGGCCTCTCCGTCATAAATGATTTTGCCATCATGGATTTTGATTACTCTTTCCGCCTGAGCAGCAATAGTGTTATCGTGTGTAATCAGCACAATCGTATTCCCCTCTTCGTGGAGTTTCTTTAAAAACTTAAGTACCTCTTTACCCGTCTTTGAGTCAAGAGCACCGGTTGGCTCATCTGCCAGAATTATAGATGGGTCACCCGCAAGGGCACGGGCAATAGAAACACGTTGCTGCTGTCCGCCTGACAATTGTGACGGTAAGTTTTTTGCCTTATCTGCAAGGCCAACCCTGTCTAATGCAAGCATTGCACGTTCTGACTGCTCTTTTTCAGAAAGCCCTGCGTACAAGAGGGGGAGTTCCACATTCTGACGAACATTGAGTTTTGGTATAAGATTATATTGTTGAAATATAAACCCTATCTTTTTGTTGCGTATTTCAGCCTGTTTATCATCCGTCATCGTGCTTACATCAATGCCATCAAGAAAATATTTTCCTGATGTTGGCACATCAAGACAGCCTATTATGTTCATACAAGTGGACTTTCCGCTTCCTGATTGACCAACAATTGCCAAAAATTCACTCGTTTTAACTTTCATTGATATACCATCAATGGCGTGCACCTCTGCATCACCCATTTTATATATCTTGTATATATCGCGAAACTCTATAAGATTTTCCATTATCTCATACCTCCGCCGGGCATACCTCCGCCACTGCGGTTTCCGCCTACCATACCACCCGGAGGCATTCCGCCACCTGACATTCCACCCATCATCCCAGGGAACATCATCTGACGCTCATCTCCGGACACAGGGGGCACATATACTATATCCCCTTCGCTAAGTCCTGATATAATTTCTGCAAAATTATCATTACTGAGACCAACTTCTACCTTAACTGTCCTAAAACCTTCGGGTGCCATATCTTTTTCGTCTGTTTTATCACCCTTTACATAAACTGTATCACCACGATTTATCGCATTTAACGGTACTGCAATGACGTTTTCTGCTCTGTCTACTGTTATTGTTGCCTCAATATTCATTCCCGGCAGGAGGTTATCGTCAAAATCTTTTATGCGGACCTTGACCGGATATGTAGTAACACCATTTGTGCCGATAGTTCCGTTTACGCTTACGTTTTCTACAACGCCCGAATAGACTTTGTCCTCAACTGCGTCCGCAACAATCACTACATCCTGACCAACTTTAACTTTCTTTACATCAAGTTCGTCAACATCAAGTTGGAAGCAAAGACTGCTCATATCATATATAACTGCAAGAACGTTAGAATCTGCCGAGGATGCTCCTGCTCCGCCTTCTATTTTCTCTCCTGCTTTTTTATTTTTGGTCACAACTGTGCCTGAAATCGGTGACGTAATCGTATAATCTTCAAGTTGCTGGTATAACTTATCCCTCTGCAGATACGCTTCTCTGCGTGATATATCTGCGTTTCTGACCTGAACATCCACAGTTTCAGATGTCATAATCGCCAGAGTCTGACCTGATAATACTTTATCACCTTTTACAACAGGTACACGAACAACAGTTCCTGTCACCTTAGATGTAACCGACTTTGTCGATGTTGGTTCAAATTCACCAAGGTCATTACAAGCGTACTCCCCAATCATGGCTGTTGCCATCGTTCCACTTAAAACTGCACCCGGATTTTGCACTTCAATTGTTACATAGGATACACGCATCCCACCTGTCAGTGTTTCACTTCCGCTACTAACGGAAGTTACTCTGCCCGGAAGAACCGAGCCATCATTAACAAGTGTAACACTGGCACTCTGCCCATTATATATATTTTGTGCATCAGAAGTATTAAATGGTATACGCACTTTCAATGTTGTGTTATCAACTATATCGGCAATTTTTGTACCTGACGAAATCTCATCGCCCTGAGAAACATACACCTCAGAAACCGTACCTGAAAAACCCGCTCTTACTGTCAGGTCATCTATAGAATCCCGGGCATCGTTATATGAGTTCTGTGCTTTTTCAATACTCAAATCAGAACTCTCAATACTGTTTTTTGCGTCAGACGAGTCTATTTCATACAAAACCTGTCCCTTTTCAACTACGTCCCCTTCTTCAAAATCTGCTTTTAAAATCTCACCGGTAACCAGAGGAATCACAGAGTATGTATCGTTGGCTTCAACAACCGAACTGCCTGATATAATCTCTGCTATAGTCATTCTTGCAACTGTTGCTTCAGATTCAGGGGTGTTATTTTCATTCTTTTTTCGACCTGAAAACAAGGAAAGAACAATAGCCAAAATCAAAATTATCGCTATAAAAACCGATATAATTTTATGATGCTTTA
>JAZSBQ010000136.1:0-1943 GCA_045602485.1 Clostridia bacterium
CTTGGTACAGGTAACGGATACAGCGTTCTTGAAATGCGTGCGGCATTTGAAAAGGCTTGCGGCAGAGAGATACCATATAAGATTTGCGACAGACGTCCCGGCGACATCGCAATTTGCTATGCAGACCCATCTAAAGCAGAGGCTGAACTTGGGTTTGTGGCAACCCGCGGAATCGATGAGATGTGCGCAGACACCTGGAACTGGCAGCAGCAAAACCCTAACGGATATGAAGAATAATCTAAAACCCGTGGCAAACGCCACGGGTTTTCTGTTATTGATTTGATTTAAACACATCTGCGACTTCGCTGATTATTATATACGCTTTTGGGTCTGTGTCGTGGACAATGTTTTTCAGTTTTGGTACCTGAAATCTGTTTACAACAAAGTAAACTATTGTCTTGTCAAGCCCTGAGTAGCCACCCTTTGCCTCTACCCTTGTCATACCGATTTCAAAAGTTTTGGTTATGATACCGCAGATTTCGTCTGCTTTGTCGGTTACAATCATAGCACATTTTTCGCGGTCTAAGCCCTCTACGATAAAGTCGATGGTCTTAAGTGCTGCCATATATGTGACAACAGAATAAAGAGGAAGAATCCAACTGCTCAGGATTGCACCGCATATGATATAGAGCAGGACGTTGTAAAGCATAACAAAACTGCCAACGCTTATGCCTATTTTGCGTGCAAATACAACTGCCATAACTTCTATGCCGTCCATAGCACCACCGTTTCTGATTGCAAGACCGCTGCCTATGCCCGAAATCAATCCCCCAAAGAGCGCACACAAAAGCAAGTCTGTTCCGGCAAGAGGAGATGCAAGGCTTACATCAACGGGAAGAACGTCTGTAATCAGCCATGCTGATACAGAATAGATTATTACAGTATAAATAGCGTATAGAGTAAATATACCGCCTTGCTTTTTTAGTCCGTAAAGGAATAATGGAATGTTGAGGATCAAGAGGAAAATCGACAGAGTCAGATACTCAGGCGTAATTTGGGCAAGCAGCATTGATGTGCCCGAGATTCCGCTGTCGTATAGTTTGACAGGATATAAAAACAAGGTTACACCAATTGCGTTTATTATACCTGCAAAGGACAGTAAAATTAAATTTTTAGCATTTATTTGTTTTATAAAAGAAAGAAATTTCACCATATAATTTCCCCTCATTCCATTGGGTGACTTTTATTGTCAGATTTCAGGTTTAAAACAAGGCATAAGTTCAAGTTTGAACAGATTTGTCTTATGTCTTCTATCAATAAGTTCTTTTTTGGCAGAATCTTCAATCTGTCCTGTGCGGATGTATATGTCAAGTTCAGCATAAGTAAAGCCGAGGTTTTCTTCATCTGTTTTTCCGCAGAGGCCGTCAATGGGAGTTTTTTCTACCAAATCTGCAGGCACACCAAGTAAATGTCCGATTTCTTTTACCTCGGTTACGGTTAGGTTTGACAAGGGAGAGAAGTCGCCGACTGAATCGCCGTATCGGGTCGAGTACCCAACCCAATCCTCTGAGAGGTTACAGGTGTTGCACACTCTGCCGTTTACACTTTGGGATACAGCATAAAGTGTTGACATTCTGATTCTTGGCGGAATGTTTTGTGTTGTCTGCGTTGTAGGTTCAAGGCCTTGCGGGAAGTTAGAAATAATTCCGTCTACTGCATCTTTAATGTTGATAACGTAGTGCGCTATTCCAAGATGGTTAACAAGTTCAAACGCCTTGTCAATATCAAATTGCTCACCCTGAGGCATAAGAACGCCGATGACTCTGTCTTTGCCAAGAGCCTCAACACAAAGGGCTGCGGCAATCGAACTGTCCTTGCCGCCTGAGATGCCAACAACGGCATTGCAACCTTTGCCGTTTTGCTCAAAAAAATCTTTAATCCATTGTATGCATTCATTTTTTATTTTTTCTGCGTTAAACATAAAATTCACCGCCAATTAAATA
>JAZSBQ010000137.1:0-3117 GCA_045602485.1 Clostridia bacterium
CGCCATAATTTTTTTAGACTTCCCTTGGAGGTCTGTTTGTCATGCTCACTCTTAGCAGATAAAACTTCTAAAACCTTTTTCGTTTTACCTATTGACTTTTATAGTTAGTCTTTCAAAATCAAAGTTTATAATCAATATAACTTATAAAACATTTTGGATTTCTGAAAAAATATTTTCCGAAATCTCATTTATATCTGCGTTGGCATTGATTATTGCAATATTGTGGGTATCTTTAAGCATATCAAACACAGTCATAAACTTACTGCGTATCTGCTTCATTTTTTCAACATCTTTTTCATATAATTCAGGCTTCTCACGGACTTCATCAATACGCTTTTTACACGTGTTGGGATCAACATCCAGGAAAACACATAAATCAGGCTTTAAAACCTGTTTGCAGCCAAGATTTATCTGCATAACCCAGTCTAAATCACAAGCCGTACCCTGATATGCAAAGGTTGAAAAATAATATCTGTCACATATAACTATATAACCTTCATCAATATATTTTTTTACACCAAATTCAGGGTGAGTTATATGTTCAATTCTGTCGGCCAAAAAAAGTGCCCCCTGCAGATACATATCCTTCTCAAGGCTATCTGATAAAATACGTCTGAGATATGCTCCTGTTTCATAGTTTGTAGGTTCAGCAGTAATGTATACAAGTTTGCCCATGGACTTGAGTTTTTTACTGATTAACTCAATCTGGGTACTCTTTCCGCAGCCGTCAAGACCCTCGACAACTATAAACTTTCCATTTGCCACAATAACTACACCGAACCTTTCCTTAATCATCAAACTATATTATAACTAATCAAACCTTAAAATGCAACTGTTTTTAAAATATATTTTTATATTTCGACAAGAATTATTTTTTTACCGCACATATATTTCTATTTACAAAATCAACTAAAACATCGTACTTATTTTCTATTTTTTCCTCAATAACATAATTTAAAACTTTATCAAGGATTTGTCCAACTTTCGGACCTTTATCTATTCCAAGAGTAATTAAATCACTACCGTTTATAGCCAAGTCCTTTACAGAGAAACATTCGCCATTGTCCCCAATCTCTTCTATAATCGAAATTACTTTATCATACTCAGTATCACATAGGTTAAAAACAGTTTCTTTTGCTTTTATATATTCAAGTATATCCCTATAAAGGGAAACTCCACAATTTTTAAGCATATATTTAACAGATATTTTATCAGACTTTACTTCTCTGCCGGAGTTTTCAAGTATATCACGCACATAACTGCGTGTAGCATTGTCGGTTTTAAGCATTTTAAGCACACGAATCGCATCCCGAGCACCGTGCGCTCCAAGTGCTGCTGCAAGTCGAAGATTAATATTGACAGGCAGGATATCCATCATCTCAAATTGCTTGTCGATATTGCAATCCGACAGAAAAACTTCAGGAATAATAACCCCAAATACATCCCTGTACTTTATAAGCACCTTTGACGGAAATTCAGACATAATCAACTTTGAAAACTCTGTATATATTCTCTCAACAGACACATTTTTAAGCAGCTCTCTGCACTTATGAATTGCATTATCAGTTTTATCTTCAATATCAAATGACAAAGTCGCAGAAAATCTTAATGCACGCATAATTCTGAGCGCATCTTCTTCAAATCTGACACTCGCATCCCCTACACTCCTTATAACTTTATTATTGATATCTTCTTTGCCTCCAAAGATATCAACAATCCCTTTCTTTGGGTTATATGCCATTGCATTCATGGTAAAATCTCGTCTTGAAAGGTCTTCTTCTATCGACGAAACAAAAGTTACACTCTCAGGATGCCTGCTGTCCGTATAGTTTCCGTCTGTGCGGAATGTAGTAACTTCTACATTGTTTTTTTCAGACATAACTGTCACAGTTCCATGCTTTTCACCCGTTAAAACCACAGGCATAATATTAGCAAACACTTCTTTAATCTGTTTCGGCTTTGCCGAGGTACAAACATCCCAGTCGTACGGTTCAATCCCCATTATACTGTCTCTGACGCATCCGCCAACGACAAAAGCCTCGAAGCCAGAGGTTTCGAGGTAAGTCAATACTCTTTGTACATAGGGAGGAATTTTAATAATTAGATCCTGTGGCATACTTTTCACATCCATTTTATGATTAAAGTATATCACACAGACTCAGCCTTTGTAAATACCTATCTGCAATAAATACTTATATATCTGATTGTTTTTAAATCTACCATAATGGTAGACTCGTTACTGTTAACACTTTTTATAACCAGAAAATCATTACCAATTTCTGCAAGCACTCCGCACTTTTCAAGTTTACGGCTTTCAGTTGTCCACAAATCAATACATATGTACTTACCCTTATACCTCTGAAGATACGAGGACATAGGCATTAATGAATTATTATATCCATCCATCTGCGGCAGAGATATTACATCCATACTGCCACTCATTTCATTCATCATCCTCGATGGGGCATTCGTAAAATCATTTATTTCATCAACATATTCCCGACACCCCTGACACTCTACGCTGTTTCCTCTTGCGTTTTCCTCGAGTTGTTTGTTATATCCGCTCCTCTGACTGATTGCCCCACCTTGAGCACAAAGGCTATTATTTATCTGCATTTCATTATCCGATAATATGTATTCATCCGCAGTACTATCGTTTTCAATTCTGCTAAGCGCCCTGTAATCTCCTCCCGGCGGAAGTGATATATCGCTGTTTTCAGGTATAACAATACCATTCCTATTATCAGGATTAGTAGGCGAATTAATTAAATGCGGCGGCATAATTTGTCTGTTTACACTCTGCACATTTCTTCTTGAAGTATTTTGTCTGTTACAATAATGTCGCATACAGACACTCCTTTCTTACATAACATTCCTTTCCATACATAATATTCAAAATAAAAAAATATGATAATATTTTTTAATAATTTTTACATCTATGTATATTATATGCCTGACTGAACATAATAACTGTGAACAAAGGAAAAGGAAAAAAGAAAAAATATAATTTTAAAATTAAACAAGGAGGTTACAAAAATGTCAAACAATCAGAATAATAACCAGAATCAGGATAAGAACAAAAACAATCAGAACAACAATAACAATAATAGCAATCAG
>JAZSBQ010000138.1:0-8765 GCA_045602485.1 Clostridia bacterium
TTGGTCTTCCCATAAAATTCAACTCCTTTTCTTTAGTATAGCATAAAAAATGATGGCAGACACTTTTTTGTGTCTACCATCATTATATCACTTCAGCATATGGCTACACCTTTTGTTTTATCTTGCGCTTATTTTAAGTTCTCCATCCTCTGCGGCGACAACTGCCGTCTGTCCGCTCTCAATATCATTTGTCAGAAGCATATGCGCAAGAGCATCCTCGATATGGCGCTCTATATATCTTCTCATCGGGCGCGCACCATATTCTCTCTTATACGACTTATCAAGAATAACTTCCTTTGCAGCATCGCTAACCTCAAGTCCGATTGCTTTTTCTCCGAGCCCCTCTCTGAGGTCATCCAGCATAAAAGAGATAATCTGTATAAGTTCTTCCCTCTTGAGTTCTTTAAACACAATCATCTCATCAACTCTGTTTAGGAATTCAGGCCTGAAGATTTCTTTAAGTGCATTCTCGGTCTTGATGCCGATTGCTTTATCACCCTCGTTAAATCCAACTACGCCTGTACGGCTGTCACTGCCTGCATTTGAAGTCATAATTATAATTGTATTCTCAAAAGATACAATCTTGCCGTGGCTGTCGGTAATTCTGCCGTCATCGAGTATCTGCAGCATAATATTCATTACATCTGCGTGTGCCTTTTCTATCTCATCAAGCAGAATTACAGAGTATGGGTGTCTTCTTATCTTTTCTGTCAGTTGCCCTGCGTCGTCATATCCCACATATCCGGGAGGCGAGCCGATTAGTTTTGCAACCGAGTGCTTCTCCATATACTCGGACATATCAAGGCGTATCAAAGATTCCTGTCCTTCAAAGACCTCTTCTGCAATCCTCTTTACAAGTTCTGTCTTGCCGACGCCTGTGGGACCTACAAATATAAAGGATACCGGTCTGCGCTTTAAACTGATACCCGCTCTCTTTCTGCGGATTGCCCTTGAAACTGCACAAACAGCCTCATCCTGACCGATGATTCTCTTATGAAGTCTGTCTTCAAGGTTAATTAGACGGCTTGTCTCAAACTCGGTAATATGCTTAACGGGGATTTTGGTCCAGAGTTCAATAACCGATGCTACATCTTCTGCGGTGATATAAACCTCAACCCCGTCTTTTTCTATGTTTGCAATCTCTTCGCTGAGTCTCATCTTACGGCTTTTAAGTTCAGCAATCTTGCCATAGATTTCGACACCTGCATCGCCTTTTTCAATCTGTACTTCTTTGCCGTCTGCCGCTTGATTTTTCACAGACTCTTTCTGCACGCTGAGTTGCTCGTCAAGTTTTGAGTTAAGTTTTTCTATCTCGGCATCAATCTCCATCGCACTGTTTTTAAGTTTTTCAAGTTCGATCAGTTTTTCGTTCTCTAAATTAGCCTTTGAAGCCGCCTCATCAATGACATCTATTGCCTTGTCGGGCAAAAATCTGTCACTTATATATCTCTCAGAGAGCACTGTTGCGGTGCGGATTATATCATCACTGATTTTTACCTTGTGATAATCTTCATAATATGACTTGATGCCCTTTAAAATTTCGATTGTCTCATCAACTGTCGGTTCTTCAACGATAACAGTCTGAAAACGTCTTTCAAGGGCCGCATCTTTTTCAATATGCTTGCGATACTCTTCAAGAGTTGTCGCACCGATTACCTGAATCTCTCCTCTTGAAAGGGCAGGCTTTAAGATGTTACCTGCGCTCATTCCGCCCTCGGCATCACCTGCCGATGAAATCGTGTGGATTTCGTCAATCACAAGGATTATGTTTCCTGCCGCTTTTACCTCTTCAATAATATTGCGAAGTCTCGACTCAAACTGACCGCGGAACTGCGTCCCTGCCACAACCGCTGTCATATCAAGAAGGTATATCTCATATTTTAAAAGTTTTGCAGGTACTTCGCCCTTTACTATCTTAAGGGCAAGCCCCTCTGCTATTGCAGTCTTGCCGACGCCCGGTTCGCCAATCAGGCAGGGATTATTCTTGGTACGGCGGTTTAAAATCTGTGCCGCACGCTCCATCTCTTTATCTCTGCCGATAACCGCATCAATCTCTCCTCTTTGTGCCTTTGAGGTAAGGTTTACCGCATACATTTCAAGATTTTTGCGCTTGTTCTTCTTTGGCTTGCCACCCTTTTTGTCCTGTTTGATCTGGGTTTCTTCTTTATCTTTATCACCCTTGCCAAACATTTTGCTCATAAAATCAAATGGATTTTTCTGCATACTGCGGCTCATACTCTCATCTGAGTCTCCATCGTCTTCTGCCTCATCTGCCATTGGGTTCATAAAGGACATGCCCTCCATATCAGGCATCTCGTCACCCATCTCTTCGAGCATGGCGCTCATTTCTCGATTGAGGTTATCCATTTCTTCTGCATTCAGGCCCATATTCTTCATTATGTCATTTACAGGGCCGAGGTTAAGTTCCTGTGCACAGGACAGGCAATACCCCTCATTCACCTGCTTGCCGTCAGGCTCCATTCTTGTAACATATACAACGGCAAGGTTTTTCTTGCATTTACAACATAACATTGCTGTCACACCTCTCTACCAAATCTATTAGTCAATTTTATATCAACTCAAGCAGACCTTTGCAGCCAGAGTATATATCATTGTAAGTTGTCTCAAAATCGCCCGAATACCACGGGTCATCAACATCACGGGAACTCCCTGCATAGGATAAAAGTTTTTTTACTTTATTCTCTCTGTCTCCGCCGAGAATTCTAACGGCGCTTTTTAAATTCCCCTCGTCCATACAGATAAACAAATCATATTTGTCATAGTCATCAATTCTCAGTTGAACCGCCCTTTTGCCCTCGCAGGACAGGTCGTGCCTTAAAAGTTCTTCTTTAGCCGGTGGGTATACGGGGTTTCCAACACCGTTCCATATCTCCTCTGTGCTTGTTGCAGATGAGGCAATCTCAAACTCGTCTCCTCTGCCAAGTTTTTCTGTCATATCACGAAGTATAAACTCTGCCATGGGGCTTCTGCATATATTTCCGTGACACACAAACATTATTCTAACCATTATTATCTATCTCCTGCGCATTTTTCTCTTTTTATACATAAAAAATCATTATATATTTTACACCATAAAAGAGGCAAAGTCAACTGTTTGAGTACACAAAAAAGCCTCCCCCGAAGGGAAGGCCTAAAATAATCTTTATGCTTTTTTATTTGTAAGAAGGATGTATCCCCATCCCGGGATGTTGTCTACGTGTACAATTGCCTTGCCGTCTTTATATGTGCAATTCGCAGGTATCAAAGAGCCATCATCTGTCAGCACAGAGATTTCTCTGTCGGTGTCGATTGTAAAATCAATCTCACCCGTTGCATCAAATGAGCCATTTACAATCATAAATGTCATACCGCCGTTTCCATCACCCATTACGATTGGCACAACCTTTACTGACTTATCAAATCTTATTGGCATTTTGTCTCCTGTCAGATATGCAAAAAGGTTCATAAGCTGTGTCTGCTTTGAGCCCGTCTGCATCTGTCCGGGTGTCTGGCATCCGTCTACTACTATTCTTGTGCCCATCTCGCTCTCGTATATATACATAGACGGAACCGCTTCTCTCAGCATGAAGTTTGCATGTGAGAGCACCTCGCAGTCTCCGCAATCAAAGGCATATGCATCACCCTCGTTGAATATATCCATAGATATATGGCGCACGCTGTTTTTATAATCACCATTGAAGGGATGGTCTGTAAAATACTCGGTAACGCCTGTCTTGTATACTTTTTTGATTGTTCCTCCGGTATACTTTTCAAATCCTCTCTCGTTAAGAATTTTAAGACCAAGACCATCTGTCAGGACACCCTTTTTGATTATCTCCTCCACCTTCGCATCGTCAAACATATTCCATTCTTTACCGCATATATATGAGGCAACAGCCTTGTCAAAATGATACGTTGCAGGGATACCCGTCTCGCTGAGGCGGAATCCGCTAGGTGTAGATGCGCAGTACACACCGATATTTTTGCAACCCTCGTTCATGGTAGCTAGCACATCCCACTTTTTCGCAGATTTACGCATCATTGCATAAAAACTGTGTGCTCTTTCCCAGTCCCATCTGTTATACAGACTTCCGTTACAGCCTGCCATAATACACATAGTTGTCTCAAGTTCTGACATATAGTCTGACTTTTCAAGTGAACGGAAGTTATATGTCTCATACTCATACTGTATATCTTTGATGTTATCGTTATATGAGGTTATTACTTCCTGCGTATTAAACATCTTTAAGAACAAAAGCTTGGGGCTCTCGTCACTATAATATCCACCGCCCGGTCTGCCAAGTACCGCTCCGCTGTCAGCAATCATCTCTTTATCAAGATTCATAGAACCGTTCATAAAGCCAATATCTGTATTCGGGTCAGTTTCTTCTATAGTTTTACGGATTAACTTTACAAGTATATGCAGAGAGTCCGACGCACTCTCGTGCCATCTGGTTCTTAACTCCTCATCTGTATCCCAGTTCTCTCTTATATATTCTATATCATAATTTGCATCATTTCTCTTATTAACCTTTTCAATGCAATCGGGGCAGAAGCAATAATCCCACATCACACCATGGACAGGTATTCTTACATCATCATCAAGCCATATAAAGTCAGCGCCGATGCTTGAATACATAACATATTTTTCGCGGATGTATTCAAGATATTTATCATTGGTTATGCAGGGGCAACTCTGTGACACTACTCCGTCGCGGTTTGTCGCATACCTGAGTTCTCCTTTTTCAGCACAGTCGCTGCCTTCTTCTGTGTGACCGATTGTGCAGAGAATGTTTATACCGACCCTTGGTATGCCAAGGTCTTTAAACGCCTTTATCCTCTTCTTCAAAATATCAGCGTTCTCGCGTACATCATGAAGTGGCGTATACCCATGATGATTTGATTCGGTAAAAAACGTAATCTCGTCTACCACATCAATATTATTCTTAATAGTCTCATAATTCTTCTCAAACTCGTAATCAGAATAATAACTGTTATGTACCATCCTCAGTGCCTTTTTCATAATAACCCTCCTGAATTCGTCTTATATCGCCATTATATACTACGTACAAATCAATGTCAATCAAAATTATTCGATTGTAACATAAAAGTAACCTCTGAAACGCAGAGGCTACTTTTATATAATCTTTTTTATTTTACCGACTATATCGTCACAGATTTTATACGTCTTTTCTCTATCGCAGTAAGCATCTTTTATCTTGTGGTATTCTTTAAAAAATTCCATCCCCTCCTGCATTTTTTTATTGTATTGTTCTTTTATATCATAAAGTTCGTTGCCAAACTTTTCATCTATGCCATTGAGTCCTGCGTTGATATAAAAATCAAGGATTTCATCACACGTCTTTGACGGAAACTTTTCGTGAGGGGCTGTAGAATCAAAGACACAAAAGGACAGTTCTCTTGAGACCACCATATCCAGGCTGTTTTTATCAAAGCTACAATAGTATTCTTCTACATCAAAACTTCTGTCTTTTAATGCTTTAGACAACTTTTTCAAAAATGTAGACTTACCTGTTCCGGGCCTGCCTTTTATAAAGCATCTTTTATTCAGGCTCTCGGTTAAATCATCAATGTAATTCACAGGTACGTCTACTGTAGATGTACCAAAAAACCTTTTATATGTTTTTCCGCTGCCTTTGGAACTTGTGCCATACACAAGCCTTTTGATAACATTGTCACCAAACTTATTTAACCTGTCAAAATCCATATTTTTTATATAAATGCTCTCCCATTCATCGTGGATTTTCTTTGCATCAGCATATGCCCTCAGCATACCCTGGTATAAATTCTCTGTTTCTGCGTTTTGCTCAGACTTATCAGAATAATTATCTATGTCAATCGTCATGGTCGGGTTTTGGCAATTCTTTATAACTGCTACACCTTTGTCCCTCATAATTATACCGCTTTTTAAATCCTCATAACCAACCTCTATTATGCTTTCCGCACTGTCTGCACAAATCTGACTTAATATATAATCGCGTGCATTATTTTTCCCTTTAAGTTCTATTTTTGTTTTTATATCAAATATATTTTCCTCTGTAAAATCCACAAGTCCGACCGATGTATTGGCGCAGGTATAATACTTCATATATATCACTCCTCTTATAAATTTTATGTAATAATAAGAGGGTATATTCATAATAAAAAAGAGCTAACTGATCTCAGTTAACTCTTAATCATTTTAAGTTATTTTATTCCCACTCGATGGTGCCGATTGGTTTTGGTGTGAGGTCTAAAAGGACACGGTTGATTCCTTCAACCTCTGATGTGATGCGGTCTGTAATCTTATGAAGCACCTCATATGGGATTTCTTCGATTGTTGCAGACATTGCATCTGTTGTGTTGACCGCACGGATTATTGCAGGCCAGCCCTCATATCTTTTATCATCCTTGACGCCTACGCTCTTCATATCAGGAACAGCAATAAAATACTGCCATACCTTTTTGGCAAGACCGCACCTGTCAAATTCTTCTCTCAGAATTGCATCTGCCTCGCGGAGGGCATGAAGTCTGTCACGGGTAATCGCGCCAAGACATCTTACACCAAGTCCGGGCCCCGGGAACGGCTGACGTTCAACCATTTCATCGGGGAGGCCAAGCGCCTTACCAACAACGCGAACCTCATCCTTGTAAAGAAGTTTAACAGGCTCTACAAGTTCCATTGCCATATCTTCAGGCAAGCCACCTACATTGTGATGTGCCTTTACGCCGTCACTCTCTAAAATATCGGGGTATATTGTGCCCTGTGCAAGGAAGGAGATATCATCAAGTTTTGCTGCTTCTTCGTCGAATACTTTGATAAATTCCCCACCGATAATCTTTCTCTTTGTCTCAGGGTCGCTTACATCCTTTAAAAGGTCTAAGAAACGGTCTGTTGCATCTATATAAATAAGATTTGCATCAAGTCCGTTTTTGAAAACCTCTATAACCTGCTCGCTCTCGCCTTTGCGCATCAGTCCGTGGTTTACATGCACACACACAAGCTGTTTACCGACTGCCTTTATAAGGAGTGCCGCAACAACTGACGAATCAACACCGCCGGAGAGTGCAAGCAAAACCTTTTTGTCACCAACCTGTGCACGAACCTCATTGACCTGCTCATCGATAAACGCCTTTGCAAGTTCAGGTGTTGTTATACGTTTCATATCATCGGGTCTTATATTACTGCTCATATTCTACCTCCATATATTTATTATCTCTGGTTATTACAATTTATATTAAACTATTTATTATCCTCTGCAGCAATTTTCACGGGGTAGTTACCTGTAAAGCATGCATCACAACAGTCAAGCCTGCAGTTTGGCACAAGATTCTGCATCGCATCAACAGAAAGATATGCCAGAGAATCTGCACCGATTTTTTCACAGATTTCATCTATTGTAAACTGACACGCAATCAGTTTATCTCTGCTGTCAATATCCGTACCAAAGTAGCACGGGTTTAAGAAAGGCGGAGACGAGATGCGCACATGTACCTCGGTTGCGCCTGCCTCTCTTAAAAGATTTACTATTCGGCGGCAGGTTGTACCTCTTACTATTGAGTCATCAACCATTACCACTCTCTTGCCCTCTACTGCCTCTCTCATTGCATTGAGTTTTATACGAAGTGCCGCTTCACGCTCTTCCTGAGTGGGCTGAATAAAAGTTCTGCCTATGTATCTGTTCTTTATAAATCCTACACCGTAGGGGATGCCTGATTCATAAGAATAACCAAGTGCTGCATCAAGACCCGAATCAGGTACACCTATAACGATATCTGCATCAACAGGACTTTCCTGAGCCAGAAACTTTCCGGCATTGAGTCTTGCGCTGTGAACACTTGCACCGTCTATTACACTGTCAGGTCTTGCATTATAAATGTATTCAAAAACACAAAGCGATGTCTTTTGTCCGCACATATCTGTGTTTGAGTGCAGTCCGTCATTGTCTACAACTATAATCTCACCCGGGTCTACATCCCTCATATATTGAGCACCGACAGAATCAATAGCGCAAGTCTCTGATGCAAACACCCACGATTCACCGAGTTTGCCAATTGCAAGAGGCCTGAATCCCTGCGGGTCACGTGCAACAACCATTCTCTGCGGAGTCATAATTATCAGCGAGTACGCACCGCTGATTTTCTTCATAACCTCCAGGAGTGCTTCTGATGTAGAGTTTGTATGAATTCTATCTTTCGCAAGGAGGTATGCAATCACCTCTATATCATTGCTTGTATGAAAAATTGCACCTTGCTTTTCGAGTTCGCTGCGGATTTCCCCTGCGTTTACAAGGCTTCCGTTATATACTAAAGAAAATGTACCTTTCTGATATCTTGAAACAAGAGGCTGCGCGTTTTCTCTTCCTCTGTCTTTGGCAACAGCAGCGCGAACATGTCCTACCGCCGCATATCCCGTAAGTTCTCTGAGAACCAAATCGTTGAAAACTTCCTGTATAAGACCTGTATCTTTATAGTGGAGCATTTGTATAACTCCATCATCTGATAAGTTATTTACCGCTATGCCGCAACTTTCCTGTCCCCTGTGCTGAAGTGCATATAGCCCGTAATAAGTAAGTCTTGCAACATCGACAGAATTGGTTTTGTCGTATATACCAAATACGCCGCATTCTTCTTTGATACTGTCACCGCAAAATATCTCTTCTCTCTTCATCAAAAGACCTCCGCCATTATAAATTATCAAAATTCGGTACATTCTATATTTTATTATAAATAATATAAAATTGCAAGAATTTTTTTGTTCAAAA
>JAZSBQ010000139.1:0-13335 GCA_045602485.1 Clostridia bacterium
ACAGGTGAAGAGATAAGTGAAAGCATAGCAGTTTCAAGCCCGAACATGGGTATTTCTGCAATAAAGTAACCCAAGGTTACGATAAACAGGGCAGAAACTCCTGCCATAACAAAGCGTCTTGCGTTTCTTTTTTTTGCAGGATTTTGCCAACAACAAAACCCATTATGCCTTTGATTATAAAGGTTGCAATTGCATAAATGGGATATCCTGAGAAGATGTCTGCAAGACAATGGCCTATTGCACCAACAAGGGCGCCGGGCACGGGGCCAAGAAATGTAGCGCCAATATAAATTATACTGTCGCCAAAGTGTACATAGCCCGTAGGGGTTGCAAAATGAGGAAACATCGTAAGTGCGGCTGCCAGGGCTACAAAAAAGTGAGGTCTTTGTAAGCCTGTTTATGTTCATCGAGGTGCTCCTTTAAAAAATTGTTCTGATTAAAATCATATAGCAGACAGTACCAATAAGGACGCTGACAAGAGAATTTCTCTTCCATGCCTGAACAGCCACAACCAAAGAGACGGAAATTAACTCGGGCAGGCCATAGGGATAAGAGATCACCGTGGTATCTTTAAGGCAATACACAACCAAAAGACCCATAATGCCGTAGGGCAGAAGGATGCCGAGTTTTTCTATAAAGGGCGGGATTTCCTTGTCGTTTCTGAATGCAAGAAAGGATATACCTCTCAGTAAAACAGTAACAAAAGAGACAATGGCAACCGTGATAATAGAGTATATGTTCTTATCCATTGGTTGATTCGCCCCCTTCCTCTTTTCGTCTCTTTACCGGTTTAAATAACATAGTAAAAGTCAGAATAACCATAGCAGGTACAACAAAGCCATCAGCCCCAAAGATGAGGAGACATAAAAATGAGATTCCTACGCCGAAAAGTGCCGGAAAGTGGTCTTTGTTATCAAACCACTGGTCAACAAATATGGTGATAAAGAGTGCGGTCATTGCAAACTCCATACCCTTACTGTCAAAGTGAGCAACCTCACCTAAGATTGCGCCAAGTGTGCAACCGATAATCCAGTAACAGTGGTTAAGTATAGAGAGGGTAAAACAATATCCCTTTTTGCTCACTCCTGCATTTTCGGGTTTGGTCTCGTCAAAGGTTGCTGCAAGGGAATAAGTTTCGTCAGTCAGGGCAAAAATCAGATACCATTTACCGCGCTTAATTTTAGAATATTTGCCTATCATAGAAAGACCGTAGAAAAAGTATCTTGCGTTTATAACCAGAGTCATTATGGCAGAAGTTATAAAGGAAGCTCCGCCTGCCAGAAGGTCAACGGTGACATACTGTATAGAGCCTGATAAAATGGTAAGCCCCATAATGAACGCCCACCAGAAGCTGTATCCCTGGGCGTTTAGCAGAATTCCAAAGCCCATACCCATTATTGTGTAGCCTGCCAAAACGGGCAGACTGTCTATAAATGCTTTTTCTAGAGTTTTTTTGTTCATTTTTGTACCTTCAGAGTTTAGTTTTAGCTAGATATATTAAAGTTTAGAGTTGAATTATACTGCTATTTAAGTATATTGGTCGTTATAAAATCAACATCTAGCTTTAAGACCGTTTCTTTGGCGGGCAAAAACGTAGGTTTTGTTTCTTTTGTCCTTTGGGCGACTAATCTTAAAATCAATGAACGATTTAGATGTCAATTACTTTTAATAAATTGACTATCGTTGCTATGAATTGGCTAAAGCTATTAATTGTTGCTTCGCTCCGTGCATTAAAATGCCTTTTTATGCATTGTGAGCTTATTAAAGACAAATTTAGTGGCGGATTTTTCTTAGTTGGTTTTAGAAAAGCTATAAGCAGTAATCTCTAATTCGTCCTCAGAATCATAGGAAATTTCAATTTCCTCATTCGGCATCATTGAAAAATAGTTGTTTGAAACCATACCATCACAATTGATTTCAATAGTATGAATATAAGTTTTTGCCTTTAACTTAACGGTTCTATCATTTGTAGAAATGATCTCCAGCTTATCATTGCAGTTATATATATCTGCAATACCTTTTCTGTAAAATGCACGATCAACAACGCCGTTTTTATCACAAATTTCTGCTACCACAAAACAGTTTGCGTCGATATTGTGTTCGTCCAACTCAGCGACCACATAGGAATCATTATATTTAGTCGAAACTTCTTTTTCCATAAGGACATCAGAAACTTCGCCGTTTGTATTTATGGCATAAACCTTAAGTTTAAGCAAATGTTCTTCACACTTATCGTTACACAAATGTATTTTGTATTTTTCTTTTTCAAAATCGACAGACAGTATGACAGGTTTTGCGGCTCTTTTAAATGCATAATAGGCCGCCTTGGGTTGAACATAATAATCTATAAGAGCCCATCCGGATGCAGCGGGCCAGCAATCGTTGAGCATCCAGTAAATCGCACCGGAGCAAAACCACTTTTCTCGTCTTGTTCTTTCCAGCGAAACCCTTATCCACTCATACTGTATATACTTAAACTTAAAGTATCTGTCTGCACCGTCTTTGTATTTGCCAAGAGTTTTTTGCGTAAATATATCAAGATATTCAAAAAGTTCACGTTTCAAACCCGGATTAGACTGCGTATGATATCTCCACATATCGTCATTGCCGGAAAAAATATCGTCATTCGTCATAAACTTTTCAAGGGAAGATTGTTTTACTGCACCAAAGCATGTTTCTTCAGCAATAAATCTTGCATTATATTGTTTAAAAACGTCCTTGTAATCCGACAGGTCATCATTTTCTATATAATCAAAAAATGCACCTAAAAACTGCGTGTTATGTGTTGTTCCCACTGTATTGGAAGCATATTTTGTTCCGCCAAAAGGACTTGAAGGAAGAAATCTCCTTGCAAAATCCTTTTTATACAACACCGGCGCAATGGCTTTATACGCAGCGGCTCTGCCTTCGTAATTCTTATCTGTATCGCAACCATTTACCGCATTTTCATTATCTCCGGACCACCAAACTAAACAGGCTTTATTTCGCAAATGCAAAACTGCATATTCAGCTTCATTTCTCAAATGTTCTATAAACCAACTTTCCTCTTCTGGGTATGTTCCGCATGCCATAAGGAAATCCTGAGTAACAAGGATGCCAAGACGGCTACATTCATCATAAAAATGGGATGTCTCAAAAGCTCCTCCGCCCCATACTCTTATCATATTAACCCCGGCATCGACAGCCATTTTTAAAATTTGTCTGACTTTTTCATCTGTAGAACCGCTGTTAAAAGGCTCGCAAGGAACCCAATTGGCTCCTTTGCACATAATTTTTATGCCATTCACCTTTAATATGAAGCCGGAAAACTTCTCGTTTTGATCATATTCGGTAGAAAATGTAGATTTTTTCAGCTCTACGCACTTGTTATAATTTTCACTGCCTACCTCATCGCGAAGCTGCATTATTTTAATGCTTCTAATACCAAAAGGTGTTGTATAATCAAGTTCGCCGTCAACATATATTTTCAATGTATATAAATACTGCTCGCCGTAACCTATTGGATACCAAAGTTTCGGACTCGGTATATCAGCATACATTCTCACGAAATCTTCTTCGCTGTATTTTTTTGCAGAATATACAGTTTTTTCGTTTTTATCTAATATTTCAATATCTATATATCCGCCTAAACCACAATTTTTTATATCAATATCTATGCCTATCGTTGCGCTTTCCTCATCTGTATCACATGTATACACATATGCAGAAGTGGCCTGCATTCTGTTCTTATCCAGACAAAGATATACGTTGCCTATGCCACAGGTTACAAATCTCATTGTCCAATCCCAGCCATATGTACATTGTGTTCGTCTTGTATACAGGCGTTCCCATGTGAAAGCCGCGTATCGCTCTTTCTTGCCGTCTGTCATTGTAATAGGAGAATAGAAGTGAACTTGAAGCGTGTTTTGGCCTTGTTTTATAATATGTGATACATTAAATGAGTGAGATATGTTTCCATTGTCGCAATATGCTATGTGTTTATCATTCAAATAGACATCACAATATGTATCAAGTCTTTCAAACACTAAAAGCGCAGTTTCGTCTATCTGCGACACTTCAAATGTCTTCGAATAAATCCATGAATATCGTTCGTATTGCAGATAATGATTTGCGTTATCACGATAAAAAATATCACTGTATTCTTTATTTTCATCAGCTTTAATTATATCGTTTAACACACTTCCCGGAACAGTTGCAGTAAACTCTGTCGTATGTTTATCAGGGAATGATGATTTCAAACACCATTCTCCATTTAGATTAATTTTCAACACGTAATATCTCCTCTCAATATATGTAATTGTATGCCGTTATGCAATTCATTAATTTCAAGTTTCACTTAAAATCATTCTACAGCAAAAATAATATTCAAAATATCAACATTGTCATTTTTTTGATTTTACTTTGCTTTATTTAATCAAACATTTGTAAACCTCGGGGATGTTTTCGTGTATAAACTCAGGCTTGCCGATGAATTTCGGTGGTCTCTTTGTTGCGTAATGGAGCACAAAGTCGCATATTCCCTCTGTGCAGAATTTCAGCGCAACAGGTTCGGCTTCGCTTTCGTGTGTAATTATTTCCTCCCGGAAGGAAAAGAACCGTTGGACGTTTTTCTCATAACCTAACTTCGGTGACTCAAACGGAACATAACAGGAAACGATGTGCTGTGGTTACCTGCTTTGATTTTTTTCAAATTATTATAAGAAGTCGCCTTATCTCTTACCAGTTATATGAATCTGTCCCGTAAGCGCTTTTCCATACTTTTGGTGTTATTTCTGTTTCCCAATCCAACGGAATTGAAATCTCACTGTTTACAGCAGCTCTCGAGAATGCTTCCATTATTGCATCTTTTTGTTCTGTTCCGTAAGCATCCTCGCCAATCGAAACAAAGAGTGGAGTTCCGCTTTTTGATAACACATCTAACCATTGCTTATTCTTTTCCCACGGAACTTCATTTGTTAATCCCACACAGTCAGCGTCACAAGCATAAAAACTGTTATGCTGCGGCATTCTGAAAGCAAGTGTATTTAATCCCATTTTTCTTGTTCTGCCCCACTCAGCTCCGCTTGTGTCGTCACCGGTTCTTTGAATCTCAAAATATCCTGCCGATAGATGGGAAACGGTGTTGCAGCCCAAAAGCAATACCGAGTCTCCTGCCGCGTCTCTTAATGCCTGATACATATTTTTTATAATCTCTGCAGTTGTCTTTTTATCATCATAGAAATTCCGGTTTCTTACCTCAAAACCGTTTTCCATTTCAAACCCCCATATTTTTCCCACTATATCATATGTAGAAAAATCATGCTTAATAAGCTTATAACCGTTATCGCACAAATGCTTCATATCACTTTTTAATTGTTTTATAACCTCAGGATGAGATGGGTCAAGATATAAGCCTTCGTCATCTTTCCCGAGCAACCATTCTTTATCTGTGTCTTCCGTTGTCAAAAGAGGTCTGTACCAAATTCCGGGTATAACATTTTCTTTTTTTATAGCGTCTGCAACCTTTTTCATATCCTTAAACTTGCTGTTACAACCTACCCATGGGCCGGCGCATCCTGCAACCTCCCAACCGTCATCTATTACCATATACGGTCTGTTTTCAAGGCCTTTTGAACATTCATTGATTCTTTCAACATGAAGCATTGTTGACTCGTAAGAATTTTTGCCATAACAACAATACCAGTCATTGCATCCATAGACTAGTTTTTGAGGCAGTCTCGCACCGGTGCTCATTTTTTTACAGAAGCACTGTGTGGCAACAAATGTATCACCCGAATATTTTTCCTGAACTAATTCTGCCACCTTTAATCTTCTCCCTGCAAAATTAAGTCCGTTTAACCCTGAGCGAATATCTGCAACACAAATCAGCTTCTTCTCGTTAACGTACCAATAGCAAAAGGCGTTAGGGCAGGTTTTTACCCCTATCCCAAAAACATCATCTCCGCTTTTCAACATAAAATACCATGGGTACACTTTGCTGACATTTATCTTGCTCCAACCTAAATCTCCATATCCTCTTTCCCAATGATCGTTAAGTATTAACGCATCAGAAGAGATATTATGATTCCACTCCAGACGTAGCATTTTCACACTTCGTTTTGATTCAATATAAATGTTAGTATCAACATCTATTTCAACGCCTTCGGAGACCTTTTCCCATTCATCAACGTACTTTACCAGTATATTATCGGGTTTATTATTCAAATTTGCAATCATTGAAATCATTCCTCCTTTTACTTAAATGACTTTTTCGGTAAATGTTTTTTATTGTTTTTTACTACTTCGGTTAAACTATACCATACAAAAAATACAAAGTCAATATCGAGTTATAGGTCGAAAACTAAACTTTTGTGCCTCTAATACTCGTATGAAATATTGATATAACATCAGCAAGGTGGTGATGGACTTTTGCCTTGTGTTTCTTAGTATAAATTATAAAAGTTCCCACCTAAGAGCAACAAGTTATGTCAGACAGAGGTTATATGGAAATATCGGTATAGAGCCTGTCTCCCATTAAAGCATTTTCCTCTTTAGAGAAGCCCTTTATCAAGGCAATAATTTACGGATGAAGAATATATTCATTGACAACAAATTACGAATAATATAAAATTATTATAAGAGATTTAAAAAGGGGGAGAAAATATGCTTAAAAACATAGCCGTAAAAGGAGAATTGTATTGCGAGTATGCATACCTGACTTATGATATGTGCTTTGTAAACGATAATCCGCACGGTGTTTTGGCAGAGTATGTTTTTTCTCTTCCCCAAGGTGCTGTGATTTCTGATATGAAGATACGGCGGGCTGATAATAGCACGGTTAACACAACGGTTGTTTCGGTGTCTCACGCAGAGAGAATGTGGGATGCATCATTTGCGGGTGCGGCCCTCAGCAGAATTGATAACACAACATATATGCTTCGCTTCGGGGATGCTCAGACAGGAGAGAGCCATATAAGGCTCAGACTTTATGTAGGAATGGAGAGTTCAGGCACAGAGAAAACGCTGACTCTTCCACTTGCCCGAGAGAGCCGCGGCAGTGAGAAATGCGAGAGATATGCAAACATTTTGCTTGTTCTGCATGGCGATTTTAAAGAGGTAATGAAATACTTCTCGCCTACCCACGAAATCAATGTAGAAGTTATGGAAAGAAATGCTGTAATCTCCACCGGAGATATCAGGGCGGACAGAGATTTTTCTATAAGGATTTCCGGTGAAGAAAATAAAAATTCTGCCATTGTGGTTTATAATCAGACGGGAGGTAATATGTTGTGCCGTCTGTACCCAACTGAGGAGTTCTGCGCAAAGATATGTCAAAAGTACAATAAAATATTGCTTGTGTATGAGTCGTCGGGCTCGCTTCTTTATGGGGCGTCAAGTGCAGGGAGAGAACTTTTGCTTGCCCTTGCAAAAAACTTTGACGGAAAGTTTATGGCGATTTCTTCAGGTAACAGTCCGGAAATGCTGACGTCTGGTTTTTGTGAAAATACCGAAGAAAATATTTTTATACTGACAAGAAGACTTAGCGAGAGCGCAAGTGAAGCAGGTTCGCTATCGGCTCTGTTGAGGTGCGCAAAAAAATATATAACAGAAGATACTCTGCCTGTTCTGATATGCGGAGCAAGTGTCGATTTACAGACGGATGAACTGAAAGAGGAGTTATCGGGCAGCGGATTTTGTGCTGTAACTTTGGGCGCTACGGTGGCAGGCGAAGAACTAAACGAATTTATAAACAGTTGTGGCGGAGTAAGAGAACATATTTTTGGCAACGATAATATAGCAGAAAAAGCAGAAGAAATTTTGCGTAAGTTTGTAGGTTGCAGAGCAGCAAAAACAGAGGTTTATGCAAACGGAGAAAGGGCAGCAATCATTAATGGAGAATCCGGTTCTGGCCGTGGGATAACTGTTTTTGCTGATTTTTCGGGAGAAGCAATCCCAAGACGATTCTTAATTAAATGTCAGGACATAGAGCAGGAAGTTTTGATTGATAATATATCTGTATATCAAAGTTTTGCTCCGATTCAACTTGCATATGCAGAGTTTGTGTCAAAATGTATTGAAAAAAGACTTGAACTTTGTGATGCCAATGAAGTTCAGGCGTTGCGGTCAAAACTTGAAGAAACAGGCATAAAATATTCGTATATAAACTCAGAAACCGCCTTTGTTGCAATGGCTGACGGGAATATATCAACTGTTATAAGAACGATAGTCCCTGATTCGGGAATAAAGGCTTACGAAGTCTTCGGTGGCAGACCATCTGCCTTTGGCGAGATTGATACAGATATGAAACCCAGAGAACTATTGACTCTTTGCACAGATATTATAATCAGAAGTGTGCGTGCAGACGGTGCGATATGCGCAGGGGGAGAAGTAAACCAAATTCTGCGCCGGCAGCAGACCCTTGTGGCAGTTCTTGCGCTTGTTGCATCAAAGGCGCAGGACGGAGCAGAAGCAGTTATATTATCTGCCCGAAAGTATCTGGGGGATTTTGCATATGGAGATATGAAGTTTACGGATAACCCCGAAGTAGCCGCTGATATGCTGTGCAGATTTTTTGGAGAGGAAAAGACTATTTCTTATGGATTTGTGCCCGATTTAATGACGGCGGCGAGAATGATTGCTCAAAATCATAAGAAATAAAGGCAGAAAAATTAGTAAATATTTTTTTCAAAATTGCTTGACGGGAAACCCCAAAAGTGATAAAATGATATAAGACTGTAACGATATTGTAACTATATGGAAAGGAGCGGAACTGAATATGCCTAGCACATGTATGACAACATATGATATATTTATTGCTTCCGCTTTCAATTGTATTGGTATTGTTGTTTCAAATTTTAAACATAAAGGACGTTAAGCCATTGCTTGACAGTCCTTTTATTTTTATTTTCAAGGAGTGATTGTATGCATTCAAAATCAGCAGAACTCATCTTAGAGAATGGATTGCGTTTTAAAGGACGCACCTTTGGTTATACAGAGGACGTTATTGGTGAGGTTGTTTTTTCAACTGCAATGACAGGATATCAGGAAGCAATTACTGACCCTGCCTATTGTGGGCAGATAGTTGTTCTGACCTATCCGCTTGTCGGCAACTATGGTATAAATCTTGAGGATATGGAATCGGACAAGCCTGCACTTAGTGCTCTTGTTGTCCGCGAAAAGTGTGACTATCCCAACAACTTCAGAACAGAGATGGACCTTGACGGATTTCTCCGCCAGAGCCACGTTGTCGGCATTGAGGGAATAGACACCCGTGCGCTTACACGCATTATACGTGATATGGGTTGTATGAAAGCGATTATTACAACGCAGGAACTCTCAGATGGCGAGATTGCAGCAAGATTTTCAGGTTTTGACAATTCAGATGCAGTAGCAAAAGTAAGCACAGAAAAGAAGTACGAAATTGAGGGAGAAGGAAAGCACATTGCGGTAATTGATGTCGGCACAAAAAAAGGAATTTTAAGAGGCCTGACAGACAGAGGAAGCAAAGTGACAGTGTTCCCATACAACGCATCTGCAGATGATATACTCAGTGTAAATCCTGATGGTGTGCTTGTGTCAAGCGGCCCGGGAACCCCTGATGACATCCCTGAGACAGTGGCTACAGTAAAAGCCCTTATCAGCAAGTTGCCGATATATGGTATCTGCCTTGGCCATCTTGTTGTCGGTGTGGCTCTTGGTTGCAAAATCAAAAAACTTAAGTTTGGTCATCACGGTGCAAATCAGCCTGTTAAGAATATCAAAACAGGAAAGGTTTTGGTTACTGCGCAGAATCACAACTATACTTTAGAGGGTATCCCGAGTGATGTTGAGGTTTCTTACGCGAATATAAACGACGGCAGTTGTCAGGGCTTGTGCTCAGAAAAACTTGGAATCCGGACTGTTCAGTTCAGACCTGAGGATTATCCGAGTTCTCACAAAATGGGCAACAGCATATTCGACGAATTTGAGATATAGGAGGGGAATTTATGCCAAAGGATAACAGTATAAAAAAGGTATTGGTAATAGGCTCAGGTCCTATTGTAATAGGTCAGGCGGCAGAGTTTGACTATTCAGGAACCCAGGCGTGTCAGGCGCTTCGCGAGGAAGGCATAGAGGTAGTGCTGGTAAACAGCAACCCCGCCACAATAATGACAGACGTACAGACCGCTGACAAGACATATATCGAGCCTCTTACAATCGAAACAATAGAAAATATAATTGCAAAAGAACGCCCCGACAGCCTTATCGCAGGTATGGGCGGACAGACAGGTATTAACCTTTCCTGTGAGCTTTATGACAAAGGAATTCTTGACAAATACGGAGTTCGTGTAATCGGCAGTTCTATTGACACAATCAAAGAGGGCGAGGACAGAGAGTGCTTTAAAAATCTTATGGAGCGCACAGGCCAGCCTATTATCAGAGGTGAGATTGTAAACACAGTTGAGGATGCCGCTGATTTTGCAAAAGAAATCGGATATCCCGTTATAGTTCGTCCTGCGTATACACTTGGCGGAACAGGCGGCGGTATTGCAGAGGACGAAGCAGAACTTATTGAAATAGCCACCCAGGGTATTCACTTGTCAAGAGTCGGACAGGTCCTTATCGAGAAGTGTATCCGCGGATGGAAGGAAATTGAGTTTGAAGTTATAAGAGACGGAGCGGGCAACTGTATAACCGTCTGCAGTATGGAAAACGTTGACCCTGTCGGCGTACACACAGGTGACAGTATCGTTGTTGCTCCTGCGCAGACACTTGCTGACAGAGAGTATCAGATGCTCCGCACAGCGGCTCTTGATATAATTGATTCAATCGAAATCAAGGGCGGTTGTAACGTACAGTTTGCGCTTGACCCCAACAGTTTTGAGTATGCAGTAATCGAGATTAACCCAAGAGTTAGCCGTTCGTCTGCTCTTGCATCAAAGGCAACGGGCTATCCTATTGCAAAGATTGCGGCAAAGATTGCTCTTGGCTATAATCTTGATGAGATTAAAAACGCAGTTACAGGCACAACATATGCCTGCTTTGAACCGTCAGTTGACTATGTGGTTATGAAGATTCCGAAGTGGCCATTTGACAAGTTCTACGGTGCAAAGCGTACCCTTGGTACAAAGATGATGGCAACAGGCGAAATAATGTCAATCGGTAACACCTTTGAGGCTGCACTTTTAAAGGGTGTGCGCTCTCTTGAAATAAAGCAGTTTACACTGGAGAGAGGTTATTCCAATGGTAAAACATCAGAGGATTTAAAGAGAAGAATCAAGACCCCTGATGACGAGCGACTTTTCGACCTTGCAGAACTTATCCGCCGTGACTATAAGATAGAAAAGATTTCAGAAATTTCAGGTATGGACCCATTCTTCCTCAAGAAGATTAAGAACATAGTTGATATGGAGGAAGAACTCAGAGAGTACACTCTTGACACATTGACACCTGAGATTCTGACAAGGTACAAAAAGACAGGCTTTGCTGATGAGGGTATTGCGCAACTTATCGGTTGTAAGGGCGCAGATATCCGTAACCTCCGCAGGCAATACGGACTTACACCTGTATACAAAATGGTTGACACCTGTGCGGGTGAGTTTGAGGCAGTTTCGCCTTACTACTACTCAACCTACGATGAATATAACGAGGCAGGTCCATCTGATAAGAAAAAGGTTCTTGTTATCGGCTCAGGTCCTATCCGTATCGGTCAGGGTATCGAGTTTGACTATTGTAGTGTTCACAGTATCAATGCACTTAAAAAGTTTGGTATTGAGACCATTATCATAAACAACAATCCTGAGACAGTAAGTACCGATTTTGACACATCAGACAAACTTTATTTTGAGCCTCTTACCGAAGAAGATGTTATGAGTGTAATTGATCTTGAGAAGCCGGATGGCGTAATTCTGCAGTTTGGCGGACAGACCGCAATTAAACTTGCAAACTTTCTGGCTGATATGAATGTACCTGTCCTTGGTACATTGCCAAAGCAGATTGACGAGGCAGAGGACAGAGAAAAGTTTGATGATTTGCTTGAAGAACTCAACATCAAGAGACCTAAGGGTAAAGCGGTATGGAACGTTGAAGAGGGTAAGGCATATGCTGACGCTCTTGGATATCCGCTCCTTGTTCGTCCTTCATACGTTCTTGGCGGTCAGGGTATGGAGATTACCCATAACGAGACAGAACTTACTCTCTATCTTGAAGACGCATTTAAAAAGGATGCAGACAACCCTGTTCTTATAGACCGTTACCTTAGCGGAAAAGAACTTGAGGTCGATGCAATATGTGACGGCACAGATGTGTTTATACCGGGTATAATGGAGCACTTAGAGGGAGCAGGTGTTCACTCAGGTGACAGTATCTCGATTTATCCGCCACAGAATGTATCAGAAGAAATCAAGCAGAAGATAATGGATGTTACGCGCAGAATATCTGTTGCCCTTAAGGTTATAGGTATGATAAACATTCAGTTTATCGAGTTTGAGAACGAACTTTATATAATAGAGGTAAATCCACGTTCGAGCCGTACTGTGCCTTATATAACAAAGGTTACAAATGTGCCTGTTATCGAACTTGCCACAAGAGTAATGCTCGGCGAAAAACTTGCTGATATGGGCTATGCATCAGGCATAAACCCTGAGCCTTCAATGGTTGCAGTAAAGGTGCCTGTCTTCTCTACAAAGAAACTTCCGATGGTTGAGGTAAGCCTTGGCCCTGAGATGCGTTCAACCGGTGAGGTTCTTGGCGTTGGCAAGACCTACAATGAGGCTCTTTACAAGGGTTTTGTGGGTGCAGAAATGACAATGCCGACAGCCGGCTCTAATATCCTCGTAACAGTATGTGACAGGGATAAAGAAAACTTCCTCCCGATTATGGAGAAGTTCAGAAAAGCAGGATGCAGTTTTGTTGCCACAACGGGTACTGCTGACTTCCTTGAGAAGCACGGATATGATGTAAAGAGAGCCAAGAAAATCAGCGAGGGTGTGCCAAACGTTCTTGATGTAATCAGAAGCGGCATCTGTGACCTTGTTGTAGACATCCCCAAAAAGGGTAACGTAAAAGAGAGCGACGGCTTTAAGATGCGCCGTACAGCGTCTGAGTGCTCTGTCAACATTCTGACATCGATTGACACTGTCAATGCACTTGCCGATGTAATGGAAGCAAACTTTGAACTTTCAAAAACAGAGCCAATCGCAGTAACTGATATTAAATAATAAAAACCGCCCATTCGGGTGTTTCTCTAAGGGATGTTTAGTGAAATACTTGTAACGGTGCGGAAGTTGGGTGAACAGTTTAGGCTGTTCACCCTTTTCCTTTGCCTTAAATTGCACAGGTGTTTCCTATGTGAGTGAAATATATGTCGATTCGCTG
>JAZSBQ010000140.1:0-25113 GCA_045602485.1 Clostridia bacterium
TCAGAACGTCGCGAGACAGTTCGGTCCCTATCTGTCGCGGGCGCAGGAAATTTGAAGGGAGCTGTCCTTAGTACGAGAGGACCGGGATGGACGTACCACTGGTGCACCAGTTGTCATGCCAATGGCACAGCTGGGTAGCTAAGTACGGAAGGAATAAACGCTGAAGGCATCTAAGCGTGAAGTCCACCCTAAGATAAGATTTCCCATTGTTTTAAACAAGTAAGACCCCACGTAGACTATGTGGTTGATAGGTCGGAGGTGTAAGCGTGGTAACACGTTCAGCTGACCGATACTAATAGGTCGAGGGCTTGACCTAATGCAACAGAAGTTGCAACCTAAATTTTGTGAGTAAGTATTACTTTTCTCCTGTTCAATATCTTAAATACGATCGGTAACTATAGCAAGAAGGTCACACCTGTTCCCATTCCGAACACAGTAGTTAAGCTTCTTAGCGCTGAAAATACTTGGCGGGCGACCGCCCGGAAACATAAGTCGTTGCCGGTACTTACAAAAGAATCCCTGATGAGATTACTTGTTGGGGATTTTTTGCTTTATATTTTATTTTTGAGAAAATAAAAAATGAGACCACATGTTGGGGGTTTTTGCTTTTTATTTTATTTTTGTGAAAATAAAAAATGGAATCACTTGTTAGGGACTTTTGTATAAAAAAGTAGGGGCGGATATTATCCGCCCGTGTTGCAGGATGTCGGGGCAATCTGTGGCGGCATCAGTTGTCACGTCGCGACGATTTGCCTTTGCACCGTCCCCACAGACATTTGTGACACATCCCAGGCGCGGATATTATCCGCCCGCACAGAAATACTCATCATATAAGAAAGGAGAACAACAATGTTAAACACTGTGCTTGGTTTTTTACAAAACAGCGGAATTATACTAAAGGCGGAACTGCTTTTCAGGATTATTCTTGCAGCCATTTGCGGTGCCCTGATTGGATACGAGCGCACAAACCGCGGTAAAGGGGCAGGAATCAGGACACACACTATTGTTGCTATTGCATCCTGCCTTATGATGATTATATCACAATATGGTTTTGGTGATTTCTTCAATTCTTTTTCTATTCCAGGTGTTGATATGCGGCATGACCCGTCAAGAATTGCGGCGCAGATTGTGTCGGGCATAGGTTTTCTGGGTGCAGGAATGATATTTATCCAGAAGAACGTCGTAACAGGTCTTACCACAGCCGCAGGAATCTGGGCTGTTTCGGGTATCGGTATGGCGATAGGCTGCGGAATGTATTTTATAGGTATTGCAAGCACGGTTATTATTTTTGTCGTTCAACTTGTTCTGCATAAACATTCACGCATTACACATACTATCGTAGAGGAAAAATTCTCTTTCATTATTGATGATAAAGAGGAAAACATAGATTACATTCTCAGAATGATGGAAGAGTTCGAAATCTCAGTTTCTGATATGAGTTATAAAAGAAAAGATGAGGATATGATGTTGATTTCTATGACGGTGCAGTGTCCTTCAAATGTAAACAAGACAGATATACTCCGCCGTATATACGAAGAAAAAAATGTAAAATCCGTAAAGGTATAAAATTAAAGACCGCAGTTTTCACTGCGGTCTTTTTTTGTAACCATTTGTCGCACGAAAATATGTGGGAAATATCGGAAATATGATAAGATGTTAGATATAGTATGTTTTAATAAGGCAGAGAGGATGAGAAAAATGGATATGCGACTTGAATATCTTGGCTCTACAATGGTGGTCAAACTCGACGGAGAACTTGACCAGAGTTGTGCCGCAAGGATAAGAGAGAAAATCGACAACGACATAAGCCTCAATGGTATAAACAACCTTGTTATGGATTTTGACAAGGTGACATTTATGGATAGTTCAGGCATCGGGATGTTGATTGGCAGGTACAAACTGATAAAAGCCAGAGGCGGAAAGATGCTTATAATCCGCACTCAGCCACAGGTTGACAAGGTCATAGAAGTGGCAGGGCTTAAAAAAATAATGGATTTTGAATAAAAGGGGTGTTATAAAATGGAAAACTACATAAGAGTTGAGTTTCCGGGTAAAAGTTGCAACGAGGCATTTGCCAGGGCAACCGCAGGCGCATTTGCTGCGCAGCTTGACCTTACAATAGAAGAACTTGCTGACATAAAAACCGCAGTATCCGAGGCGGTGACCAATGCGATTGTTCACGGCTATGCAGGGATAAGGGGCGTGGTTGAAATGAAGTGCAGAATTATCGGCAGAGTCTTTGAGGTAACAGTCAAGGATAAGGGCCACGGAATTGCAGATATTGACCTTGCCATGCAGCCGCTGTATTCGGGCAGTGATGACGAAGAGCGAAGCGGAATGGGTTTTACGGTGATGCAGAGTTTTATGGATACACTTCAGGTAGACTCGGCAGTTGGCGAGGGGACTGTTGTGATTATGACAAAAAGAGTAGGGGCAGTTTTGGATGATTAAGAACTTTGCGGCAGAGAATGCAGAGCTTCTGAAAAAGGCGGCAGACGGCGACGCGGCGGCAAGAGACGAGATAGTAATAAAAAATATGGGGCTTGTCAAAAGTGTGGTGCGTAGATTTGACGGCCGCGGATATGAGACAGAAGACCTTTTTCAAATAGGCTGTGTGGGGCTGATAAGGGCGGCAGAACGCTTTGACAGTTCCTTTGGGGTGCAGTTTTCTACCTATGCAGTGCCGATGATTATAGGCGAGATTAAGCGGTTTATAAGAGACGACGGAATAATCAAGGTAAGCCGCAGTCTTAAGGATATTGCATACAGGGCGGCACAGATAAAAGAGAAGAAAATCAAAGAGACGGGGCAGGAACCGTCGGTTTTGCAAATAGCAGAAGAAATGGGGATTTCGTCTGCAGAACTTGCGGTAGCCCTGGATTCTCAGTTAAAGCCTCAGTCAATCTATATGACGGCCGACGAAAAAGACGGCGAGGGCAGAGAGTTGCTTGAGAAAATTGAAAGCCCTGAAGACGGTGTGGAAGAAATGCTGAATAAAATGCTTATAAAGCAGATAATGAGCAAACTTGATAAGAGGGAGAGGGCTATTGTCACCCTCAGGTATTTTGAGCGGAGCACACAGGCGCAGGTTGCAGAGTTTTTAGGGATTTCTCAGGTGCAGGTTTCAAGGCTTGAAAAGAAAATACTTCAAAAAATGCGAAGCCTGATTGTCGAAGAATAATTTTCTCTATGTGGATAATACTACTTATAAAGACACTATGTTTTGGAGGTAGTATGAACTTTACAAATCAGCAGTATCAGGATTATCTTGAGCAAAAATCCCCAAACAGTAAAATCCTTAAGGATGTACTGTGGGCGTTTATTGTAGGAGGAATTATCTGCACAATTGGTCAGGGAATATTTGATGCATACTCAAACCTTTTGGGCTTGTCAGAAGATGATGCAAGGACAGCCGTCAGTGTAACGATGATATTTCTCGGCGTGTTTCTGACGGGCATAGATGTGTACGGCAAAATTGCAAAAAGAGCAGGCGCAGGGACTTTAGTGCCCATAACGGGCTTTGCAAACGCAGTTGTATCGCCTGCTATGGAGTTTAAAAAAGAGGGGTTTGTGCTTGGGCTTGCGGCAAAAATGTTTGTCATTGCAGGACCCGTCCTTGTCTATGGCATAACCGCGTCGGCAATTGTCGGGGTTATATATTATATAATAGGCATCTTTGGCGGAGGTGGAATATGAGTACACAAAAAAAAATCGGCAGACAGACGGCAAAGATTGAGAATGTAGGCATTTTGTCATACGCCGCAATTGTAGGAGAAAAGGAAGGAAAAGGCCCTCTTGGAGATTGCTTTGATATAGTTCTGCCCGATAATGAATGGAACGAAAAGACGTGGGAAAAGACCGAGAGCAAGATGCAGAGAGAGGCGGCAAAACTTGCGGCAACAAAGGCAAATATAAGTCTTGAAAAAATAGACAGAATTTTCTCGGGTGATTTGCTTAACCAATGCATAAGCGCAGGGTTTGGACTGAGAGAACTTGAGATACCGTTTCTTGGCATATATGGAGCGTGCTCTACAATGGTGGAGGGGATAAGCCTTGCGTCTATGCTTATTGACGGTGGCTATGCGGAGGTCGCAGAAGCAGTAACCTCAAGCCACTTCTGTACGGCAGAGCGTCAGTACAGAAACCCGCTTGAATATGGCGGACAAAGAACGCCTACGGCGCAATGGACTGTGACAGGGTCAGGTGCGGCAATACTCAAAAAGGGAACAGATAATACCAAAATAAAGGTAACCCATATCACAACGGGCAAGATAGTGGATAAAGGAATAAAAGATGCCAATAATATGGGAGGTGCAATGGCGCCTGCAGCCTATGATACAATAAAGACCCACTTTGAGGAGACGGGGCTTTCGCCGTCTGACTATGATTTGATTGTGACGGGTGACCTGGGCACAGTCGGGTCTGAGATACTGGTTGAACTTCTTAAAATGGACGGTATAGATATTTCTTCAAACTATAAAGACTGCGGTTGTATGATATATGACATCAAGGCTCAGGATGTTCACGCAGGGGGCAGCGGATGCGGATGTATAGGCTCTGTTCTTTGCGGACATCTGCTGAAAGAAATGGAATCAGGAAGAATAAAATCAATGCTTGCTGTCGGTACGGGGGCGCTTCTCAGCCAGACGTCGTCGCTTCAGGGCGAGTCCGTGCCGGGCATAGCCCACGCGGTTGCATTTGGGAGGGTATAGCATATGATGACTTATATAAACGCTTTTTGGGTTGGCGGTCTTATCTGCGCTGTTGCTCAGGTTCTGATAGATAAGACAAAACTGACCCCCGGCAGAATTCTGGTAAGTTTTGTGGTAATCGGTGTTATCCTTGGGGGATTTCAGATTTATGATAAACTTGTAGACTTTGCAGGCGCAGGGGCAACTGTGCCGATTGTGGGGTTTGGAAACGTTCTTGCAAAGGGTGCCATAGAGGGGGCGGCAGAAAAAGGTTTGCTTGGTGCTCTGCTTGGCGGTGCAAGGGCGGCGGCAGGCGGAATTTCGGCGGCAATTGTTTTTGGATTTATAATTGCCCTGATTTTTAACCCCAAAAGCAGATAAGAATATAAAAAGAGCGCAAAATCATAGATTTTGTGCTCTTTTTTAGTATGTTATCTTGCAAGATAGTTATATATCATTATTGCCGCGTCGGCACGGGTGAGAGGGGCGTTTGGATTAAAGCATCCGTTTTCGTCGCCGTTTACAAGCCCCATTCCCTTTGCGATTGCAACAAAGCCAAGTTTATCGGCAGTTATCTGCTCTGCATCTGCAAAACCTACTTTGTAAATATCAGAAAGCTGTGCAACTTCTCTGTGCCCGAGTGCGCTGATAATATAGACAGGGCCGTCTGCTCTTATGGCTGTCTTGTCAGGCTCAAAAACCTCGCCCTCTTTTATGATGTTGTTGTTTTTAACAAAAGCAGTAATCACAGAGAGGCCCCATATATAATATCTGCGTGTAAGTCTTGCCGTCATAGCCGCAAGTTCGCGATATGTGATTGCATCATCGGGGCGGAAGTGGGTATTTTGTGCATCTATGTTGATTATACCTGCCGCAACGAGTGCATTTATGCGGTCTTTAGCATAGTGGTCTGAAATATCCGTCGGGTATATTATGGTGTTATCGTCTTGGTGTGAAGATACTTTCTCGCCGCTTTTTGCGTATATGGTGCTCTCATAAGGATAAGCCGAGCCGTAGGCAAGCACGATATTAGGCTCGGTGTCGTTGTCATCTTTGTAAGAGTATGAATATAAAAGTTTAAAACCTGCGTTTTCTTTAAACTTCTCTTTGGCAGAACCCATATCAAGGATACCCTCGGGTGATTCAAAGGTTATGTCGTCATTCCAATATGTGTTATAACCTGTAATAAGACCTGTTTCGCTGTCGGTGTTTATATTTATATAGTTTTCGTTAAATGGGATATTGTTCTCCTGTCTTGAAAAGTTAAGCATATACATATTGTCTGTATAAATATATGATGGCTCAGGGGTTATAACTTTTGATAACTTATCGGGGTTATTCTCTTTAATAAATTTTTTGGCTGCCTCAAGGGCGTCTTCTTTAGCAACGGTCGGCTCTTTTTTTGTATCATCCCTGTAGTAGATATGATAATTATATGCACTGTAACTGATAAGCGCGCCTGTCTGTGCATCAAAGGTGACATATCCTCTGTATTCATTATCCATGCCCTTATTAAAGATGAATGAGAGGGATGCTATATATTTGGATGCATCCTCAACGGATTCTGAGTCTGTATAGACATATATGTTCTCCTGTGTATAACTGCAACTTTCAAAAGAGGCAGCGTCTAAGCCTGTGTGGGAGAGTGCTTTTGCCATAGAGATAAGTTCTTGCTCTGAAAGAAGGCCTTCTACCTCGGTGAGGTTTTTAAGTTCGCTCTCGGTAAACTTGTTTCCGCTGCCGCCTGCACTCTCAGGTGCGGCGGAATCTTCCGTAACAGTACCGTTGACGCCCTTGTAAGAGCGGCTTGCCTTAACAACAGAGCCGTCTTTTGCGTTAAGTCTTATCTGCGGATATTTAAGATTATAAACCAAAACCGCATTGTCATCTGCAAAGGTGCGGTACATAAGTTCAAGAGGGCTCTGTGTAAAGTATGCCTCTGCTGCTTCATCCACAGAGAGAATACCGTCGGCAGAGGGGATATTGTCTGCATATGTATGGTTTGCGTTCATATAAATAATCTCGCCTGTTATGTTGTTAACATTAAAAGAGATGTTGTCGTTTAAGAATCTGATTCCGTTTACATACCGGTCAAAGCCAAGATATTCAATGCCGCCGTATACGTTGCTTGTGCCTGAAATATCTGCATAATCCATAGAATAATCACTTGCCCACCCGGGGTTTACACTCTTCAGCCAGTCAAGAGATTTTTCGGCAAGTTCCTGCTTTGTAAAGACAGCAAATTTAGGCGCATCTGTGTTTTCTCCGTAGTTATTGGAGGAATACCTGATTATATCACCGCGGTCGTTGATTGTTATGCTGAGTTCACAGCCCTGGTCGTTGTTATACCACCTGAGGTAATATTCCGTTCTGCCGTCCATAGTGGAAATATCACTGTCAAACAAAGTGAGATAGTCGGGTACGGATATTTTTGCTTTGGCGGTCAGGATTGCGTCCTCAAACCCGCTTGTGTCTGCAGACAGAACATATACTGGAAGAAGAGCAACCATAAGAACTGACAATAAAACAACTGATATAATTTTATTAATAACCGTTTTCATAACTTTCAACTCTTTCTCTTTAAAAGTAAACTTCATCTTTTTTGTTTAGACGAATTAAATCGGTAAAAAGTTCCATAACAAAAAGGATTTTAAGAGTGTTGGCCCTTAAAATCCCTTTTGCAAAATTACATTTCTTTAATTTTAGCGAGGCATTCGTCACATATTTTCTTGTCCATATATGTGCCGACCCCTGCAGCGTTGCCGCAGAAGATACAAGCGGGCTCGTACTTCTTTAAGATAATCATATCTTCTTCTACGTAGATTTCAAGAGAGTCCTTGTGGTCAATCTTAAGTGTGCCTCTCAGTTCCTTTGGCAAAACGATTCTGCCGAGTTCGTCAACCTTTCTCACGATTCCTGTTGATTTCATAATAGTTTTTACCCCTTTCTTTACAACAATTGTTGTATTTACCGTAATTATACCATTATTGTAAAAAAAAGTCAATACATTTTTTAGAAAAAACTGTAAAAAAAATAATTAAATGGTAAATTATGGCAATATCCTGATGTCGAATTCGCATTTTGTGTAAAGATTTCCGAAGTTTGCGTTGTTCCAGTCGTTTTGCGTCAGGCATTCCTTTTTCTTAAGCCTTCCAAAACCCAGGATGTCGCAATCGTAGGCAGCAAGTTTGCCAAGGAGTGCGCTTGCATCTGATGAAAGTGTGTTTATAAGTTCAGGCGGAGGGGAGGAACTTTCATCAATATAAGCGGTTATGCGGATTAAAGGCCGTGATGACGAAAAATCGGCGTAAATTTTAGACTTTTTTCTGCTTGATATAAAGTAACTTTTATCGCCCACCTGCACCGATGCGCTCGATAAATCTCCGCAGAGCATTTTATAGATTATAACCTCATCGGGGGAGAGAACCGATTTTAAAACTCCGTCAGAGAAAATTCCTATTCCCGACAGCCCGTCTCTGCCTGCAACGGGAACTGTGGCATCATAGCCTTTATCAAGGCTTCTGCTTACAAAATCGCGCAGTTCTGTAACGGGGGCATATGGGATGTCTTTGTTTCTGAAAATCAACTCATAATAACGGACGGTGCTTTCCTCCAGGGTAGGTTTGACCGAGGTAAGATAGTCAGACGCCGATGCGGCAAGACAGAGGTCAGACCCGGGACGAACCTCCCTCTCGTGGAGCAAAAGTTCGCTGTGGTCAAGCATACCCTCGCTTGCAACATCAAAGGAGAAAACAATCAGTTTTAAATGAGAAAGCCGCGCCTCTTTGGAAAGTACACTCTTTAACTTGTCCGTTGCAATGCGGTAGTCGTTTGCCTCAATTATGATATTATCAACGGTCTTGTTTTTGTCATCTTCGCTTTTATTCTCCTTTGGGATTTCTTCGCCTCCTATACTGCCGCCTGACTCAAGCGGGTTGGAAACCTGAAAGGTATATTTAAACCTTTCGCTCTCGCCTTTGTCGATACCAAGGGCAATAACATAGGCATTTTCTTCAACCTCGCTGTGGTCATAGCATCCGCAAAGAGAAAAGCAGAGCAATATGCAAAGCAAAGATGCAACAACCTTTTTGGGTCTTAATGACAGTTTTTTTATCAGCCTTAAAAGAATGGAAAGAGCAAGGGCAATATACAAAACCGCAGAGGTAATCATAGCGGTGTGGTATGCTGTGTCAAGGCGCAGGGGGACCTTGCCAAAGGCAGAAGTTTTGGTAAGAGGATAAATAGGCAGGCTGATTTTCTGCGCAAGTTCAAAGGGAGAGTTCAGGCATATTGCAAAAACTACGGCAATATTGACAAGCACCGCAAAAAGGGCAGAGATAAATACGGTTTTTGAAAAAGAGTAGCTTCTCTCTCCCGTTGGCAGAAAGAAGATAACAAAAATATCCGAGTATAAAAACAAGGTTTTAAGACCTTTGCCAAATACATTTTGGGCGCCGCTGCCGAGAATGGGAAACAGGTTATATACATCGGCGTATTTAAGGCTGAAAAGAGAGATAACTATTGCGGCTATGCCGATACCAAGAGCAGACAGAGAGTGGATGCGGTAAACCGAGCCTCTGCCGCAGAGTGCGCAGACTATGGCGGCAAGAAGAATAAACAGCGCCGTAAACCACAGAGGGGACGATACAAAGGACGCAAACTTAAGAACGCGGCATGAAGATACAGTTGTGTTTATAAGCGAAAAGGAAAAATATATTATTGCAATATATGAGACAATCTTTGCGGTTAAGTTTTTATTGTGCGCCCTGAGGGAATTGATAAGCCCCTTGTCTGAGCAGGGTGAGTAGAGTTTTAACGCTATTGACAGAAACAACAGAAAAACCGCCCCTGTAAAAACAGCGGTAAGCCACCCTGCCGATGCGGATATATTGGAAAATTCTCCTGTATACATTGTAAATATTTTGTATATAAGAGAGTTAAAGACAATTGAGCCGAGTTCCCACCGACCAATGTTGTAAGGTTTCATATATTATCAATCCTTTCGCTCTGCAGAGGTATTTGTCCATTTTCTGCTTATATGGGGTTGTTTTATGGGATTTTGCGTTTTTAAATTTCTTGGGCGGCGCTCTTTTTTCCAGATAGGCTTTACAAGGACGGCGCCTGCGGAAGAATCTCCGTTTTTAGGCGTAATCGGGGACAGAAAAGGAACGCCGAAGGTTGATGATGCCGACAAAACAGAAGCACCGATAATGTAGGCGCAGACGATTCCCAAAAGCCCCGAGAGACTTGCAAAGATTATAAACAAAAACCGCGTCAGCGCAACAGAACGGGACAGGGCAACCGATGGGGTTGCAAAGGCGCCAAGACCTGCGATTGATACAATTATAATAGAAATAGGGCTGACTATGTTTGCCTCAACCGCCGCCTGACCGAGGATTAAGCCGCCTATAATACCAAGGGTAGAGCCAACGGGACTTGGCACACGGATTGAAGCCTCTTTGATAAGTTCAAAGGCGAGTTCCATCAGAATAAGTTCTATGACGAGGGGAAAGGGCACAACCTCGCGGCTTGCCTCGATGGCAAGCAGAAGGTTGGTTGGCAAAACCTCGTGATGATACAGCATAACCGCAATAAAAAGCCCGGGCAGAAGAAGAGAAAGGGCAATCCCTGCGATACGGACGATGCGCATAAAGTTTGCCTCGGGCACTCTGACATAGTTGTCCTCTGATGCCTCGATTAAATCTGTTGCGGTGGTGGGCAGAACAAGGACAAAGGGGCTGCCCTGAACTATAACTATTACCTTGCCGTCAGACAGCATTGATGCGGCGCGGTCGGGGCGCTCGGTCTTGAGGGTATGGGTTATAGGATAAAAAGTTTTATTCTCGATAAGCATCTCGATATCGCCTGAGGAGAATATATACTCTGTATCTATTTTAAGGAGGCGGTCACGGATTTCTTCTACAAGGGCTTCGTTGGTGATTCCTTTGATATACAAAATTGCGCAGGGTGTGTGGCTTTTTGTGCCGACAGGGATGTTCTCGGCAATTAAGTTTGGGTCTTTTAAGATTTTTCGGATAAGTGCGAGGTTGTTCATAATAACCTCGTTAAAAGCCTCCTGAGGGCCGGATAAACTTGCCTCGCGGATGGGCTGATTTACTCCGCGTGTGCCCCATCCTTTTACATCGGCTGCAAAGGCGCAGTCGCATCCGTCAACAAAGATAAGACAGTTGCCAAAGGATATTTTGTCGGCAATGACCTCAAAGTCGGTGTCGGTGGACAGGGGCGCAAGGGCTATAAGTTTTTTAAAGACGGCATCGTTTAAGTTATCTTTGTCGGGCTTTTTGCCGCCGTACTGTATAAGCCCCCTTAATATATCGCGGTTTATAAAGGTCTTGTTGACAAGCCCGTCAAAAAAGACCAGAAACCCCGCAAGTTTACCATTATCAAAGGTGATTTCAAAATCACGCATTACAAAGTCAAAGTTTATGGATGTACTGAAGAGTTCTTTTATTATTGCTCTGTTTACCTCAAGGTTTTTGTCAACACTGCCAAGTTCTTCTGTCATACCCCTGTCACTCCTTTTGTTGCAAATATTAAAGGTAGTATGTGCCAAAGATACAAAAATATGCAAAAGCCTCGTCAGATTGTCAAGCCTTTGATAGCGGCATCTAAATCTTGCGTCCCTTATAAAATTTAATAAAAAAGGGAACGTAGGGGCCGGCGTCCCCGACGGCCCGCAGAGGGATTAATTACACAATAAAAAGCCCTGCGTTGCGATTTGCAACGCAGGGCTTTAAAAATCATTTATACATTTTTAAGTGCCTGTTCAATATCCTCGATAATGTCTTCAACATTCTCTATACCGACAGAGAATCTGATAAGGTCAGGTGTTACGCCTGCCGCAACAAGTTCTTCGTCGCTGAGCTGACGGTGAGTATGGCTTGCAGGATGCAAAACAGAAGTTCTTGCGTCTGCAACGTGAGTAACGATTGCCGCAAGTTTTAAACTGTCCATAAATCTTACTGCCGCATCTCTGCCGCCGCTAACCCCAAAGGAGATAACCCCGCAGGAGCCGTTTGGCAGATACTTCTGCGCAAGGTCATAGTACTTGTCGCCCTCAAGGCCGCAGTAACTAACCCACGAGATTTTATCGTTAGCCTTTAAATACTCTGCAACTTTTTGTGCGTTATAGCAATGACGCTCCATTCTGAGCGGCAAAGTCTCAAGACCGAGGTTCAGCAAAAACGCATTGTGAGGGGAGGGGATAGAACCAAGGTCGCGCATTACCTGAGCGGTAAGTTTGGTTATATATGCCGCCTTGCCGAACTTTTCTGTGTATGTGATGCCGTGGTAAGAAGCATCAGGAGTGGTAAGCCCGGGGAACTTGCCTGTGGCTTCCCAGTCAAAGTTGCCGCTGTCTACAACGCATCCTCCGACGCTTGTTGCGTGGCCGTCCATATACTTTGTGGTAGAGTGCACAACTATATCTGCGCCCCATTCAAAAGGACGGCAGTTTATAGGTGTTGCAAAAGTGTTGTCTATAATAAGCGGAACATTGTGTGCGTGTGCAACCTTTGCCCATTTCTCAATATCGAGGACAACAAGCGCAGGGTTTGCAATAGTCTCGCCGAACATTGCCTTTGTGTTTTCGCGAAACGCCGCAGACAGGGTTTCTTCATCGCTGTCAGGGTCAACAAAGGTAACATCAATGCCAAGTTTCTTCATAGTAACCCCAAAGAGGTTAAAGGTGCCGCCGTACACACTTGAAGAGCATACAAAGTGGTCACCGGCAGTACAAATGTTAAAGATTGAATAAAAACAAGCCGCCTGACCTGATGATGTCAGCATAGCCGCAACGCCGCCTTCTAAATCCGCAATCTTTGCGGCAACCGCATCGTTTGTGGGATTTGCAAGACGGGTGTAGAAGTATCCGCTCTCTTCAAGGTCAAAAAGTTTGCCCATCTGCTCGGTAGAGCCGTACTTCCAGGTTGTGCTCTGGTAAATCGGCAGAACTCTCGGCTCGCCGTTTTCAGGGGTGTAGCCTGACTGAATACATTTAGTTTCTATACGCATTTTATTACCTCCATAGTATAAATTCTGTTTATAATCCCTTAATTACTTTATGTCATTATTACGGGCGAATGATATTCGCCCCTACGAAATATATGTTGACAATCATTGTAGGGGACGGCGTCCCCGACGTCCCGTTTGGAAATATTTCAGCGGTGGAAGAATTCTCAACCTTCCTTATTTCTCAAACTTTTCTATAATCGCCTTTACGATTCTCTCTGACGCGTGGCCGTCACCATATGGGTTAACCGCCTTTGCCATTTTGTTGTAAGCATCAGCATTTGTCAGAAGTTCTTCTGTCATAGAGAAGATGTCCTCTCTCTTTATGCCTGCTATTTTAACTGTGCCTGCTTCAACTGCCTCGGGGCGCTCGGTCTCGTTTCTGAGAACAAGTACGGGCTTGCCAAGAGACGGCGCTTCTTCCTGCAGACCGCCTGAGTCTGTCAGTACAAGATAGCCGCGGTTAATTGCGTTGTGGAGTTCATCCGCGCTTACAGGGTCAATCAGTTTTACTCTGTCAAGACCGCCGAGGATTTCTGTCGCGGTCTCTCTTACAACGGGATTGAGGTGCATCGGGTAAACAACCTCAACATCCTCATATTTTTCAACAATGTCACGCACAGCGGTGCAGATGTTTTTGAGAGGTTCGCCAAGGTTTTCTCTGCGGTGGGCGGTCATAACGATAACCTTTTTGGTGTCCCAGTTCATATTTTTAAGGTTCTCGTCTTTGAACTCATAATTATCCTTAACCGTTGTTTTAAGTGCATCTATAACTGTGTTGCCCGTTATATAGATTGTGTCCTTGTCTGTGTTTTCTGCAAGGAGGTTATTCTCGTTTCTCACAGTCGGGGCAAAGTGCATATCTGCGATAACCCCTGTGATTCTGCGGTTTATCTCCTCAGGATAGGGGAAGTACTTGTTGAAAGTACGAAGCCCCGCCTCAACGTGACCGACAGCAATCTTATTATAAAACGCCGCAAGAGAGCCTACAAAGGTGGTAGAAGTATCGCCGTGCACCAGAACGATGTCGGGCTTTGCTTCTTTCATAACCTTGTCAAGGCCGTCAAGAGAGCGTGTTACTATCTCGATAAGTGTCTGGCGGTCTTTCATTATATCAAGGTCGAAGTCGGGCTTAATATCAAAAATCTCAAGGACCTGATCCAGCATCTGTCTGTGCTGTGCGGTTACACACACGATAGATTCTATCTTATCGGAGTTTTTTTCAAGTTCTTTTACAAGAGGTGCCATTTTTATAGCCTCGGGACGGGTCCCGAAGATGGTCATTACTTTAATCTTGCTCATATTTATTCATTTCCTTTCTTGTCCTGCGCCTTGTCGGGGGTTTCTTCGTGGAGCTCCATATCATCATAGCCCGGTGAATTCTGCCCCGGGTCTTTAAGACCGCTCATCAGTTTGAGCGATGCGAGGATTATTATCATAACCGATATAATAAGGTAGATTCCTCTCTTATATCCGCCGATTGATATAACAACTGCCGTAAGGCACAAAATTGTTGTCAGGGTATAAAGTATGGCAACTGTCTGCTTCTGCGAAAATCCCATATCAAGAAGTCTGTGGTGGAGGTGCCCTCTGTCAGGTGACATAGGAGAGTGCCCCGTCAGTACTCTTCGAAATATTGCAAAAACTGTGTCAAAGATAGGCAATCCAAGAACCAGAATGGGGATTGCAAAGGATATGATGGCCGACAGTTTTAAAAATCCCTGCACCGAGATACACGCCAGTATAAAGCCAAGGAAGAGCGCACCTGTATCACCCATAAATATTTTTGCAGGGTTAAAGTTGTAGGGCAAAAATCCAAAGCCTGCACCTGCAACTGCCGCGGTGATGATTGCCACCTCTAAGTTGTTGGTGATAAGTGTCATTGCAAGCATACAAAGTGATGCAATAGAAGAAACACCAACGGCAAGTCCGTCAAGACCGTCTATCAGGTTTACGGCGTTACACACGCCGACAATCCAGAAGATTGTGATTGTAACGGACACCCAGAAGTTAAGCACAATGTAAGGGGGGCCAAACCACTGAGAGAAAGGATTGGCAAAATGCTCTATCCTCACGCCCGAATACACAACCACAGCCGCCGCCAGAATCTGGCACATAAGTTTGATGATTGCTCTCATATCCGTAACGTCATCTATAATGCCGACGGTTACGATAATTACACATCCTATCAGTATGCCTGCTGTCTCTCTGTCAAGAGTTGTAAAACACAAAACGCTTACAACAAAGCCATAGAATATGGCAAGTCCGCCAATCAGTGGCGTGGGTTTTTTGTGTACGCGTCTTGCGTCCTTTGGTACGTCAATGGCGTTTATTCTGTGTGCAAGAGAAATCACCATCGGGGTTGCGGCAAAGGAAATCAGAAATGCAACTGCCAGTGCCAGCAGGACAATAAAGTTATTGCTGAAAATCATATTACTTTCCTCCGGTTATAGCCGATGTTACGGCTGTATAAAACCAACTTTTCTGTAGACCTTGGATATAGTTTTTGCGGCAACGCGGTTTGCAATCTCTGCGCCGCTGCGGTAAACCTTTTCAAGATAATCCTTGTTTGCCATAAGGTCGTTGTATTTTTCCTGAATAGGGCGAAGTTCCTGGGCAACTGCCTCTGCAACTGCCATCTTAAAGTCGCCATAGCCTTTGCCGTCAAACTCTGCCTCAATCTCGTCCATAGTCTTGCCTGTCACGGCACTGTAAATGCTCATCAGGTTTTCTACGCCTTCTTTGCCATCGCCGCGCTTAACCTCAGAGCCTGAGTCTGTAACCGCGCGCTTAACCTTACGGATAATTGTGTCGATGGGGTCAAGAAGAAGAATGCAGCCGTTTTCATTGGTATCAGACTTTGACATCTTCTGATGAGGGTCCTGAAGGCTCATTATTCTTGCGCCAACCTTTGGAATGTACGGCTCAGGTACTGTAAAGGTCTCGCTGTATGCGTTGTTAAAGCGCTGAGCAAGGTCGCGTGTAAGTTCTAGGTGCTGCTTCTGGTCGTGGCCGACAGGTACCAAATCCGCCTGATAGAGGAGGATATCTGCCGCCATTAATGCAGGATAAGTAAAGAGGCCTGCATTTATATTATCTTCGTGCTTGCGGCTCTTATCCTTAAACTGTGTCATACGGGAGAGTTCACCCATATATGTATTACAGTTAAGCACCCAAGAAAGTTGTGCGTGTGCCGGCACGTGAGACTGGAAAAATATCGGGTTTTTCTCAGGGTCAAGACCTGCCGCAATAAAGAGTGCAAGCAAATCCATTGAGTTTTTTCTGATATTTTTTGCTTCCTGACGCACAGTTATTGTGTGCATATCGGCAAGCATATAAAAGCATTCGTATTCATCAGTTTTCTGGAGTTCTACCCAATTTCTGAGAGCCCCCACATAATTGCCGAGGGTAAGCGCACCCGACGGCTGAATTCCGCTTAATATTCTTTTCTTTTCTCCCATATCTAAAGTCCTTTCGTAAATATGTCGGTTTATTTGCTGATTGCCTTGTTTAAAACATCAGCAAGAATTTTAACGCCCTTTTCAATCTGCTCAAATGATGCCATAGAGTAGTTCATTCTGAAACTGCTGTAAACCTTCTTGTCATCAATCATTGTAGTCGCACCGGGGACAAAGGCAACGTTTTGCTCAATTGCCTCTTTTAAAAGTTCCTTACTGTCGATGCCGCTTGGCATTGTGCAGAAGAGGAACAAGCCACCCTCGGGTCTTGTGTGCTTTATGCAAGACGGGAAGTATTTGTCCATAAGGTCCATCATATAGTTGCACTTTTCGCCATACACCTTGCTGATTTTTGCAATATGCTCATCAATTGAGTATCTTGTAACAAATTCATATGCCATCATCTGTGGCAAAACCGCAGTATGTACATCCTGTACCTGCTTGCAGATAATCATTCTCTGCATAAGAGCAGAGGTACAACTTACAAAGCCTACACGCATACCGGGTGAGAGAATTTTTGAGAAAGAGCCAAAATATACAACTCTGCCGCTCTTGTCAAGAGATTTGATAGTCGGAACATCCTCGCCCGAGAATCTCAGTTCTCCGTAGGGGTTATCCTCAAACACGATAATATCGTACTTCTCTGCAAGTTCAAGCACCTTTTTGCGCTTTTCAAGCGACATTGTAATGCCTGACGGATTCTGGAATGTAGAGATTGTGTAAAGTATCTTTATGTTTTTGTGCTCTTTTAAAAGTTCTTCAAGTTTTTCGGTTGAGAGACCGTCGTCCTCTACGGGCACGCCGTAGAGTTCTGCGTTGTAAGAGCGGAAGCAGTTAAGTCCGCCGATAAAACTCGGCTCTTCGCAGATGATTCCGTCTCCTGCGTTGATAAGGGATTTTGAAGCAAGGTCAATACCCTGATTGCCGCCGCTGACGATAATTGTGTCATCGCCCTCGCCGATTACGCCCTGCTTTGTAAGGCGGTCAATAACCCAGTTACGAAGAGGAGGATATCCCTCGGTTATTCCGTACTGAAGTGCCGCAGCTCCGTTTGTGCGAAGAATCTCGTCAGCAATTGCCGCAAGTTCCACATTGGGGAAGAGACCAGAATCAGGCGAGCCGCCTGCAAAGGAGATAATGCCCGGCTTTTGCATAAGTTTGAACATTTCTCTGATGGCAGAGCCCTCTAAGTGTTTTACCTTGTCTGAAAATTTTGATGTGATGTCCATATTTATATCCTTTCTTTATGTAGAATAGTCAAAAAATGATTTATCTGTTTAAAAGCGGAGGCTATTGCAACGTTGCCGCCCGCGGTAGGCACAGGCGGAACAGGGGACGGCGATTATTCAAAAGCAATTGCCGTAGCATTTAAGTAAAATACTTTCATATTTGTATAGCTGCTATGCGCTCTTAATTAATACTTTTGTTTGTGCAAAAGTATTAATTATAACTCAACTTCTGCTATGTAAGGCAGTTGACGGAACTGCTCTCCGCAGTCAAGTCCGTAGCCTATGATAAATCTGTCTTCTATAACAAAACCCGTATAGTCTGCTTCAAACTCAACCTCTCGTCTTGACGGCTTGCTCAGCAGTGTGCAGACCTTTAAGGATTTTGGGTTACGCTTTTTCAAAATCTCTGTAAGTTGAGACAGAGTATTGCCCGAATCTATAATATCCTCGGCAATCAAAACATTTTTACCCTCTATGTCTGTGTCAAGGTCTTTTTTTATCTTTATCTTTCCGCTGCTGACGGTTCCGTCGTTATAACTTGAGACCTCCATAAAATAAACTCTTACGTCGCCGTCAAGGTGGCGCACAAGGTCACTTATAAAAACAAAGCAACCTTTTAAGATGCCAAGGACTATAACCTCTTCGCCGTGGTAGTCCTTATTTATTTTTTCTGCAAGACCTGCTACGCACTCTCTGATTTCTTCTGCGCTGAAAAGTGTCTTACCGATTTTCATTGTCTGCGCCATAGGTAATCACCAATCCTCTCGTGGAACTCTCTGTCATTTTTATATTTTCGGCAACCCTGTCACCGATGATTGCGATAACTTCATCCTCTGTACAAAGAAGAGGAATAACGTCCCTGTCCTCCGACGGGATTTTTTTATCAATCCAGTAGTCCTTAAGTTTTCGGGTTTTTCCGTCTTTAAAGAAGACCATTCTGTCACCCGCTCTGCGGTTTCTGACAAATAACTGTTTGCCGCTTACTTTGTCAAAATCAAGGACCATTTGATTTTTTAAAGGTTTGGGTCTGCCCTCAACCACCTTAAAACTTATGTCAAGGTCTGTGAGGTGCAACTCTCCGTCGATTTCTGTTTCATAGCAGAAATCCTCAGGCTCTGTGACGGTGCCGTCGTCAATTTTAAACTCAAGCCATCCGTATTTGACAGACACCCTCAACCCTTTGGGGAGTTCTGCGGTGGCGCCTGTTTCCTTATCGAAGAGACTGCACACAGCATCAATGTGGCAACGCTCGGTTTTATAGTCGCTGCCCATAACCTCTTTTGCCGCAATGCGGATAAGACGGCTTTGAATACTGTCGTCAACCATCTCAAGTGATTTTATGTCAAGAACAGTTGGCTTGCGCTTTGGCATCGGGCTGTTTATTCTCTCATATAATCTCTCTGCATAGCCGTTGATAAAGCCTGCGTCTTCTTCGCAGTTTTCGCTGAAGGTGCAGAGAGTGTCGATGATTTTCGGATTAAAATTCTCTTCAAGAAAGGGGATAAGTTCGCCCCTTATTTTGTTTCTTGTGTATATTGTTTCTGCATTTGTGCTGTCTGTGCAAAACTCAAGTGAGTTTTCGCGGCAGTAATTTTCTATATCTGCCCTCTTTACATCAAGCAGGGGCCTTACTATATTATCGTCTCTTTTATATTTTATACCGCTAAGGCCGTCAAGCCCCGTACCGCGGATAACACGCATCAGGATGGTTTCTGCCCTGTCGTTGCGGTTGTGTGCCGTTGCCGTCATGGTGTATCCGTAGGATTTTGAGAGCCTTTTAAAAAAGGCGTATCTCTCTTGTCTGCCGGCAAGTTCTTCTGATATACCCTGCTCTTTGGCAACAGAGGATATGTTTACTCTGGTTGCATAAAAGGGTATGCCAAGGTTTGTGCAGAGTTCTGCGGCATAAGCCTCGTCAGAGTCTGCCTCTCTGCCCCTTATCATATGATTAAGGTGGGCAGCGGCAACAATAATGCTAAGTTCTTCTTTAAGGCTGCAAAGAACGTGAAGAAGACACACAGAATCAGCGCCGCCCGAGAGAGCGACTAAAACTTTGTCACCTTTTTGCAAAAGGCATTTATCCGCAATTGTCTTTTTAACTGTTCTTATGACAAGTTCAGTTGATGTGCCTTTATTGTTCACGATTACCGCTCCAGTCCGAGAAGGAAGTATATTCGCCAAGCCATGTCAGGTACTCATAGCCAACCTCACCGTTTCTGTGCTTGGCAAAGTTGCACTTTGTCTTATTTGGCTCTTCTGCGTCCTCTTTATAGTATCCCTCTCTGTATAAAAACATTACTACGTCTGCGTCCTGCTCAATAGCACCCGAATCACGGAGGTCACTGAGGACAGGCTCTCTCTTTTCTTTATCGGAAGAACGGCTAAGCTGAGACAGTGCAACTACGGGAATCTTCAAATCATTTGCAAGGATTTTAAGAGTTCTCGAAATCTCAGATATCTCCTGTTGTCTGTTGCCGCCGCTTCTGCCTGCTGCACTCATAAGTTGCAGATAGTCAATCACAACCATATCAAGGCCTTTTTCAAGCATAAGTTTGCGGCATCTTGCACCGATTTCGGTTACGGTTATGCTGGATGTATCATCTATATATATATCTGAGTTGCTCAAAACCTCAGCCGCTGATGCGATTCTGAGCCAGTCATCTTTACGCAGGTCGCCTTTTTTAAGTCTCTCTGAACTTATCTTTGCCTCAGCCGAGAGAAGACGTGTTGCAACCTGGATGCCCGGCATCTCAAGACTGAATATGGCAACTTTTTTGCCGTGCTTTACTGCTGAGTTCTGTGCAATGTTAAGGGCAAGGCTTGTCTTACCCATACCGGGCCTTGCAGCAATAAGAATAAGTTCTGCCCCGTGAAAGCCCGAGGTACGTCTGTCAATGTCTGTAAAGCCTGTTGGGACGCCCGTAACGGAGGAGGACTTTTTAGACAAAGCCTCAAGGGCGTTAAACTCAGCCTCTAAATATGTGCCGACGTGGGTAAGGCCCTTTGTGATTCTGCCCTGAGTGATTTCAATAATACCCTGCTGTGCTTTTGCAAGAATATCGTCGGTCTCTTCGTCACCGCGATAGCAGGCATTGCTTATCTGGTCAGCAAGTTTTATCATACGTCTCATTACGGATTTATCTTTAACAATGTCGGCATAGAATATAACACTCTCGGTAGAGGGTACGGTGTTTGCAACGTCTACCACAAACCCGATTCCGCCGATTTTTTCAAGAGACCCGCGAAGCGTCAGATGTTCTTCAAGTGTAACAAGGTCGATAGGACGGCCAAGGTTAAAAAGGTCTTTGATTGCCTCAAAGAGTTCCCTGTGCCTGTCAATATAAAAGTCTCCTGAGTTTACTCTGTTTATAACATCGGGGATACAATCCTTGTCAAGGTACATTGCACCAAGGACAGATTGTTCTGCCTCGTTGGAAAAAGGCATTGCCCTCTGAAAATCCGCAGTCTCCGCAGCGCCGCTCTCAAAGGCCGGCATATCGTTTATAAGTTCGCTCAATGCAGACCCTCCTCTCGTAATAAAAGTTTTCTATAATTCGGTTACTTCAACCTTAAATGTGCCTACAACCCCTGTGTAGAGAGTAACATTTACTTCTCTGATGCCACAGGTCTTTATGCCGTCGGGCAAATCAATCTTGCGCTTGTCAACGGTAATGTTAAACTGTGCTTTAAGGGCGTCGGCAACATCTTTTGATGTAACAGAGCCAAAGAGTTTACCCTCTTTGCCTGCCTTTGCCTTAAGAGATACCTTTATGTCCTTCATGCGCTCTGCAATGTTCTGGGCTTTCTGCTCTTCCATATTGCGCTTGTACTGTTCTGCACCCTTTTTGCCCTCGAGCTCGTTAAGGGCCTGCTTTGTAGCAGGGATAGCCAGACCTTTAGGGAGGAGGAAGTTATTTGCGTATCCGTCGCTTACCTCAATAAGGTCGCCCTTTTTGCCCTGTGATTTTACGTCCTGTTTTAAAATTACTTTCATTATATTTCATCCTTTCTTCGTATGTCTATTCATAAAGAGTCTCGTCTATTGCGTTATGAAGTTTAAGTTCTGCAAGAGTGAGACTGCTGTTTTCAAGTTGTGCCCCGGCTATTGTAATGTGACCGCCGCCGCCGAGTTTTTCAAGAATAATCTGTACGTTTATCATACCAAGAGAGCGGCCGCTTATAACTGTGCGGTTTCCTATGTTTGCAAGAACAAATGATGCCTCAATGCCGTTGATGTCAAGCAGGTCGTCCGCAGCCTGCGCCACAACAAGTTGGGTGTTTTTGGTGGTTTCGTCGCAGATTGCAATGGCGATGTTGTCACGGTATACCCTTGCGTTGCTGATGATTTGTGATTTCTGGATATACATAGCAAGATCGTTTCTGAAGATTTTGTGTACGCCGACAGGGTCTACGCCGATTCTTCTCAGATATGCGGCTGCCTCGAAAGTTCTTGCGCCTGTCTTAAAGGTAAATGCCTTGGTATCTAAATATATTCCGCAGTATAGTGTTTCTGCTTCACGGACAGATATGCTTTGTGTATCGTCCATATGCTGCAGAATCTCGGTTACCATTTCGCAGGTAGAGGAAGCATAAGGCTCGTGATATATAAGAGCGGTGTTTTCTATAAAGTCCTCGCTTCTGCGGTGGTGGTCGATAAGAACTACCTTTTTAGCCTTTTCTAAAAGTTCGGGATACTCAACCATAGTTGGTCTGTGGGTGTCTACGATTATAAGCAGAGTATTCTCATCCATCAGTCCCATCGCTCTGTCAAGGGCTATTATGCCGTCTGAATATTCTGCGTCAATCAGCATATCAGGGAGAATTTCGCCAACGTTATTATGCGCTCTGTCAAGGGCTATATATGAGTTTTTGCCTCTGTTTCTTACTGCACGGAAGAGGCCTACAGATGCACCAAAACTGTCATAGTCAGAGGATTTGTGCCCCATAATAATAACCTTTGATGCTTCGTCTGTAAGTCTGCAAAGGCTGTCTGCAACCACACGGGCTTTAACCTTGGTGGTTTTTTCAACGCCAAGACTTCTTGCGCCAAAGAAAGCATATCCGTCTTCGCCTTTCATAACCGCCTGGTCTCCGCCGCGGCCAAGTGCCATATCAAGTGCAACAAGAGATACTCTGTCGTTTTCAAGAAGTCCGTCCTCTGATGCGCCAACGCCGATGCTCAGGGTTACGGGGATTCTGTTGCCCTGGTCAATTTCTTTTGCGTCATTTAAAACGCTGAACTTTTCTTTGAGCAATATATCAAACTTTGCCTTCTCAAAGAGAATAACAAACTTGTCCCTCTCGTGGCGGCGGTAAAAACCCTCGCCCTTTTCAACCCAGAGACCGATGCAGCGCTCTATATCGCCGACAAGTGCGCCGTGGCTTGAGTTAGGTGTCTCTCTTAAAACCTCGTCATAGTTGTCAATCACAGCGGTGCAGACAATGGTGCGTCGGTCATCAAGTTCTGTCTGCAGAGCGGTTATAGCGCTGATATCTGAGAAGATAAGGCTGATGAGTGTTTCCTCACTGTTGTTGCGGACAGTTATAACAGGTGTGCCGATAAGGATATAGTCTCTGCCGTTAAAGGAAAACCCATGCTCTATATTATGGTTTTCGTTATCGGTTTCCAAAAAGGATGATATTCTTATATTAGGAAAAATATCAGCAAGTTTTGTGCCAAGAAGAACGTTCCTGTTGCAAAGATGGGCAAAGGCGGTGTTGTTCCAGCGGATTACGCCGGAGGATGTAACAACAACCATAGGGTCTTTAAAACTGAGCATTGCCGCTTTTGCGGTACTCTCAACGCCAAAGGATAATTCCTCAAAATACTTGCGCATATTTCTGCCGCGGTGTTTCAAGACCGAACTGCCGATAATAAGGATTGATATACTTGCCGCTACAATAACAACCGATATGCCAAAACTTACGGGGGTAGGTATAAATGAGCCGTTGCTGAAGAACATAATAAACAATCCTGCCAAAATCAGAACCGTACATCCCACAATCAGCAAATTAAAAACATTTTTAAACTCTGACTTTACAAAGTCACGCGGTGTGGTAATATTTTTCATAGTTTATCACCTTATGCCTTTCTGCTCATACGGCGGCCGTTCAGACCGTCAAGATAACCGATTACGGTAAGAACAGTAATCATAAAAGAACTGAGCATAAAACCCAAAAGGAACACGGCAATATATATAATTGCCCTTATTATTCCCCGGGGAATTTTGTTTTTGAAGGAATAGTCAATGGCAGACAGCCCGCAAATGGCAATGTAGAGAGCAGAAAGGGTGTAAAGATTTTGCAGGGCTGCGCCGCAGGTTCCTTCGATTCCGCCAAGTTGTATAATCAAAAGAAGTATAAAAGTAATTATGCACATACTTCTGGGTGCGCAAATCATATAAAACTTTGTATAAGAAACAGAGGCAACCCTCAGTCTCTTCATAAAGAATATCCCGACCATAGAGACAATGTATGCATATATAACAGAGGTTGTGATAATAGTGGTCGGCAGACTCAGTAAAAACAGATTTGCGGTTTGCGTCATCATCTCGGAGATAAATACTTCTGCATCACCGGATGGAATCATCTGAGTCTGTGCTACGGAAGATTTAAGAGTGTCTCCCATAGTTTGTGTGATTGAGTTTATCAGGTTTGCTATGCCGTCGCCGCCGCCGTTTATAATCATAAGTTCAATCACAAAACCTATAAGCACCGACAGGGCAGACAGGGCGATGGATAAAGGGAAACGCATCTTTTTAGAAGAGCATACCCCAAAAACAAGCCCCGGCACAGCGTAGGTAAGCATCAAAAGCATAACTGACAAGGCGTCTCCGATTATAAAAAATGAGACAAGCGCCGCACACAGGCACGCCATTACAGAATGTTTTATATCGTGACGGAGCGCAATATACATAAGAGGTACAGAGACTGCAAAAGACACAGGCACTGATAAGGGCGGCACATATGTTACTATAATAATAAACAATGCACACAAAGCCGCAGAAACAGCAGTGTCTGTAATAGATTTAACTTTTGAGTTCTTCATCTTTGCATGGTCCCTTCCTGCTTGTGCAGATGCAGGATGTATCATACCTGAATCCGCAGATAAAAATTATGTATATCAGTATCAGAAGTCAAATCTGATAATCCGCATAGATACAAAAATCGCATCATATCCATTCTACCAAATTATATCAGTTTTTTCAATAGTAAAATGAAAAATTTTCACCCTTTACAGTATAAAGGTAAAAACTACGGCACAAAATAGTAAAAAATTACAAAAAAGGGGACAAATATGACCTATAAAAGTATGGCAAAAACAATCCTGATGAACATTGGCGGATGCGAAAACGTGTCCTATCTTGAATATTGCAGTACAAGGCTGCGGTTTGGCGTAAAGGACGAGAGGAAGACGGATATAATTCACCTTAAATACGAGAGGGGGATAATCGGGGCATACAAAAGCGGAGAGGTATATCAGGTGGTAACTAAAAAAAGCCCTCCGCGTCTTTATAAGACGCTTAAAAAAATCGGAGTGGAATAGAGAAAATATAAACAAAAATGCACCGGGAAACACTCTTTGAAATGCAAAATGTAAAATTTTGCTTAAATTGACAGATATGTTTGACATATAGAAAAGGTTTTGATATAATTGCCTTAGTTGAAAAAACGAAATTAATGAAACACCCATATAAAAAGGAG
>JAZSBQ010000141.1:0-4721 GCA_045602485.1 Clostridia bacterium
AAATTCCGGAAAAAAACCTTTTGAAGTTTACGGAGGCATAGCCAAAGCATTACTTGTGATGGTTGCGGCACTGTGGTTTTGTGACGGTGTTTCTGCACCTGTGAATAATGCGGCTGTTTCGGCAGAAATTGCAACGGTAGAGATGCCGGCAGATGCGAATTTTGCAGATATCTCAGATGATGCCGGAGAGACAGAAGACGGTTCGGAAGAAAAAAGCTTTATTAACCCAACGGAGGGAGTTATGACATCTGATTATGGTATGCGCGACGGGCGCAATCATAATGGCGTAGACATCGGTGCGGATGCAGGTACTAAAATTTGTGCTGCTGACGGCGGAGAGGTTACCTATGCAGGAAATATGAGCGGATATGGTAAATACATTGTGATTAATCATCACAATGGTTATGAAACCGCTTATGCTCATTGCAGTGAACTTTTAGTCAAAGTCGGCGAGAATGTTTCCAAAGGGCAGTTGATTGCTTATATGGGCAGCACAGGAAACAGCAGCGGACCTCATCTTCATTTTGAAGTTAAGCATTGCGGAGAATTTTGTGATCCGCTTGATTTTGTGGTTTACTAAAGCTAATTTAATAACCAAAGGGGTTGTAAAAATGGCGAAGAAGATACTCGTTGTCGATGATGAAAAAAATATTGTAGATATTTTAAAACTGAACCTTCAGCAGGAGGGGTATGCTGTTTTTGAGGCTTATGACGGTATAGAGGCTGTAGAAAAGGCTTTGACACCAAAAACTGAGGAAAAGCCGGATCTTATTTTGCTTGATGTTCGTTTGCCTGAGATGAACGGGTTCGAGGTTTGTAAAAAAATCCGTGAAACATCATCGGTTCCTATTATTATGGTTACTGCAGCACATAAAGAAGAAGTTGACAAAGTTCTGGGCCTTGAAATCGGTGCAGACGATTACATCACAAAGCCTTTCAGTATGAGAGAACTTTTGGCGCGCGTCAGGGCAAATATGCGTCGCACTGAGATCGAGCCTGCAAAACCTGATGAGGTTGAGATTATTGAGGTTGGTTGCTTCAGACTTGATTGCAATCGTTATGAACTCTACAAGAATGAAACTCTCATCGACCTGACAGTGCGTGAATTTGAACTTATCAAATTCCTGTCTGCACAGCCCAACAAGATATATTCGAGAAAAAATCTTTTGGAATATGTATGGGATTATGAATATTACGGTGATGTAAGAACTGTTGATGTTACCGTACGCCGTGTAAGAGAGAAGATAGAGGATGACCCGTCTCAGCCCAAACATATTATGACTAAGCGCGGAGTTGGTTATTACTTTGCACTTTAATTTATGAACTTTGAGTATGCAGCAAAAGTGCTGGTATGACAGTCTTTATTCTGTCGTGTCAGGTGTTGTTGCATACTTTTTTTATATTATGACAGGAGGATGTAAAATGCTGAACGTTACAGTTATAGTTGTTGGAAAGATAAAGGAAAAATATTTTACAGAAGCAATAGCGGAGTATTCAAAAAGGCTTGGCAGATACTGTAACCTTAATGTTATTGAGGTTAAGGATGAACCGACACCTGATAACCCGAGTGAAAGAGAAAAGACTATGGTTCTGGAAAAAGAGGGGGCAAGAATAGCAGAGAAATTACCAAAGAGCGGATGTATAGCTGCTCTTTGTATAGAGGGCAGGGAGTATGACTCGGCGAATTTTTCGGATTTCATTGATAAAGCCGCGGTTGAAGGCGGCGGAAATCTCACATTTATCATTGGAGGTTCTATGGGGATTTCCGAGGAAATAAAGGATCGCGCAGACTATAAAATCAGTTTTTCAAGGATGACTTTTCCTCATCAGTTAATGCGTGTAATTTTGCTTGAGCAGACCTATCGTGCCTTTAATATTTCAAATGGTGGAAAATACCATAAATAGAGGTGAATTTTAATATTTTTTGGTGAATAAACACTATATTTTTTTAGTAATTTTTGATAAAATTATAATAGTTAAAAAACAAGTTCCGGGGGGATAAAAATGAGTGTTTCAAAAGATCTTTTAAAAGGTAAAAAAATTGCATTTTTAGGTGATAGTATCACCTTGGGCTATGGACTTGAAAACCAGGAGGACAGATTCTCTACAGTTACAAGCAAAATGCTTGGTGCGATTGAAGAAAATTACGGTATCACGGGTACACTTGTGGCAAGGGCTGGCCTTAACAATAACGATGATAAAGCATATATCGACAGAGTGCATCTTGTTGACAATGCCGACTACATAGTTATCTTTGGCGGAACAAATGATTATTTCTGGAGTGATTGCAAAATTGCACCTGAAGATGCAAACGAAACAGACGAAAAATATTTTACCGTTGCAGTAAACCATATTATAGAGCACTGTAAAGAGGTAAATGATGCATCTAACGTTCTTATCGTTACACCGTATCCTCATCACGGTATCGGCAACTTCTTGGGTGGAGAAAACTTTCAGGACTGTTCAGAACATGACACGTCAGAACTCAACTACAATGGCCATCACATTGGTGAGTATGCGCAGTATCTTGTTAAGGCGTCAACTGAGGCCGGAGTTCCTGTGCTTGATCTGCACACCGATTCAGATTTCGTATGGCAGGATTTGACAAGTGACGGATGTCACCCGAATCCAAAGGGTCATATCTGGCTTGCAGAGAGAGTTACTGCAAAACTTTTGTCAATGGCAGAAGGTAAATGAAATTGAATAAAATGTTATAGCGGTTATTTGGTGAAATAACCGCTATAACGGGATATAAGGGTGAAAAAATTTGTGAAAATATAAAAATCAGAGTAAACAAAAAGGGGTTTTATCATGACAAATGAAGTGAAGTATGGAGTAAGACGTGACGGTTCGTATTACACAAGGGTTGAATGGACAAATGTAACAGAAAAGGACCCTACATTCTGGGTAAACAATATTATTGACGATGATATCACAAGATGCGGTGGCACATGGGGAGCGAACTCTGAGACAACTGCAGATGTTGTTCTCAGTTTCTTTGGTGAAGAGCAGGAAATCTCAAAGTTCAGATTTTTCAAGAACGTGGGTCTTGATATAAGTGTGCTTGAAGAACTTGCAAAGGTTGTAAACATCTATGTAAGCAACACAGATGAGCCTGCAAAACTTCGCAGAGAGGGTGATGACATCAACTCTGTTGCGTGGCAGAAAGTTGCAAGCATGAATGTAATCAAAGAGGAGGGCTGGCAGGAAGTTGTTCTCGATAGCCCTGTGAATGCAAAGTACGTAAGAATTGAACTCTGCGAGAACTTCTGTGATGCATCAAATTTTATTCCCTGGATTGAAATCAGCGAGGTTAAGATTTACGGCTAAATTTCCGGGGCAATAAATGGAGGTGCACGCTTATGCAGGTTAATAAAACCAGATTTAAAGATGTAGAGGGTGTATGTGTCACAACAGAAAAACTGAGTCTCACATATCTACCTGGTAATGGCGGAAAACTGATTTCCATAAAGGACAATTCAGGCAGAGAGTGGCTGGCACAGGACAAAAATCCACATTATGTGCCCATAAGAATGGGAGGTTCCTATGTTGAAGGAGAGGTGTCGGGAGCGGACGAAATGTTCCCGACAATTGATCCTTGCACATGTAATGGCTATGAGTATCCGTGTCACGGAGAAGTGTGCAGAGTATCTCATAACCTTGAGGTTTCGGGCGAGATGGCTGTGATGGAGTATACCTCGGCGGAGCGCGGCTATAAGTACAGTAAAACAGTATCTGAGAATGCCGATGGTGGTGTTTGTGCGGAGTATAGAATAGAAAACCAGAGAAAGGAAGAACTTCCGTGTCTGTGGGCGCTTCACACAATGTTTGCAGCGGTCCCGGGTGGCAGAGTAATTGCCGGAATCAGCAATGACGAGACAGTTGAGATTATGTTTGACGAGACAGCAAGGCTCGGTAAAACAGGTGATGTTTTAAAACTTGATGAGCAGTCTCTCGTATCCGCTCCTTTTGTTCCGGGCGGTGAGGCATACAAGTACTATTTTACAAACAAACTTAGTGAGGGTTTTTGTGGATATGTTGATGACGAAAAGGGAACGGGAATAAAACTTTCTTATGATTTGGAGATGCTCCCGTATCTCGGTGTGTGGATGAACAACGGTGGTTTCAAAAATATGTATAATGCTGCAGTTGAACCATGCAACATTCCATATGATTCACCTGTTGCGGCAGGTAGGAGAGGGATAGAATTTTTTATACCGCCCAGGGGCGAAATTTCGTTCAAAATTGACATAAATTTCCTTGGAGAATAGAAATTGTTGCTTTTGTGCAATTTGTAGGTGAATACCATATAATTGTTGGTGAATTTTATATATATTTAGTTATATTATTAGTGTATAATATATAATATACAATATACAATAGGTGTATTGTGAAAAATGTGGAGGCAATGACAGATGGAAGTTAACTTTAAAAACAAAACCGTGATAGTAACAGGTGCGGCAGGTGGCCTTGGAAAAGCAATGGTTGAGGCTTTTGCTGAAAGTGGTGCAAACGTTGTAGCCTGCGACATCAGAGGATGCGTAGAATATGCTAAAGATCGTGACAATATTCTCGGACTTGATTTTGATCTTACTGACCGTGATGCTGTTAAAGCAGCGGTAGAAGAAATAAAGAATACATATGGCAAGATTGATGTTCTTGTAAATAATGCCGGAATCAACGTAGGCCCTGACCAGAGAAACACTCTTGAGAACTTCTCT
>JAZSBQ010000142.1:0-2231 GCA_045602485.1 Clostridia bacterium
TGGCGGAGAGGCAGAGATTCGAACTCTGGGTGCTTTCGCATCACTAGTTTTCAAGACTAGCTCCTTAAACCACTCGGACACCTCTCCGTATTCATTTTTTGCGACCTTGTAAGTATATCATATTAAGCATTGATTTGTCAAGTAATTTTTCCATTATTTTTATTATAGTTATAATTTATTATCCCATATTTAAGAAATTTTAATCATTTATTCCTCAATCTGCAGCGATGAAATTTTAAGAATTGCTCTCTTAGGTGCATTTTTTGAATTCTTCCATGGTTCGTTTTGGAATCTGTAATCAAACTTCCGGATAAACCAGTCAAGTTCTTCGTCGATCCGTGCGAGGTTCTTTTTTTGCAGAGGAATAATGGCACCTGCAAATTGTGAGTGGTCTGCAGGCTTCATTCGTTTGCGTGCTTCAGTCATAATCAGCGCAAAATGTTCAAGACAAAAACCATTGGTAGACAGCACTTTTTCGCGGAACTCAGGCTCTTTTTTCCATAAATAAAAGAAAGTGTTTATGTAATTTTCCATTCTTCCCTCTATACGCATACAAGCATAACAGAAAGAAGATAAATCTTCGGTGTATTCGGCAAGAGGAGAGGAGGGGACATCCTTTTTAAACAGGCCGCCCTTTTTATCTGTGGTCCGTTTATTATCAAGTATGCTGTCAAGGTCTTTGTTTATCTTTTTTAAATGTGTGCTGACCATCAGCGCGACGCCAAGGTGATTACCGCCGTGAAACATTTTTTCATAGTGATGCTTGCAAAAACCATATTTGTTGGTTTCTTCTCTTATATCTTCTTCCATATATGACGGCCCGAGAATGTAGTCAAGGATGCCTCTCTCAAGTTTTTCGTACAGTTTGCAAAAGGGGCATTCGCCGGGGTCATCAAAGGCCTCGTTTACGGGAATTGTATATATTTTTTCTTTCATGGGGCTATCTTTCCTTTCTGTAAATATTATTGCATATATTTACGGAAAAAGCAATATTTTATAAATAAAAATATAATGGCAGACAGATGCCTCAGGCATCTGACTGCCATAACTTTATTCATCCTCTGATTTTGGTATAAGGATTGTATACTCGATATAGTTGTCACTCTCACGTTTTTTGGCCTTTGCATCTATGCCCGAGCGCTTCATCATATCAACCGCCTGACGTATTGTGTTGGTAAATATCCGTAAATCTTTAAATACGCGCATATTTTTAGGTTCTGCAAGTGGTCTGCCGGGGCCTCTGAGAAGTTTGTCTACAAGTTCTTCGGTTTTTGCTACGTTAAGACCACGCTCTACTATTATTTTAAGTATACGCAGTTGCTGACGCTCTTCCGGAAGCCTCAGCAATGCTCTTGCGTGGCGCTCGGTAAGCGAGTTTTCTGTAAGGATTTCGCGCACTTTTGATGAAAGCCGCAGAATTCTTATTTTATTTGCAATAGTTGACTGGCCTTTGCCAAGTTTGTCTGCAAGTTCCTCCTGAGTTAAGCCATGCTCGGTTATAAGGGTGCAAAAGGCCTCGGCTTCTTCTATGTAGTTGAGATTCTCTCTTTGAATATTTTCGACAAGAGCAAGTATGGCGCTGTCTGTGTCAGAGGCGCGCATAACAATTGCAGGGATATATGTCATACCAAGATTTTTGCAGGCAGTCAACCTTCTCTCGCCTGCTATAAGTTCATAGTCAAAAGGACCTGTCTGGCGTACGGTTATAGGCTGCATAAGGCCATACTCCATAATTGATATTGCAAGGTCCTGAAGCGCAGCCTTGTCAAAGTCTCTTCTTGGCTGATTTGGGTTTGGCATGACGTTTTTGATGGGGATAGTCCGTACCTCTCCGCATTTTGTGAAATTTCTGCTGTCCTGTGCTATTGAAGTATCTGTGTCAGGTTTGCGTCTCTCTATTTCTCTGACGGTTCCTTCTCTTTTGTAGGTTAACAAAGTAATTTCTCTCCTCTCGAATTATATTATTGGAATAAATTGTATCTTTTTACATATTATACCACAACATTTGGTATAATTGCAAAATATTTCCATATACAAATTGCGAGAATATTTTGTATAACCAGACATAAAATAACAAAAAGCCGGGACATATGCGTGAAATAGTCAATACTTTGTAGACACAAAAAAAGAATATTTTAAGCTGCCTGTTCAAGTCTGTATTGAACAGGCGGTTTTCTTTTTAGTTTTCGCACGGGTTTTATGTAGTTGAAATAATATACTGTTTCATCAAC
>JAZSBQ010000143.1:0-5687 GCA_045602485.1 Clostridia bacterium
GACGGTTTGTTCCTTCTAAAAGCATCTCAACACCCCATTATTATGCTGTTTTATATACTTTTATTATACCATATTTCACTTGCTTTTTAAAGCTTTTTTGCAAAAAAATGACCACCGACATTGACTTTGTCAGTGGTCTGAAGCCTGATAATTTATCAGGCTTCTTTATTTTATATATTATCAAACAGTTTTTGAGGACTAATATTCAGGCTCACATGTAAGATTTACACCAAGTCTGCGGAATACCTTTTCGTCAACAGCAGAGAGTATAACTGATGAATGAACCTCGCATCCTCTGAGGTTTGAAAGCTGTTCCATAGCTCTCTCTGCAACGGGGTTTGTTGCAGCACAGATTGAAAGTGCAATTAAAGCCTCGTCTGTATGAAGTCTTGGATTTCGGTTTCCAAGATGGTCTACCTTTAAGTGCTGAATAGGTTCAATTATAACAGGCGAAATTAAGTGAACATCATCGGGTATGTCGGCAAGCGTCTTGAGCGCGTTAAGCAACAGTGCGGAAGAAGCACCAAGTAAATCAGAGGTTTTGCCTGTAACTATTGTGCCATCTTTAAGCATCATTGCAGCAGCAGGTGCACCGCTGAGTGCTGCTTTTTGCAGAGCAGGTGCGATAACAGGTCTGTCGTGAACGGTTATACCTGCCTTTTTCATCAATAATTCAAGTTTTAAAACTACATCGTCACCTATAATGCCTTTACGTTGGTCACACAGAGCGGTGTAGTATCTTCTAAGGATTTCCTGACGTGATGCATCACATGCTACATCGTCGTTTACAATGCAGTTGCCTGCCATATTTACACCCATATCGGTAGGTGATTTATATGGGCAACTGCCGACAATTTTTTCAAACATAGCAGTAACAACAGGGAAGATTTCAACATCTCTGTTGTAGTTTACAGTTGTCTTACCATACGCTTCAAGATGGAATGGGTCAATCATATTTACATCATTAAGGTCAGCGGTTGCTGCCTCATATGCAAGATTGACGGGATGCTGAAGCGGAATATTCCATATAGGGAATGTCTCAAATTTTGCATATCCTGCTTGGATTCCGCGTTTGTTATCGTGATATAACTGAGAAAGACAAGTTGCCATTTTTCCGCTACCGGGACCGGGCGCGGTTACAATAACAAGCTCTCTTGTTGTTTCGATATATTCGTTTTTGCCATAGCCCTCATCACTTACAATTTTTGAAATATCAGAGGGGTATCCGTCAATCATATAATGGCGGTATACCTTTAAGCCGAGGTTTTCAAGACGACGCTGAAAAGCCTCTGCGGTAGGTTGTCCAGTAAACTGTGTCATAACAACACTGCCTACATACAGACCAATTGTGCGGAAACAGTCAATAAGTCTGATTACATCCATATCGTATGTAATACCCAAATCGCCGCGAAGTTTGTTTTTTTCTATGTCAGAGGAGTTAATAGCAATAACAATTTCAACTCTGTCTTTGAGCTGGAGCAACATACGAAGTTTACTGTCAGGCTGAAAACCCGGCAGCACGCGGGATGCGTGATAGTCGTCAAAAAGTTTGCCACCAAACTCAAGGTAGAGTTTGCCGCCAAACTGTGAAATCCTTTCTCTGATATGCTCAGATTGCATCTGTAAGTATTTTTCGTTATCAAAACCAATCATAACTATAACCCTCAACTTTTTCAACAAAATACATCTTTTATATTATACATTAAAACTTTCTGTGATGCAAGTATGATTTGAAAAAAATTTATAATATAAAAATGTCACTTGCCAATATGCGGCAAGTGACAGTAAAAGTTACTGTGCAGGTTTAAATGTAACACACTCAGTATCACATGAACTGCAACATGTTTTGGATGACCCTACTTCAATTTTGCTTGCAGTACACTTATCATCGGTTGTGTGATATGCACACTGCTGTACGCTGCAATAAATTCCGGGATTTGTTGAGTTTTCCATAATAGAGACCTCCGTTATATTATTTCCCAATGGATGGGTTTAATAATATAGTGCCCGAAACATTGTAAAATATACAAGTTTAATTAAGCATGGACAAGAGGTCTTCTTCGGTAATAACATTGACGCCAAGCGCATTTGCTTTATCAAGTTTACTGCCGGCTTCCTCTCCTGCAACAACATAATCTGTGTTTTTGGAAACACTTGAACTTACCTTGCCGCCGTGTGATTCTATCAATGCTTTTGCGTCGTTGCGCTTTAATGTTGGAAGAGTACCGGTGAGAACAAATGTTTTTCCAACAAAGGTATCGCCTGCGCGTTCTGCCTTATAATCAAGTTTTAATCCTGCTGATTTCAGGCGCATAATAAGTTCAAGGGACTTATTATGTCTGAAATAGTCAGCAAGGCTTTGAGCCATTTTTTCACCTATTTCAGGTATAGTTGACAATTCTTCGGGCGTTGAGGACATAAGTGTATCTATGTTTCCGTAGTGTTCAGCAAGAATTTGCGCTGCCCTGCTGCCTATCATACGGATTCCAAGTCCAAATAAAACTCGGTCAAGACCTCTGGTTTTGGATTCTTTTATTGCATCAATAAGATTGTTGGCGGATTTATCGCCAAAACCTTCCAGCGAAACTATATCTTCATATTTCAGGGAATATATATCTGCACAATCCCGAATCAGTTTTTCGTCGAGTAATTGTTCTACAATAGCGGCACCTAAGCCATCAATATCCATTGCTGGCTTTGACACAAAGTGGATTATACTGCGCAATTGTTGTGCCGGACAGTTGGAGTTTGTACATCTTGTAGCGGCCTCACCCTCAATGCGAATAAGTGTATCACCGCAGGCAGGGCAAAATTGTGGCATATTGAATTCCTTTTCTGTACCGATACGTTTTGATTTAACAGATTCGACAACTTCCGGAATTATATCTCCGGCTTTTTGAATAATTACAGTATCGCCTATTCTGATGTCTTTAGATTTTATGTTATCTATATTGTGTAAAGTTGCACGGCTTACGAGAGAACCAGCAATTCTGACAGGTTCTAAAACAGCATTAGGCGTAACTACACCCGTTCTGCCGACCTGAAGAGCAATGTCGAGAAGTTTTGTTTCCTGACGTTCTGCGGGGAATTTATAAGCAACTGCCCATTTTGGGGTTTTGCTTGTTAAACCAAGCAAATCACGTTGTGTAAAGGAATTAACCTTTACAACTGCGCCGTCAATATCAAAACTTAAATCGCCTCTGCTTTCGCCGATTTGCAGTATTTTTTCATATGCTTTTTCGATTCCTTGATATGTTTCTCTGTTTGGGATAACTTTAAAGCCAAGTTTTTCTAAATAATTGAGAGAAGAGGCGTGATCAGAGAATTCAATACCTTCAACACGCTGAACGTTAAAAATGTAAATATCAAGCTTTCTCTCAGCTGCAATTTTACTGTCAAGTTGACGGAGTGAGCCTGCCGCGGCGTTCCTTGGATTGGCAAAGGTTGGCTCTCCCAGGGCTTCTCTTTGTTCATTTAACTTTAAAAAACTTTTTTGAGGCATAAACACCTCGCCTCTGACCTCAATAAATGGAATATTCTCAGTCAGTTTAAGAGGAATGCTTGGAATTGTTCGCAGGTTTTGTGTTATATCCTCGCCTATAAATCCGTCGCCACGGGTTGAACCACGTGTAAAAACACCATTTTCGTACTCTAATGACACGGATAATCCATCTATTTTCATTTCAGTAACATACTCAACGGATGAAACCTCAAGAGATGCACGAGTTCTTTCGTCAAACTCAAACAATTCTTCTTTTGAGAATACATCAGCAAGACTTTGCATCTGCACCTGATGCTCAATTGTTGAAAATCCATCTGATACTGCGCCGCCTACACGTTGTGTGGGCGAATCAACAGTTTTGAACTCAGGATTTGCCTCCTCAAGTTCGATTAATTCGCACATTAATGCATCATACTCAAAGTCGCTTACTGTAGGATTATCCAGGACGTAATACTCGTATCCATATTTATTTAAAGTTTCGCATAATTCTTTTATGCGCATTTTTATTTGTTCTTTTGTCATTTGAATTCTCTCCTGATACCTTTATAAATATAGTATATCATATAAAAATAAATTAACAAGTATTTTTTGATTTAATTATTATTTTTAATGTGTCGATTGGCCGGGAATAACAAATTTAGGTACATCACCGACAATTATAGTCTCGCAAAGCGGGATATCAATTGATGTAACAGACTCAACAGATTTTGCTGCAGTATGTATTTTAGATGACACCTTTATTTTTATCATAATTGAATATTTAGTTTGATTTACACCTGCATCTGTAAATGAATCAAAAAACTCAACCTCTGCATTAGAGGATATAAGTAGTTGAACCGGAATCTTAAATCCCCATGCGGCAAAAATATTATTTGATAATATTGTACCGACCGGCACATCACATTTTAAGTGGTTGTAAGAATTAAAATATTTACTCAACTCCTCATCAATGGTTGATTTGAGATAATTAATTTTTGTAAAATCCGTGCTTATGGAATTAACTTTACCATTTTCATTTATATTTTCAGCAAATACATCCTTGTATGCTATGCCCTTTTCCTCGATCAGAGTAGATGTGATTTTACTGCAATTATATAATACATCATTTTTATTTATATCTTCACCTATTATAAGAGCAAAGTGAAAAACTCGAAAACTTCCACCAATTAAAATAATGGAAAGAATAAATAAAACAAAAATTATGTACATAAAATAACGTCGCAGAATATTTTTACGATTTGAATAAAATCCAAAACGATATTTTATTCGTCTTAGCGGATAGAAATTTCGCATAATAAACACCATCCCGCTATATAATATGCTGAAATATTTTTTGTGTGATTTTTCTCTGTTTTGTATTGTAATTTGTTGACACAAGGATTAATTAGAGTTATAATTATTTTATATGACTAAGTATTTATACAACAGAAAAGAGGAATTATAAAATGAGTGAATGTACACATAATTGTTCAAGTTGCGGTCAGAATTGTTCAGAGCGTAAAGAAGAAAGCCTTCTCGCACCGCTTAATAATATGAGTTCTGTTAAAAAAGTTATTGGAATCGTCAGCGGTAAAGGTGGCGTAGGTAAGTCACTTGTTACTTCTCTTATGGCTGCAGGTATGCAGAAAAAGGGGTATCGTTGTGCGATACTTGATGCTGATATAACAGGACCGTCTATACCTAAAGCCTTTGGTATAAAAGGACACGCGGTCGGCAACGAGTACGGTCTTATGCCCATGACAAGCGAAAACGGTGTTGAGATTATGTCTGTAAACCTTTTGCTTGAGAATGAGACAGATCCTGTTATATGGCGTGGCCCGGTAATTGCCGGCACAGTAAAGCAGTTCTGGACAGATGTTATATGGGACAGTATTGATTATATGTTTGTTGATATGCCACCGGGTACAGGTGATGTTCCGCTTACAGTTTTTCAGTCTTTGCCCGTTGATGGCATTATTGTCGTTACTTCACCGCAGGAACTTGTTTCTATGATTGTCGGCAAGGCTGTAAAAATGGCACAGATGATGAATGTACCTATTCTGGGTATCGTGGAAAATATGTCCTACTTCAAATGCCCTGACTGCGGCGGCGTACACAAAATCTTTGGTGACAGCAATATTGAAATGATTGCAGCGAAACACAATATTCCCGTTGTATGTAAACTGCCCATCGATCCTTCTGTTGC